>NZ_JAOTBE010000020.1 GCF_026162645.1 Paracoccus rhizosphaerae
TGTAGGACTTCCAGTTCGTCGTGCGGTAGCGTACAGCCTCAGGGTTGCTCATGCATACACGCTTACCCTACCAGCCAGCCCACGTGAATCCCGCGGCAGGCTGGAGTTTTGCAACAACGCCCTTGATACCCAACAGCAGATCCTGATCGAACAGCGCGTCACCAATGACGGGAAGTCGGCCGTCATCGCCTATCTTCTCCTGGTGTTTCTGGGAGCCTTCGGCGCGCATCGCTTCTACCTCGGCAAGACCGGCACGGGCGTTGCGATGCTGCTGCTGTGGATCGTGGGCCTTCTGACGCTTGTGCTGGGTGTGGGCCTGATCGCGTTGGCGGCGGTCGGCATCTGGGCGTTCGTCGACCTGTTCCTGATCCCCGGCATGATCCGCGAGGATCAGGAGCGTCTGAGGGCGCGGCTAGCCTTCGACATGAACCTTCGCCCAGCGCCGGCGATTCCGGCCTGATCGGCCACAGAACCGTCTGCCTATGCGGCCGGACCAGGCGCTGTAGAGCGAGGCTATGGCGTCACTCGGCGCGTTCAGCCAGCGTCTTTGTCTGGCCCATCCGGTAAAGCTGTACTTCGCGCCACAGCTTCAGCGACGGCTTCATCAGGAACAGGACCGACCCGATGGTGAACAGCCAGGTCGCGAGGGTCTGCAGGCTTTCGAAGAAGAACAGGATCGAGCCGATCAGGAAGGACACCGCCGCGCCGAAGTCGACGCAGGTGTGGGCCAGCTCGACCCGTGCATAGAGCCGGCGCGTCGCCGCGTTGGCGTCGCGCCGGTGATGGCGGAAGATGCCCGACCAGAAGCTCACCGGCTGAGGCCGCCGGCGATCGTCGGTACGTCGCCCGCCGCGAAACCGTAATGGCGCAGCCAACGCAGGTCGGATTCAAAGAAGGCCCGCAGGTCGGGGATGCCGTATTTCAGCATCGCGATGCGGTCGATGCCCATGCCGAAGGCGAAGCCCTGCCACTGGTCGGGATCGACGCCGCCATCGCGCAGGACGTTGGGATGGACCATGCCCGACCCTAGGATCTCGAGCCAGGAATTGCCCTCGCCGATCTTCAGCTGGCCGCCTTCCCAGGAACAGCGGATGTCCACCTCGGCCGAGGGTTCGGTGAAGGGAAAATGGGACGCGCGGAAGCGCAGCTCGACCGATGGGACCTCGAAGAAGGCGCGACAGAATTCCTCGAGCGTCCATTTCAGCTGGGCCATGCTGATGTCGCGGTCGATGGCCAGCCCCTCGATCTGGTGGAACATCGGTGTGTGCGTCTGGTCCATGTCCATGCGATAGACGCGGCCCGGCGCGATGACGCGGATCGGCGCCCCCTGCGCCTGCATGGCGCGGATCTGGACGGGCGAGGTGTGCGTGCGCAGCACATGCGGCGGGCGGTCGTCGCCCGGCGCGCGATGCATGAAGAAGGTGTCATGCTCCTGCCGTGCGGGATGTTCGGGCGCGATGTTCAGCGCGTCGAAATTGTACCAGTCGCTTTCGACCTGCGGACCCTCGGCCACGGCAAAGCCCATGTCGGCGAAAATTGCGGTGATCTCGTCGGTGACCTGGCTGATCGGATGGATGATGCCCTGGCGGCGCGGGCGGCCGGGCAGCGTCACGTCCAGCCATTCATCCTTCAGCCGCGCGTCCAGCGCCGCATCCTCAAGCGACAGCTTGCGGGCGCGCAGCGCGGCGTCGATCTCGTCCCGGATCTCGTTCAGGACGCGGCCGGTGGTCTGGCGCTCCTCGGGCGTCATCTTGCCCAGTTCGCGCATCTTCAGGCTGATCTCGCCCTTCTTGCCAAGGGCGGCCAGGCGCACCTCCTCGATCTGGGCGGGGTCGGCGGCGGAATTGATGCGGTCAAGCCATTGCTGGCGCAGCGGGGTCAGATCGTCCATCGGGGGGCCTCATTCCAGTTGGCCCCGCGTTAGCATGGGCAGGCGCGCGGGAAAAGCCTGTCCCCCGCGCACGTCGGTGTCACTTCCAGATGCCGAAGGCCACGCCCTTCGACAGGTTCGGATGGTCGGCAATGTGGAACCGCGGCTCGTGCCCGGCCTTGCGCTGGCGCAGATAGTCGCGGGTCAGCGTTACAACCGTTCCCGACAGCAGGACGATGGCAATCAGGTTGATCGTGGCCATCAGGCCCATGCTGGCATCGGCAAAGTTGAAGACCGTCGTCACCGCCTGAAGCGATCCCCAGATGACCATCGCCAGCGCCGCCAGCCGCAGCACCAGGATGCCCGCTGGACCCGCGCCCAGATAGACCAGCGAGTTTTCGGCATAGCTGTAGTTGCCGATGATCGACGTGAAGGCGAAGAAGAAGATCGCCACCGCAACGAAGATGTGCCCGAAACCGCCGAAGTGGTCGGTCAACGCCGCCTGCGTCAGGTTCACGCCGGTCAGCTGATCGGACGGCATGACATCCGCCAGCAGGATCATCACGGCGGTGGCCGTGCAGACCAGGATCGTGTCGATGAAGACGCCAAGCGCCTGCACGAAACCCTGCGATGACGGGTGGTGCGGGTTCGGCACGGCCACCGCTGCGATATTGGGGGCCGAGCCCATGCCGGCCTCGTTCGAGAAGAGGCCGCGCTTGATGCCGTTCAGGGCCGCCGCCATCACGCCGCCGGTGACGCCGCCCACAGCCTCCTGCAGGCCGAAGGCCGAGCGGACTATGCCCAGCAGGATGCCTGGCACCTCGGTCACGTTCATCACCACGATGATGACCGCCGCCAGAAGATAGAGCCCCGCCATGATCGGGACGACCAGCTGAGAGATGCGCGCGATCTGCGGGATGCCGCCGAAGATGATCACGCCGGACAGCAGCGCCACGCCAAGGCCCACCAGACCGGCACTGAGGCCGAACGACCCCTCGACCGCCTGCGCGATAGAATTGGCCTGCACGGCGTTGAAGACCAGCCCAAAGGCGATGATCAGCGCCACCGCGAACAGCGCCCCCAGCCAGGGCAGTCCCAGCCCGTGCGAGATGTAATAGGCCGGCCCGCCCCGATACATGCCATCGCGGCCATGCACCTTGTAGAGCTGCGCCAGCGTCGATTCGGCATAGGCCGTGGCCATGCCGACCAGCGCCACCATCCACATCCAGAAGATCGCGCCCGGTCCACCAAGCGTCAGCGCCACCGCGACGCCCGCAATGTTGCCGGTGCCGACGCGGCTGGCCAGCGACACCGCCAGCGCCTGGAACGGCGAGATGCCGTCCCGGTCGGTCACGCCGGACCCGCGCACGCAGCGCAGCATCTCTCCGAAGTGGCGGAACTGGATCATGCCCAGCCTGGCGGTGAAGTAGATGCCGACGGCCAGAAGGCCATAGATCAGCACGTACCCCCAGAAGATCGTGTTGAGGAAATCGATGATGGCGGTCATGGCGCCCTCCGCTGCCTGTTCATGCGCAGTCTGTAACAGGCACGTGATCAGCCGCAACCTTTAGTCGCGCGGGCGAACCGTCAGCCAGACTCCGCCATGGGGTCGCAGGGTCAGGATCATGCGCGGCTGCGGGCTTTGACCCGCGATGCGGTCGAAGCGGAAACGGGACAGCAGGGTTGCCAGGATGATCACCGCTTCCTGCAGGGCGAAGCTGGCGCCGATGCAGATGCGCGGCCCTGCGCCGAAGGGCAGGAAGGCATAGCGGTCCGGCGTGGTCAGGAAGCGGTCGGGGTCGAAGGCATCGGGGCGATCCCACAGCAGATGGTGCCGATGCAGCGCATAGATCGGCATCATCACCGTGTCGCCGGGCCGCACCTGCCGCCCGCAGAGCGTATCGGGCGCCTGCGCCGTGCGCGACAGGAAAGCCGCCGGAGGGTAAAGGCGCAGCGTCTCGTTCACGATCCGCAGCGTCAGTGGCAGCACGCCGACATCTCCCGATGTGGCGGCGCGACCCTGCAGTACGCCGCGCGCCTCTGCCGCCGCGGCCTCTTGCACCTCGGGGGCGAAGGCCATCAGGTAAAGCGCCCAAGCCAGCGTCAGCGCCGTCGTCTCGTGCCCCGCCACAATGAAGGTCAGCAGGTTGTCGCGCAATTCGGCCCGGTTCATGGCGCGCCCGGTTTCCGGGTCCTGCGCGTCCAGCAGCAGGTCCAGAAGGTCCGGGGGGCCGTCCTTCTGCGCCGCCTGCGCGCGTGCGGCAATGGCCTGGTCGGCGATCGACTTCATGCGTCGGATCCCCGCCCCAGAAAACAGCCGCCCTGGCCGCGGCAACCAGGCCGGCAGCCCGATCACGTCCATCAGCGACAGCTTGGCCGTCTGCGCGATATACGCGTCGATCGACTGGTGCACCGCGTCGCGGTCGAAGACGCCGTCGCCAGAAAATGTCACGTCAGAGATGACTTCAAAGGTCGCGGCCACGGTTTCCTCGAACACGTCCACCGGCCCCCGCGCCGCCGCCAGCCGGCGGCACGACGCCTCGGCGGCGGCGGTCATGACAGGCCCCAATGCCTCGACATGGCGCTGTGCGAAGGCTGGCGCGGCGGCCCGGCGCTGCCAGCGCCAATGCGCGCCCTCGGCCACGAACAGGCTGTCGCCGATGGCCGGGTTCAGGATCAGCTTGGTCGTGACCGACTTCGGATAGTCATCGACGCGCTCTTTCAGGATGCGGCGCAGGCTTTCGGGGTCCATGACCATGTGCCAGCGCAAGCCGGTCTTGCCAGACACGATCGGCTGCCGCGTCGCGATCCCCGGAATCAGCTCCAGCACGTTGCGCCGCGCCGTCGCGGCCGTGCCGAGGATGCCCAGAGGGCGCATGGCCAGCGCCACCTTGGCTGGCTCGGCTTGCGGCGGCATGGGCATCTGGCACCTTTACTTAGCAGGATCACCCCAGGCTGGGGCCGCGCGGCGCGGCGGTCAATCGCCCCGATGTCGCGGCCCGCGCCCCTCAGGCGGTTGCGCCCAAAGCGACCTGCGCGTGCTGGACCACGCTCCAGTCCTCGTGCGCCTTGCGCCGATAGACCGAAGTGCAGGCGGCGTCGAAGCGCGTCTCGCCCTTTTCGGCCCTGACACGATAGCCGACGACGATCAGCCCTTCCTCGGGTCGAGAAATGGTCTGGTCGGAGAACGACACTTCGTCCCAGTCCGGTGTGCCGCTGACGGCGTCGATGGCGTCCTGGCCCTGCACCAGGAACGGCTCGTGGCTCAGTGCCATGACACATTCAGGGTCGACCCGCTCGTGATAGCGCTCCTCGGAGGTCTGCCACAGGCCCTTCTCGAAATCCCACACGCGTTGGTCGTCCATCCTAAGCTCCTTCGGTTTGCCTCGACCACAACCGCGGCCGGTGAAGGCGGTTCCGGAGGGCGGATGCGACAAAGGCCCGCCCCCTTGCGGGAACGGGCCTTCGCGAAGCAACCGGAATTGCGATCAGGCGGCGGCTTTGGCCTGGGCCACGATGGCGCCGAAAGCCTCGGGCTCGTTCACGGCCAGGTCGGCCAGCACCTTACGGTCAACCTCGATGCCGGCTTTCGACAGCAGGTTGATGAAGCGCGAATAGGTCATGTCGGCGTCGACCAGACGGACGGCCGCGTTGATCCGCTGGATCCACAGGGCGCGGAAGTTGCGCTTGCGGGCCTTGCGGTCGCGGGTGGCGTACTGGTTCGCCTTGTCGACGGCCTGCGTGGCGGTGCGGAAGTTCCGCGAACGGGCGCCGTAATAGCCCTTGGCTTGATCAAGGACCTTCTTGTGGCGGGCGTGGGTAACCTTGCCGGATTTAACTCGTGCCATTGTTCAGTCCTCGGATCAGCGGTTGTAGGGCATGTATTTCTTGACGATCTTGGCATCAGCGTCCGACAGGACGGTGGTGCCGCGCGCGTCGCGAATGAACTTCGTCGTGCGCTTGATCATGCCGTGGCGCTTGCCGGCCTGGGCGGACTTTACCTTGCCCGAGGCCGTGAACGAGAACCGCTTCTTGGCAGCGGATTTGGTCTTCATCTTCGGCATTTTCATCTCCTTCATCAGAGTGAACGCGCGACTCGGCAATGCCATATCGGCCGGCCGCACGGGAACGGAACGCGCCGTATAGGCGCGGCCCGGAAAAATGGCAAGAGGTCAGGCGCCGTATTGCCCCGTCACCCGCCCGAAGGCGGCCGGGATATCGCCGGGCGCGAAGGGCTCGGGGCTCAGCGCAGCGCCGGCGAACAGGGCCACGATGCCGGCCACCAGGCAGATGGCCGCGGCGCGCGGCGGCCGCGTCTGCAAAAGCTGCACCACCGCCACCACCACCGAAAGAACGCAGAGCAGGACGCCCAGCACCAGAAGAAGATCGGACATGACTGCCACCTTGTTGTTCGTCCTGTCCGGGTTATTCCGGGTCGGTGGCGTAAATCAAGCGTTCATCGCAGGGGGCAATGCGCAGGATGTTGGTAGTGCCGGCCACGTTGAACGGCACGCCCGCCATGACCACGACCTTGCGCGATTCGTCCGCGAAGCCATAGTCGCGGGCGGCGCGGGTGCCGTTCACCACCGCCTCCTTGAAGCGCGACAGACGGGGCACGATGACGCAATGCGTGCCCCAGGTCAGCACCATGCGGCGGGTCACCGACTCGATCGGGCTTAGCGCGATGATCGGCACGCGCGGGCGTTCGCGGGCCACCAGCCCGACGGTGGTGCCCGATTGCGTAAACGCGCAGATCGCCGCCACGTCGGTGGTCTCGGCGATCTCTCGCGCGGCGGTCACGATGGCGTCGGGGACCGACGACAGAGACGCCTTCCGCGCCGCTTCAATGATCGAACGATAATTCGGGTCAGCCTCGACCGACCGGGCGACGCTGTCCATCGTGCGCACCGCGTCGATGGGATAGCTGCCGGCGGCGCTTTCGGCCGACAGCATCACCGCGTCTGCGCCTTCGTAAATGGCGTTGGCGACGTCGCTGACTTCGGCACGCGTAGGCATCGGGCTGTCGATCATCGACTCCAGCATCTGTGTCGCCACGATGACCGGCTTGGCGGCGCTGCGGCACAGGCGCACCAGCCGCTTCTGGATCGGCGGGACCGAATGCACCGGCAGTTCGACCCCCAGATCGCCCCGAGCAACCATGATGCCGTCGGACGCCTTCAGGATCTCGTCGAAGGCCCGGACCGCGGCCGGCTTCTCGATCTTCGACAGGATCGCCGCACGGCCCTGGGCCAGGGTCTTGGCCTCTTCGACATCCTCGGCCCGCTGCACGAAGGACAGCGCCAGCCAGTCGACGCCCAGTTGGCAGGCGAATTCAAGGTCGGCGCGATCCTTGTCGGACAGCGCCGCCAGCGGCAGCACCACGTCGGGCACGTTCACGCCCTTGCGGTCGCTGATCGTGCCGCCCACGGTGACCGTGCAATCTGCGAAATCGGGGCCGCACTTCTCGACCCGCAGGCGGATCTTGCCGTCGTTCACCAGCAGCTCGGACCCCTCGATCAGCGCGGCGAAGATCTCGGGATGCGGCAGCTGCACCCGATGGCTGTCGCCCAGCTCGGGCGACAGGTCAAAGCGGAACTGGTCACCCTCGTCCAGCTCGTGCGCGCCGGCCGTGAACTGCCCGACGCGCAGCTTCGGCCCCTGCAGGTCGGCCAGGATCGCGATGGGCCGGCCGGTCTCCGCCTCAATCTCGCGGATGGTGTCATAGCGGGCGCGGTGGTCGTCATGGCTTCCATGGCTCATGTTCAGGCGGAAGACATCGGCGCCAGCGTCGAACAGGGCCCTGATCACGTTTTTCGAGGACGATGCCGGTCCCAGCGTTGCCACGATCTTCACATTGCGATGCCGTCTCATCATCCTGCCCTCGTCTTTCGTTTAGCGCTACCTATGCCGCAATTGCCGCGCGGCGGCAACTGGCGTCTGTCCCTCAAGCGTCGTACACAACCTGCACCATGACCGATGACCTTTCCATGACCGACCGCCCCTTCTGGTCCGAGGGAGAGAGCCGCCCCTCGCGCTGGCTGATCACCTGCGACCACGCCACGAACCGCGTTCCCGACTGGATCGGCGGCGGCGATCTGGGCATCGCGCCCGCCGACATGGCGCGCCACATCGCCTATGACGTCGGCGCCGCGGGACTGGTGCGCAGACTGGCCGCGCTGCTGGACGCGCCCGTGATCGGGTCCGACTTCTCGCGCCTGGTGATCGACCCGAACCGAGGCGAGGATGACCCGACCCTGCTGATGCGCCTCTATGACGGCACGGTCATCCCGGCGAACAAGCATGCCGACGCGGCCGAGCGACTGCGCCGACTGGACCACCTGCACCGCCCCTATCACCGCGCCCTGGCCACGCTGGCCAACCGGCACGAAGACCGCTGCATCTGCGCCGTCCACAGCTTCACCCCGCAACTGCGCGGACGCCCGCCACGCCCTTGGCAGATCGGCATCCTCTACTCCCACCTCGATGCGCGACTGGGCCCGCCGATGGTCGCCGCCTGCCGTGAAGAAGGTTGGATCACGGGTGAGAACCAGCCCTATGACGGCCACCTGCAAGGCGACTCGATCGACCGTCACGCCCTGGCTCGCGGCCGCCCGAACCTGCTGATCGAGGTCCGCAACGACCTTATCACCTCGGCCGAGGGTCAGGCGCTCTGGGCCGAGCGCCTTGCCCCGGTGATCGACCAGGTCCTGGCCCAAAGCGCGCTCTAGCCCCGGCCCGGCCAAAGCGCGCTGATGCAGCCCTCGACGACAGCGGGGGGTCCGGGGGGCCGGCCCCCCGGCCGTCGCGGGACGCAATCACACCGCCAGCTTGCGGCTTTCCTCGATATAGATCTCGCGCAGACGCTTCGCCACGGGGCCGACCGTCCCGCTGCCGACCGCCGCGCCGTCGATCTCGACCACCGGCATCACGAACGCCGAGGCCGAGGTGACAAATGCCTCGTCAGCCTCCTGCGCCTCGGCGATGGTGAAGGCGCGCTCCTCGACCTTCATCTGCGCTTCCTGGGCAAAGCGCAGCACCGCGGCGCGGGTGATCCCGTGCAGGATGTCGTGGCTCAATTCCCGAGTGACGATGGTCCCGTCCTTGACGATATAGGCGTTGTTCGAAGTCCCTTCGGTGACCTTCCCGTCCTCGACCATCCAGGCGTCGTCCACCCCCCGCGCCTTCGCCTCCATCTTGGCCATGGACGGGTAAAGAAGCTGCACGGTCTTGATGTCGCGACGGCCCCAGCGGAGGTCCTCGACGCTGACGACCTTCCATCCGGTCCTCGCTGCAGGCGCGTCCGCCAGACCCGGCTTCGCCTGCGTGAACATCACGACCGTCGGCACCGTGTCCGCCGGGGGATAGGCAAAATCGCGATCGCCGGGGTTGCCGCGCGTCACCTGCAGATAGACCAGGCCGTCGCCGATTCCGTTTCGGGCGACCAGCTCCCGATGCGCCGCAAGATAGTCCTCGTCCGAAAGCGGGTTCGTGATCGACAGCTCGGACAGCGACCGCTTCAGGCGGACCAGGTGCCCGTCGAAGTCGATCATCTTGCCGTCCAGCACGCTGACGACCTCATAGACGCCATCCGCCATCAGGAAGCCCCGGTCGAAGATCGACACCTGCGCCTGATCCTCGGGAAGGTATTCGCCGTTCACATACACTGTCCGCGCCATGTCTGCCTCCGTGCCGTCGCATGTCACGCCCGGTCCTGCGCCCAACGCGGCGCTGCGTCAAGAACCGCCCGCCGATGCCGCGGCGCAGAAAAAACAGTTGCCGCGTCAGTCGCGCAACATTATTGCTGATAGTGAGCGCAGAAATGAAGAACTGGACCCGACGGATGAGCTTTCGCACCCAACCCCTGCCCCCGGCCCGCCTAAACCGCTGCCAGCTTTTCGGTCCGGGTTCGCGTCCTGCCCTCTTAGAGAAGATGGCGGCCTCGGCCGCCGACGTCATCAACCTAGACCTCGAGGATTCGGTCGCGCCCGCCGACAAGGCGCAGGCGCGCGCCAACATCATCCGGGCCATCGACGACGTCGACTGGGGCAACAAGACGCTCTCGGTGCGCATCAACGGGCTCGACACGCCCTTCTGGTACCGCGACGTCGTCGACCTGGTCGAGCAGGCTGGCGACAGGCTCGACCAGATCATGATTCCCAAGGCCGGCTGCGCCGCCGACATCTATGCCGTCGACGCCTTGGTCAGCGCCATCGAATCCGCCATGGCCCGCGGCAAGCGCCTGGCCTTCGAGGTCATCATCGAAAGCGCGGCCGGCATCTGCCATGTCGAGGAGATCGCCGCATCGTCTGACCGGATGCAGGCGATCAGCCTCGGCGCCGCCGATTTCGCCGCATCGATGGGCATGGCAACCACCGGCATCGGCGGGACGCAGGAAAATTACTACATGGTCCGCGACGGCCAGAAATACTGGCCCGATCCCTGGCACTGGGCCCAGACCGCCATTGTCGCGGCCTGCCGGACGCATGGGCTGCTTCCAGTCGACGGACCCTTTGGTGATTTCAGCGACACCGAAGGCTTCGTGGCGCAGGCCCGCCGCTCGGCGACGCTCGGGATGGTCGGCAAATGGGCGATCCATCCCAGCCAGATCGCCCTGGCGAATAAGGTCTTCTCGCCCGACGAAGCAGCCGTCGCAGAAGCGCGAGAGATCCTCAGCGCCATGGAGAAGGCCAAGGCCGAAGGCGCCGGGGCGACCGTCTACAAGGGCCGACTGGTCGACATCGCCTCGATCAAGCAGGCCGAGGTCATCGTCCGCCAGGCCGAACTGATCTCTGGCTGACGGCCGGCAGGCGGTTCAGGCGCGGCGCAGCTTTCGGAACCCGGCCGAGGCGCCCCAACCGGCCGCCACCGCCACCGCCAGCGACATCAGCCCGTAGAGGAACGGCTGGTCGAAGGCCAGCCGATAGAGCCATCGTTCCAGCCCCACCTTGCGGACCTCGATCGCGGCGCGATAGGCGTCGATGACCTGCCCGTCCCGCAGCAGGAAGATGCGCGTCTTGTAGTCGCCCTCGACCAGGTTGGCGGGCAGGCGGATGTCGGTGCGGAACAGCGTATCCTCGACCAGCGTAACGGCCCCCTCGTCCAGCCGGTAATGGCCGTTCTGCTGGCGGATGCGGATCAGCGCCTCGGTGAAGGGCACGCTGTCGGTCACGTCGGGCGCGCCGGCGAAGGCCCGCAGCGCCAGCGGAAGCGAGATCCGATAGCGGTCGTCCCAGTCTGGCGCCAGGATCTGGTCCAGCGGCCCCGTCGTGGCGACGGCGTAATAGCTGGGAGCGGCCCCGACCTCGACCTGGGCCGCGTTGATCCAGATGCCCGCACGACGCTCCTTGCGCCAGATCGTCAGCGGCTCGGACGGGGCCTCGATGGTGACGATCACGTCCAGGGGTTCGTCGGGGATCGGGGTCTCGCGCTTGATGGCGCCATAGATCAGGATGTCGGACCCGTCGAAGCTGGTGGTGATCGCCACCGAGCTGTCCGAAAGTCCCGCGACCACCTGTTCAGGCGGCGCGGTGGCGTTTTCCGGCACCGCCGCGCGGGGGCGGCCGGGGTCGGGAAACAGCGGATAGGGCTCTGGCGCGGCAAGCGGCGGCAGAAGCCCCGCGCCGGGGTGCGTCGGCATCGTCGACTGTGCCAGCGCGCCCACGGGACCGAACACCACGGCGCAGACCAGCAGCGCGCGCATCAGCTGTTCCTCGACGCGATGGAATAGATGTCCTCGGGCCGCAGGAACAGGTCCAGCGCCAGCCGCCCGCAGACCGCCAGCACCAGCAGCGCCAGAAGGATGCGCAGCTGTTCAGCCCGCAGCCGCGCCCCAAGCGTCGTGCCGACCTGCGCCCCCAAGACGCCGCCGACGATCAGCAGGACCGCCAGCATTACGTCGACCGTGTTGTAGCTGACCGCATGCATCAGCGTCGTGAAGGCCGTCACGAAGGTGATCTGGAACAGCGAGGTTCCGACAACCACCTTGGTCGGCATTCCCAGCAGATAAATCATCGCGGGCACCATGATGAAGCCGCCGCCGACCCCCATGATCGCCGCCAGGACGCCCACCGCGACCCCTACCAGAAGCGGCGGGATGACGCTGATGTAGAGCCCCGAGACGCGGAACTTGACCTTCAGCGGCAGCCGGTGCGCCCAGCTGTGCTGGTGCGACCGCCGCCGCGTCGTCGCCTTGCGCGACCGCATCAGCGCCCTGACGCTTTCCTGCAGCATCATCGCGCCGATCAGCCCCAGGAAGACGACATAGCAGAGCTGGACGACAAGCTCGACCTGGCCGATGCTTTGCAGCAGGTTGAAGACGATGATGCCGAGGCCGGACCCCACGAGGCCGCCGGCCAACAGGACACCTCCCATCCTGAAGTCGACGGTGCGGCGCTTCATGTGCGCCAGCACCCCCGACACCGAGGACGCGACGACCTGGTTCGCGCCCGTGGCCACCGCGATGGCTGGGGGAATGCCGATGAAGAACAGAAGCGGCGTGATTAGGAAGCCGCCGCCGACCCCGAAAAGCCCGCTCATGATGCCGACGATGCCGCCCAGTCCCATCAGGGTGAAGGCGTTGACCGAAACCTCGGCGATCGGAAGATAGATTTGCATCTCGGCGCGGCCCGTGTCGTTGCCGCCAGCATGCAACGCTGACCGGGTCCGCGTCAAACCGCTTTGGACGCGGATCGGGCGGCATGAACGGGTTGAAGCGAAGCCGGGGCACAGCTAAGCAAGTCAGGTCACGACCGCGTGCAGGGCGGACTTCCGCTTAGGGGCCGCGGCAGCGATCCACCAAGGGGGCCTGATGCGCATTCTCATCACCAATGACGACGGCATCAACGCACCGGGTCTCGAGGTCCTGCACGAGATCGCGACAGACCTCGCCGGCCCCGAGGGCGAGGTCTGGACCGTCGCCCCCGCATTCGAGCAATCGGGTGTCGCGCATTGCATCAGCTATTCGCATCCGACGATGATCGCCCGCCTGGCCCTGCGTCGCTATGCCGCCGAAGGCAGCCCCGCCGACTGCATCCTGGCCGCCCTGGGCGACCTGATGACCGACACCCCGCCCGACCTGGTGCTGTCCGGCGTGAACCGCGGCAACAATGCCGGCGAGAACGCGATGTATTCCGGCACCATCGGCGGCGCGATGGAGGCGGCGTTGCAGGGCCTGCCCGCCATAGCCCTGTCGCAATACCTCGGCCCGCAGACGGCCGATCTGGCCGATCCGTTCGAAGGTGCGCGCCGCCACGGCGCCACGGTCATCCGGCAGCTGCTGGACCACGGCGACTGGACGTCGGACGCCGACTTCCGGCTGTTCTACAACGTGAACTTTCCGCCGCTTGCGGCAGCCGACGTGCGCGGCGTCCGCGTCGTCCCGCAGGGCAAGCGGCAGGGGTCGCGATTCGGCGTCGTGCCCTATACCGCGCCCAACGGGCGGCGCTTCATGTGGGTGTCGGGCGGGTCCCAGCAGGCGCCGGCGCGCCACGGCACCGACGTGGCCGCAAACCTCGACGGCTTCATCTCGGTCACGCCAATGCGGGCCGATCTGACCTGCCACGCCTCGCTTCGTGATCTTGCCGCGGCGCTGGACGACACCGACCTGACCGCACGGGCAGCCGAATGAGCGACGAGGACAGCCCCGCCGAGCGCAAGATGCGCTTCCTCTTCCAGCTGCGGTCGCGTGGCGTCACCGATCCGCGCGTGCTGGAATCGATGGAGGCGATCGACCGGGGCCTGTTCGTGCGCGGCCAGTTCGCCGACCGCGCGTATGAGGACACGCCCCTGCCGATTCCCTGCGGCCAGACGATCAGCCAGCCCTCGGTCGTGGGGCTGATGACGCAGGCGCTGGAGGTCGGCGCCCGCGACACCGTGCTGGAGGTGGGCACCGGCTCGGGCTATCAGGCGGCGATCCTGTCGGGACTTTGCCGGCGCGTCTATACAGTCGACCGGCACCGCCGGCTGGTGCAAGAGGCCGAGAGGATCTTCAGCGACCTGGGGCTCTACAACATCATCGCTCAGGTCGCCGACGGCTCTCGCGGGTTGCCGGACCAGGCGCCCTTCGACCGAATCCTGGTGACCGCCGCGGCCGAGGACCCTCCCGGCCCGCTGTTGGCACAGCTGAAGATCGGCGGTATCATGGTGGTGCCTGTCGGGCAGTCGGACGCGGTACAGACGCTGATCCGGGTGACCCGGACCGAGGACGGGTTCGACTATGACGAGCTTCGGCAGGTGCGGTTCGTTCCGCTGGTCGAGGGGTTGGGCCAGACATGACCCCCGGCCGTCCAGAGGCAGGCTGAGGACAGGACCATGAGAACAGGTTTTCCCGACACCGCCGTTGCGCTGGCGGCACTGCTGGCACTGGCCGGATGCGGGGCCCACGGCGTCTTCGACCCCGATCTGCGCGGGCTGATGGGCGGGCTGGACACGGCCCCCGCGGCGGCCTCGGCCGGACCGCGACCCGAGCCAGATGCCCGCGGCGTCATCACCTTCCCCTCGGGCCAGGTGGCAGTGGCGCAGGCGGGCGACACGCCTGCGACGGTGGCGGCGCGGCTTGGCCTGCAGCCGGATGCGCTGGCGTCGCACAACGCCCTGCCGCCGGATGCGCCGCTGCGGGCGGGGGCGGTGCTGGTCCTGCCGCAGCAGGTGGCCGCCGTCGCCACACCGGGCGCGTCCATCGTGACGGACCCCTTCGCGAACCAGGGCGCACCGGAGACCGTCGCTCCCACTGGCGCCCCGGCCAGCACGCCTGCCCCGGTAGATCCGCGCGAACATGTCGTGGCCTCGGGCGAGACCGCATGGTCCATCGCGCGCCGCTATGGCGTGACAGTCCAGGATCTTGCGGCCTGGAACGGGCTGCCGGGAGACATGGGTCTAAGGGTCGGCCAGCGGTTGATCGTCCCGCAACCGGGGCAGCGGCCGGATCGGCTGGCCACGACGGCCCCCGGCGCCGGCAGCCCGACACCAGAGCCGCCCTCGGCCTCAGACCCCCTGCCGGACGAGGAAACGCCCACGGCCGGGGCAGCCGCACCCGCCGCGCCCACCACCGACCTTGGCGCGACCCGGACTGCCGCCTCGAGGAGCGGAGGGCTGCGGATGCCGGTGAACGGTCCGATCATCCGCGTCTATGACAAGGGCGAGAATGACGGCATCGACATTGCCGCCCCCAGCGGCACCCCGGTGAACGCTGCAGGGTCCGGCACGGTGGCGGCGATCACCCGTGACACCGCCGGAACCCCGATCGTGGTCGTCCGTCACGACGGCGACCTGATGACGGTCTACGCAGGCCTTGATGACGTCAGCGTGGTTAAGGGCGACAGCATCGGGCCAGGGGAAAGTATTGGCACCGCCGGCAATGACGGCTTCGTCCATTTCGAGGTCCGCCGCGGGTTCGAAAGCGTCGACCCTGAAAGCATGCTGAACTGACGCTCGGCCATCACAGCCGGTCGTCGACGGCCGTCGCGACCTCTCGCCGGATGACGGCGCGGATGTTGCTGGAGAAGCGGGCTCCCATCTCACCCTGAAGCTCCTCACGGATCATCTCGTTGAGGCGGTCACGAAGGGTTCCCTCGTCCAGCATGCGCTGAACGCTGCGTGTGGCAGCCTCTTCCGGGCAGGCGCGGGGCGTGGCAGGCGCGGGGGTTTCGGGCTCCACCCGCGGGGCAGCAGGCAACACCGGTTCCGCAGGGACGGCAATTTGGGTGTCGACCCTCGCCGCGCGGGCAGCGGCGGCAGCAAGTTCGGCGCTGGTCGGAATGCGGGGGGCCTGCAGCTTCCACAGGATCCACTGCCACCATCCGCCGATTACCGATCCCAACGTCAATCGCGCCATTTCGGGCGCTGGCACTGATGCAGGTTCGGCATGTGGCGATGCCCCGCGCGGGGCCGGGCTGCGATAGGGTACGATGGGTGAGATCGGTGGAAGCACCTCGAAGGTCACGTGCTCGTCGCGAAGATCGCTCAACGGCAACGGACCTGATCCGAAACGGCGCGACAGGAAGGTCTCGACGTCCTCCTCGACCACGGTCGCAGGGGTGTCGTCGATCAGGCGGCGGATGTCCTGCAGGGTCGCGTTGATGCGGGCAACTTCCGGCGCGGCCCGGGAGCTTTCGGGCACCGGGCGCATGGCATCGTCGAGCGGGGGTTTGCGGCGCGGCCTAGACATGGCGCACCGCCGAGGCGTCAGTTGCGGCCGATGGCCCGGAGGACGCGGTCCAGGCTTTCGCCCTGCTTGCTGGTGTAGGGCGCGCTGCGCACGGCCTTGTAGTACTGCGAAGGGTCATAGGTCGGAATTCCCAGGTTCAGGTTTTCTACCGTCAACAGACCCATAGCCGAAAGAAGTTGATAATGAGCTAACTGCAGGTTGCTTTGCGCCGTCACCCGGTCCGCCCGCGCCTCGAGCAGCGTCTGCTCGGCGTCCAGCACGTCCAGCGTGGTGCGAGCGCCCAGCAGGGCCTCCTCGCGCACGCCCTCGTAGGCCTGCTGCGCCGCCCCGACCTGTTCGTCCAGCGCGGTGATCTGCGCTCGCGCAACGGCGATGTTGGCCCAGGCCTCACCCACCGTCTGGTTGATCTGGCGTGCCGTATTCAGCAGCGCCGCCCGCGCCTGGTCGCGCTGCGCCATCGCCCGGCGGTGCGACGCCGAGAGCCGGCCCCCAGAATAAAGCGTCTGGCTCAGCTCCAGCCCGACCGAGGCCGTGTTCTGGTTGCTGGAATCGCCGCCCAGTACGGCCCGTGGGGCGCGATCGATGCCGATCCCGGCAGTCCCCGACAGTATCGGGTTCCGCTCGGCGGCGGCGGCCGCCACGGCGATCTCTGCCGCAGCGGTCTGGCGCTGCGCCTGCAGGATTGCGGGGTGGTTGCGCTGCGCGATCATTCGCGCCTCGTCCACGGTCGGCGGCAGGCTGGGCAGCGGCGGCGGGGCGTCCAGCGTGCCCGCCCGGCGTCCGGTGATCGCGAGATAAGCCTCTCGGGCGACTTCGAGCTGGCCGTTCGCAGCAGCCAGCGCCGCACGTGTGGCGGCCAGCTGCGAATCGGCAAGCGCGACATCGGTCACGGTGATCTCGCCTACGTCGAACCGGTCCTGGGCCGCCTGCCGCGTCCGGCCCAGAACCTCGACCGAGTTCTGCTGCAGCGAAACCTGCTCCAGCGCCTCGAGGATCTGGAAATACGCCTGCGTCGCAGTCAGCAGGACGTCCTGCTCGACCCCGACAAGGGCCTGGCGGGTGGCCAGCACCTGTTCCTTGGCGCCATCGATGGCCAGCTGAGACCGGCCGAAGTCGTAGAGCGTCAGTGACGCGTTCAGCGCCATCGAGGTCGAGCGGACGGTGCTTCCCCCCTCGATCCGCTGCGCGCTGTGGCGGGCGACCCACTGCACGACCGGGCGCAGCGCCGCGACCGACGCGGCCACGTCCTCGTCCGCGGCGCGCAGGACGGCGCGGTTCTGTTCGATCAGCGCGGAATGGCGATAGGCGGCGACCATCGTGTCGGCCAACGATTCGGCGCGCGCCGGCAGCGCCGCGGCCAGCGACAGAAGGGCCAGGCCGGCCAGGCGCGCCAGCCGGCTCATAGCGAGAACCCGCGTTCGCGTTGGAACCCCGGCAGCATCGGCGCATGGGCGTTGAAGGCATAGCGCCAGGTCACATGCCCGCCCGACAGCGTGCCGATCCGCGCGACGCCCAGCGAGCCTTCGCGGAACAGCGCGGCGATGCGGCCGCCTTCGCGCAGCTGGCCGATGATGGCGGGGGGCACCTCCTCGACGGCGCCCTCGACCAGGATCACGTCATAGGGACCCTGCTTGGGGGCGCCTTCGGTCAGCGCGGCCTGCAGCACGGCCACGTTGAAGATCCCCGCATCGGCCAGCCGCCGTTCCGCCTCTTGCGCCAGTTCGGCGTCATCCTCGATGGCGACGACCGCCTCGGCCATGCGGGCCATGACCGCGGCCGAGTATCCATAGCCGCAGCCAAGGTCCAGGACCAGTTCGTCAGGCTGGATGTCCAGTCGGTCGACCAGCTTCGACAGCGTCCAGGGCGAAAGCATGACCCGGCCCTGCCCGATCTCGAGGTTCTCGCCGGAATAGGCGACGGACCGGCGGTTGGCCGGCACGAAATCCTCGCGCGGAATGGTCAGCATCGCCTCGATGACGGGAAGGTTGGTGACATCGGCGGGCCGGACCTGCGTGTCCACCATCATCGTGCGTCGCGCGGCGAAATCGGTCATTCTCGGGGAACCTCTGCTCGAGCTCTTTGCATTCTTATTGCCATGTTTTCCCACCCCCGGCAACGTCGGACATCGTCCGGCGGGGCATCTGCGGGGCATCCGGCGGATCGCGTCTTGCAAGCGGCGCGGCGATCAATTATCACACCACCACTCTCGACGGCGGTGGGTTGGCGGAGAGGTTACGCACCGGATTGCAAATCCGTGAAGACCGGTTCGATTCCGGTACCCACCTCCAACAAACCGATGCGAGGGTGTCTTCCGCATGCTCTATGAAGCCACGACCCGCCTTGCCGAGGCCGCGCTGCGTTGTCGCGCGCGATTGGGGGGTTCGGCGGCGCTGAGCGAACGGCTGGTGCGCGGCGACCGGCCCGGACGTGCACGGATCTGGCTGCATGCCGCGTCCGTGGGCGAGCTGACCTCGGCCCGCGTGGTCGTCGAGGCGCTGGCGGCCCGCCACCCCCTGCAGGTCACCACCAACAGCGAGACGGGGCGCGCGCTGGCGCAAAGCTGGGGACTGCCCGCGCGACTGGCACCCCTGGACCTGCCGGGCGCTCTGGACCGCTTCCTGGCCGCGACCGAGCCGCAGCTGGCCCTGACCGTCGAGGGCGAATACTGGCCGCTTCGGTCGCGCAGGCTGGCCGAACGCGGCGTGGCACAGGCGATGATCGGGGCGCGGATGTCCGAACGCTCTGCCGGGACATGGGGCCGGCTGCCTGGCGTCATCGGGCCGATGCTGGGCCGCATTGACGCGCTGTCGGCGCAGGATCAGGCCAGCGAGGCGCGGCTGCTGACCCTGGGCCTTCCGGCGCGGGCCCTGCTGCCGAGGCTGGATCTGAAGCTGCTGGCGCCTGCCGCCGAACTGGCGCCCGACGACGACCCGCTGCGCGACCGGACCATCCTGGCGGCCTCGACCCACGAGGGCGAGGATGCGCCGATCCTCGACGCCTTCGCGCATCTGCGCGGAAAGCACCCCGACCTGCGCCTGATCATTGCGCCCCGCCATCCGCAGCGCGCCGAGGCGATCGCGGCGCTGATCGCCGCCCGCGGCCTGTCCTTCGCGCGCCGCAGCCAAGGTGCCGCCGGCGCCGCGGATGGCGCGGTCCTTCTGGCCGACACACTGGGCGAGATGCCGCGCTGGTATGCCGATGCCGGGATCTGCCTGGTGGGCGGCAGCCTCACCGATCATGGCGGCCATACCCCGTGGGAGCCTGCGGCCCGGCGCTGCGCTCTGCTGCGCGGCCCGCATCACGGCAATTTCATCGAGGCTTTCGATGCGCTTCAGGCGGCGGGCGCGGCGCAGGCGGTCAGTGCCGATACGCTCGCGGACGCGCTGGCCCGGCTGATCGACAAACCGACGCTGGCGCGCGACATGGGCCGGCAGGCCCGCGAGGTGCTGCAGGCGCGCGCGGGCGATCCGGCGGCGCTGGTCGCCCGCCTGGACGATCTTGCGCAGGGCCGCGCCAGGCCCGATATGAAGGGCAGATGACAGGAGCGTTTCGATGATCCGCTATGCCTTGCGCTGCGAACAGGGACATGACTTCGACGGCTGGTTCCGCTCGTCCGGCGGGTTCGAGACGATGCGCGATGCGGGTCAGGTCACCTGTGCGGAATGCGGGTCGGCCAAGGTCGATCGCGCCCTGATGGCACCTGCCGTGACCGAGAAGCGCGCCCTCCTGACCACCCCGCGCAACAAGGCCGAGGCCGCGCTGGAGGCACTGCGCCGCAAGGTCGAGGAGAATTCGGACTATGTCGGCCTGCGCTTCGCCGAGGAGGCGCGCGCCATGCATGACGGCGACCGCCCGGCCCGCGCCATTCACGGCGAGGCCCGCCCCGACGAGGCCCGCAAGCTGATCGAGGATGGCGTCCCCATCGCCCCCCTGCCCTTCATCCCCCGCCGCCAAGCCAACTGAGCCCGACCGCGCGCAAGCCGTTGCGGCCTCTTGCTCTTTGACGCGGCAGCCCATAGAAGCCCCGCCGACACCAAACCCCTGGCTGGAGGCCCGTGATGCCGCTTCTGGTGATGAAATTCGGCGGGACCTCGGTCGCCGATCCCGACCGGATCAAGAACGCCGCCCTGAAGGTGCAGCGCGAGGTCGAGCGCGGCTATGACGTCATCGTCATCGTCAGCGCCATGTCCGGCAAGACGAACGAACTGGTGGGATGGGTCGAACAGACCTCTCCGCTGTTCGACGCGCGCGAATACGACGCGGTCGTCAGTTCCGGCGAGAACGTGACCGCCGGCCTGATGGCGCTGACGCTCCAGGAAATGGGCGTACCCGCGCGCAGTTGGCAGGGCTGGCAGGTTCCGATCAACACCACCGCCGCCTATTCGGCCGCGCGCTTCGTGGACATTCCCAGGAAGAACATCGACCAGAAATTCGCCGAAGGCTTCAAGGTGGCGGTGGTCGCGGGCTTCCAAGGCCTTTCGCCGGAAGGCCGGATCACGACGCTCGGCCGTGGCGGGTCCGATACCACCGCCGTGGCCTTCGCCGCAGCTTTCGGCGCGGAACGCTGCGACATCTATACCGACGTGGACGGCGTCTATACCACCGACCCGCGCATCACCTCGCGCGCCCGCAAGCTGGACCGCATCGCCTTCGAGGAGATGCTGGAGCTGGCTTCGCTTGGCGCGAAGGTGCTGCAGACCCGGTCCGTGGAGCTGGCGATGCGATACAAGGTGCGGCTGCGGGTGCTATCCTCGTTCGAGGATACCGACCAGAACTCGGGCACGCTGATCTGCGATGAGGATGAAATCATGGAATCGAAAGTCGTCAACGGCGTCGCCTCTTCGCGCGACGAGGCCAAGATCACGCTGGTGACGGTCGAGGACCGGCCCGGCATCTCGGCCGCGATCTTCGCGCCGCTGGCGGATGCTGGCGTGAACGTGGACATGATCGTCCAGAACATCTCCGAGAAGGACTATGAGGATCATCCGGGTTCGGTGACCGACATGACCTTCTCGGTGCCGATCAACCAGGTGGAACGCGCCAAGCGGGCCATGGAGGATGCGCGCCAGGCCGGGCACATCGCCTATGACGAGTTGGTCGTGGACACCGAGGTCGCCAAGGTCAGCGTCGTCGGTATCGGCATGCGCAGCCACACCGGCGTCGCGGCCCGCATGTTCAAGGCGCTGGCGGACGAGAACGTCAACATCAAGGTCATCGCCACATCCGAGATCAAGATTTCGGTGCTGATCGACAGGAAATACATGGAATTGGCCGTGCAGGCGCTGCATGATGCCTTCGAGCTGGAAAAGGCGTAAGCCCTTCCGGTCCGGTCCCTGAAGGGGGCGAGGCAAGGTCAGAAGGCGGGCAGGCGATGCAGGATCGCACCGATAGCGACTCTCGCAAGCTGCTGCGGCGGCTGAAGGAGATCCTGGCCGCCGCTGGCGGAGGCCAGGACCGGCTTGACCAGATCACCCACCACATCGCCGATTCGATGGGGACCGAGGTCTGCTCGATCTACCTCTTCCGCGATGCCGACACGCTGGAGCTGTGCGCGACCGAGGGCCTGCGCCCCGAGGCCGTCCACCAGACGCGGCTGCGCCTTGGCGAGGGATTGGTGGGCCGCGTGGCCCGCACCGGCCGCCACGTGAACACCGCCGATGCGCCATCCTCGCCCGGCTTCCGCTTCATGCCCGAGACGGGGGAAGAGGTCTTTCCTGCCTTCCTGGGCGTGCCGATCCAGCGGGTTGGCGAACGTCTGGGCGTGCTGGTCGTGCAATGCGCCGCCGCGCGGCAGTTCACCGACGACGAGGTCTATGGCCTCGAGGTCGTCGCGATGGTCTTGGCCGAGATGACCGAGCTGGGCGCCTTCCAGGGCAGCCAGTCCGACAGCATGCCCCCCGCGCACCGCTTCCCCTTGATGATTCGTGGAGCCACCGGCCAGGAAGGCGCCGCGCAGGGCCGCGTCTGGCTGCACGAGCCGCGCGTGGTCGTCGCCAACCCTGTCGGCGACGATCCCGACAAGGAACTAGCGCGGCTTCACGATGGCGTGGACAGGCTGCGCAGCACCGTCGACACGATGGTCGCCGCCGCCGACATGGACGGCGAGGGCGAACACGCGGCGGTCCTGGAAACCTATCGCATGTTCGCCCACTCGCGCAGCTGGCTGAAGCGCATGGAGGAGGACATCCGTCTTGGCCTTTCGGCCGAGGCTGCGGTCGAGAAGGAACAGTCCGCCGCCCGCGCCCGGCTGGAGATGGCCGCCGATCCCTATCTGCGCGACCGCCTGCACGACCTGGACGACCTGTCGAACCGCCTGCTGCGCATCCTGACCGGCCAGGGCATCGACACCGGGGCCGCGATGCCCGACGATCCGATCCTGGTCGCGCGCAACATCGGCCCGGCCGAGCTTCTGGAATACGGCCGGCGCCTGAAGGGCGTGGTGCTCGAGGAAGGGTCCGTCGGCAGCCATGCCGCCATCGTCGCGCGGGCGCTGGCGATTCCGCTGGTGATCCATGCGACCCGCATCACGGCCGAGGCGTTGAACGGCGACGCGATCCTGGTCGATGGCGATCAGGGCGTCGTCCACCTGCGCCCCGAGGAGGCCGTCGCCAAAGCCTTCCTCGACAAGATCGCCATGCAGGCCGAGGCGCAGGACCGCTATGCCAGCCTGCGCAACCTGCCAGCCACCGCGACCTGCGGCGCGACGGTGCAGCTCTACATGAACGCCGGGCTGATGGCCGACCTGCCTTCGCTGGACGGATCAGGGGCCGAGGGCGTCGGCCTCTTCCGGACCGAGCTGCAATTCCTGATCCGCAGCCACGTCCCCCGCCGGGCCGAGCTTGCGGGGCTATATGCCCGCGTCATGGACAACGCCCATGGCAAGCCGGTGATCTTCCGAACGCTGGACATCGGCTCGGACAAGGTCCTGCCCTACATGAAGCCCCAGGACGAACCGAACCCGGCGATGGGATGGCGCGCGATCCGTGTGGGTCTGGACAAGCGCGGCGTGTTGCGGATGCAGCTGCAGGCGCTGATCCGGGCATCGGTCGGCCGGCCGCTGCACGTCATGTTCCCCTTCATCGCCGAGATCGGCGAATATCAGGATGCCCACCGCATCCTGATGCAAGAGCTGTCGCGCGAACAGCGTCTTGGCCACCCCATGCCAAGCGACATCCGCGTCGGCGCCATGCTGGAGACGCCGTCACTGGCCTTCGCCCCCAAGCGCTTCTTCGAGATGTGCGACTTCGTGTCGATCGGCGGCAACGACCTGAAGCAGTTCTTCTTCGCCGCCGACCGGGAGAACGAACGCGTCCGCCGCCGCTATGACACGCTGAACGTGGCGTTCCTGGCGATGCTCCGCCAGATCATCGCGCGCTGCGAGGAGGCGCGCGTGCCGCTGTCCTTCTGCGGCGAGGATGCCGGGCGGCCGATCGAGGCACTGGTCTTCGCGGCCCTCGGCATCCGGCGGCTGTCGATGAGGCCCGCGTCGATCGGGCCAGTCAAGCACCTGATCCGCCGCGTGTCGCTGTCCGAACTGCGCGCGGTCATCGACGAGGCCGAGGCGCAGGGCCTGACCTCGGTTCGGGGTCCGGTGACTGCCTGGCTGGCAAGACAATAGGCATTTGTCGCGCATCGGCGCTTGCCCGCCCGGCCGATATTGGCCGATAAGCTGACGTGTTGGTGAGCGCGCTTGCTGCATCGCGGCGGCCCGCGTATATTCCACAGGATTTTCTCGAGACATCTCCGGACATGAAGCGTCGTCAATTTCTCAATGCTGCCACTGCATTGGCCGCCGGTGGAGCGCTTGCGGCGGTCCCGGCCAATGCACAAACCCCCGCCCCACAGCCCGAGGGCTTCGGCCCGCCGATGCCTGAACCCTTCGGCTTCGAGCAGGTGGCCGCACTGGCGGCCGAGCGGGCGACCCAAGTCTATGTCCAGCCTGTCTCGGAGCTTGTCGGAAGCTTCGCCGACCTGAACTATGACCAGTATCGGGCAATCCGCTTCCGCCGCGACCGCGACCCTTGGGCTGCCAGCAAGGATTTCGGCATCGACCTGCTGTCGCCCGGCAGCATCTTCTATGAGCCGGTGCAGATCAACCTGGTGCGAGACGGCATCGCGCGGCCGATCCCCTTCGACCCGGCGCTGCTGGACTTCGACCCGTCGCACTTCCCTGACGGCCCCGACCTTCGGACCATCGGCAACATGGGCTGGTCGGGCTTTCGCGTCCGCACCTTCCTGAACCGCCCCGGCGTCATGGACGAGTTCCTGGTCTTCCAGGGCGCCAGCTATTTCCGCGCCGTCGCGCGCGGCACGCTCTATGGCCTGTCGGCGCGTGGCCTTGCCATCAAGACCGGCAGCCCCGATGGGGAGGAATTCCCGCTGTTCACCGATTTCTGGGTGCACGAACCCGAACCCGGTGCCGATACCGTCCGCATCCACGCGATCCTTGACAGCAAGTCCGTCGCGGCGGCCTTCCAGTTCGACGTCACGCCCGGCGCGGTGACCATGGTCCGCACGCGTCTGGCGCTGTTCCCACGCGTCGATCTGCGGGAAACGGGCCTTGCGCCCCTGACATCGATGTTCTGGTTCAGCCCGGCCTCGCGCCGCGCCGTCGATGATTACCGCCCCGCCTGCCACGACAGCGACGGGCTGCAGATGCATACCGGTGCGGGGCAGAGCCTGTGGCGGGGCCTGATGTCGCCGCGAAACCTGCAGATCTCCAGCTTCATGGACCGCGACCCGAAAGGCTTTGGCCTGATCCAGCGGGCACGCGATTTCGAGAGCTATCAGGACGCCGAGGCGATGTACCATCTGCGCCCGTCGGCTTGGATCGAGCCCGAGGGCGACTGGGGCGCCGGAGAGGTCCGCCTGGTCGAGATCCCGGTCGAGAACGAGTTCAACGACAACATCGTCAGCTATTGGGTCCCGAAGGACGTGCTGACGCGCGGCGAACGGCGGGAATTCAGCTATCGCCTCAGCTTCGCGGCGCTGCCGCCGAGCGACCTGCCACTGGCCAAGGTGCGCCAGGTCCGGTCCGGCCGGTCCATCAACGTCGAGACGACGCGCAGCTACATCATCGACTTCGACCTCGGGATGTTCCGAGAGACGCTGCCGAACTTCCAGGTCAGCACCTCCGAGGGCCGGATCGTCCATTCCTACATCAAGCCCCTTCCGGACCAGAACGCCCTGCGCCTGGCCTTCGAGTTCGAGCCGGGGAACACCAAGCTGGCCGAGCTTCAGGCCGTGCTGACCGATCCGGACGGCCTCGCCCTCAGCGAGACCTGGCTGACGCGCTGGACGGCATGACCACCGTCCTGGACATGGCGCAGGCCCTGCGCGTCGAAGCCGACTTGCCGATCGTGCCTCCGCCGGCGCCGCTGGCGATGCCGGTGCAGGATTTCGGCCGTGCGCCCGAGGGTGGTCCGGGGCGCCGGAACGACAACATGCGCGTCTGGATGGCGCGGCTCGTCGCCTTCGGCGGCACGGCGGCCCTGGCCGTGACCGGCTTCTGGCAGATGCTGGCGGCCTTCGGCACCGATCCGACGGCGATGCAGATCGCGCTGCTGGTCCTGTTCGTCCCGACCTTCGCCTGGGTCGGATTTTCCTTTTGCAGCGTGCTGGCGGGCTTTCTGGCGCCGCGCCTGCTGACGCCCGACGGGCCGAACCACGCCCGCGTCGTCGTGGTCATGCCGATCTATCACGAGGATGTCGCCGTCAGCACCGGCCTTCTGGTGGCGCTGTCGCGCGAGATGGCGGCGGCCGGCATGGCCGATCGATCCGAGATCTTCGTTCTGTCCGACACCCGCGATCCGGCCATCGCCATCGCCGAGACGCAGGTGATCCATCAGGCGCGCGACCTGTCGCCGCTGACCATCTGGTATCGCCGCCGCTTGACGAACGAGGATCGCAAGTCCGGCAACATCGCCCAGTTCCTGCGCCACTGGGGCGGTCGCTACGACCAGATGGTCGTGCTGGATGCCGACAGCGTCATGTCCGGAGAGACGGTGCGCGCCCTGTCGGCCCGCATGGCGGCGGAGCCCCGCCTTGGCCTGATCCAGACCATCCCGATGCTGGTCGGCGGAGACACGATCTTTGCCCGCCTGACCCAGTTCGCCAGCCGCGTCTATGGCCCAATGATCGCGCGCGGCGTCTCGGCCTGGTCGGGCAGCACCGGCAACTATTGGGGCCACAACGCGATCATCAGGGTCGAGGCCTTCGCACAGGCCTGCGGACTGCCCCGCCTGGCGGGACAGCCGCCCTTTGGCGGCACGATCCTCAGCCACGACTTCGTCGAGGCGGCGGCGCTCTGCCGCGCGGGCTGGGGCGTCCGGCTGGACCACGACCTGCGCGGCAGCTTCGAGGGGTGCCCGCCCACGCTTCTGGACATGGCCGCCCGCGAACGGCGTTGGGCACAGGGCAACCTGCAGCACGGCCGCCTGCTGGGCATCCGCGGTCTGCGCGGCGTCAGCCGGGCGCATTTCATCATTGGCATCATGGGCTTCCTGATGAGCCCGCTGTGGCTGGCGCTGATCCTGGTGGGCCTCGTGCTGTCGGCGACGGTGCTGCTGTCAACGCCCGAATACTTCCCGAACGCCTACCAGCTGTTTCCCGAATGGCCGGTCTTCGACAGCCGCCGGATGCTGTGGCTGTTCGTGGCCGCCATGACACTGCTGCTGCTGCCCAAGTTCATCGCCACATTCCGCGCCTGGATGCGCCCGCTGGCGGCCAACAGCGGCGGCCGCGTGCGGATCTTCGCCAGCGCCCTGTTCGAGACCGTCCTCTCGGCGCTGATCGCCCCGGTGCAGATGCTGGTCCAGACGCGCCAGATCTTCGAGATCCTGTCGGGCCGCGACAGTGGCTGGGACGCGCAGACCCGCGCCGGCCGGATGCCGCCTTGGGGCACGGTGCTGCGCCACCACTGGGCGCATGTCGCCCTGGGCGTGCTGACGCTGGTCGTGCTGACGACGTTCTCGCCCGCGCAGCTGATCTGGCTGTCGCCGATTCTGGCGGGCTTGATCCTGTCACCGCTGACCTCGCGCCTGTCGGCAAGCCCTGTCTTCGGGCGTTGGGCCAGGCTGCGCGGCCTACTGGTCACCCCCGAGGAGCGGACGCCCCCCGCCATCCTGACCGAGGCCGCGGCCATCGCCCGCAGCCTGCCGCACCCCGTCGGCGGCCGTGCGGGCCTGCTGCGCCTTGGCAGCGACCCTGCGGCGCTGGACCGCCACATGCGGATGCTGGCGCCCCTGCCCAACGACCTGCCGCTGGCGCTGCGCCTGGCGCGCGTGACGGCCGCGGCCAAGATCGGCCACGCGGCCACGCGCAGCGAAGCGCTGGAATTCCTCGACCGCGCTGAAACCGACGCGATGCTGCTGGACCCGCAGCTGCTGACCCGCTGGAGCAGACTGCCCGAATGAACCGACTTATCGCGCTGGATATGCTGCGCGGCTACGCGCTGCTCAGCATCATGGTCAACCACATGCCGATCTCGGTCATGCGGGGGATCACGCTTCCCAATTTTTCTATCTTCGACGCCTCCGAATTGTTCGTGCTGCTGTCGGGGTTCCTGGTCGGCATGGTCTGGCGCAGCGTCGAGGCGCGCAGCGGCCGTCGCGCGGCTCAGGCCCGCTTCGCGCGACGCGCCTTCGAGGTGTGGCGCGCCATGATCATCGGCGCGGTACTGGTGGCGCTGCTATCGGCGGCATTGTGGGCCAGCGGGCGTCCGCACACGGCGATCTGGAACCAGTATGCTGTATGGATCCTGTCGAACCCCCTGGGCTTCATGGCGACAGTCGGCACCTTCTGGCTGCAGCCGAACATCATCGACGTCCTGGCCGTCTATGTCGTGCTGATCGCATCTGCCGTGGTCGTGATGCCGCTGATGCTGCGCTGGCCGCTGGTCGCCGCAGTGGGGTCGGTCCTGCTGTGGTGGCATGCGCCGCAGCTGAACGCGCTGATCCCGAACCACCGCTCGGCAGGCGGCTTCCTGTTCAACCCGTTCGGCTGGCAGATGCTGTTCTTCACCGGCGCCGCGATGGGCGCGTTCCGTCCGCAGCTGATGACGCGGCTGTGGCCGTGGCGGCATCTGCTGACGGTGCTGGCACTTGGCATGTTCGCCTTCGGCTGCGCCATCGTCATCGGCGCCCGCATCGGAGAGCCTGCCCTGGCCCTGCGCGAGGCGCTAAAGTCGGTCTATGGAGAGATCGACAAGTGGAACCTGGACGGCACGCGCTATCTGGCGATCATGGCGGCGGCCTGGCTGGTCTCGGTCCCGCTGGCGGGCGTCATGCAGTGGCTGGCGGCCAGCCGCCCCGGCATCGCCATGCAGCAGATCGGGCGCGGCGGCCTGTGGTCCTTCATCGCCTGCGCGCTGCTGTCGGTGCTGGGCGATGCGTTCCAGATGACGCCGCCCGACCAGCCGACGTGGCAGCGGCTGGCGGTCGATCTATGGGCCTGCCTCGCCCTCTGGTGGGTGTCGGCGCTGTGGCTGGACTACGGTGCCCCGTGGCAGCGGGCGCGCAAGGACCGTCAGGCCGCGCGGCAGCAGACGAAACTTGCTGGGGGCCGGCCCACACCTTAGAGCGCATTGCATCTGAGCGGCTTCATATCCGGCGGCTCTGGAGGATCGCAGCAGTCCTCATCGCTGAAAGGATCGCAGCCCTGCCGGTCAGCGTACCAGAGAGCCTCGCAGGTTCGCGAGGCGGCTCTTCGGATCAGGGCCTTGAGCTTTGCAAATGTGAGTGCGTGGACGCCGTTGGTCCGAGTGAACGCCAGAATGATCTCGATTGGGTTCAGATCCGGGCTGTAGGGAGGCAAGACCAAGAACCACGCGCCGACGGCGCTCATGGTCGCCACGGCCGGTCGGGTTTCGCCATGGAACTCGTACAGTTCGCGGTTCATTGCACCGTCGAGCACCCCAGGGCGCGTCCAGCCGGTGATGGCGCAGGGCGGCGATGAAGGTCCGGGTGTTGCAGTGGCCGAAGGTCGCATGGTCGACAAGGCGCGCCTTTTGGATGGCCATCCGGTGGTCCTGGCCATGTTCGTCTTCGGCGACGTCTCGTCGATGAAGCCGAGGCGCGTCAACGCGCTGCGCATGAACGGTTGGCGTCCTGTGATCCAGATATGGCGTGCCTGCCGGATCTCGGGCCGCTTCTGCTTGAGGGCTTGCAAGTCCCTTTGTGGGTCAGCCCGAGGCCGCGCAAAAACCGCCGAACCGAGACACGGTGAATGGCGATGCCGTGATGATCTGCAAGTTCGCCCATCAGGTCGTTCGGGGTCGATCCGGAGAGTGTCCTGAACTTTGTGTATCCGGCCCGGTCCATGCGGTTTGGGACACTCAAGCGTCGAAGCGTTCGCTAAACGTTATGGCGAACTGATTGCGGACTGCAAACCACTCGCGGACATTCCGGCCGTCCTTCTCGTAGTTTCGGATGGTCAGGTAGATCAGCTTGGTCGCCGCCTCGTCTGTCGGGAATGACCCACGGGTCTTGATCGATTTCCGGATCACCCGGTTCAAACTTTCCATAGCATTGGTGGTGTAGATGATCTTGCGGATCGCCGGATCGCCGGATCGCCGGATCGAAGGCGAAGAACGGGATCACCTCGCCCAAGCTCGACGCCACGCCGGAGCGATAGACGCGTATTTCCCGGCCCATTTCTCCTCGAAATCTTCGAGTTCGGCGGCGGCCATGTCGGCGGTCGGGGCGCCGTAAATCCGGCGCAGGTCGGCGGCCACAGCCTTGCGGTCCTTCCAGGAGCAGAAGTTCAGGCTGTGGCGCGCCAGATGCATCGAGCCATGGAAACGCCACTGGTCCGAGTGACCATGGCGAGGACCATGGCAGGCGGGAAGGCGGCGGTGATAGCCTCGGGGAAGCCCTTCAGCCCGTTCACAACCGTGATCAGGATGTCCTGGACGCCCCTGTTCTTCAGCTCGTTCATCACCGACAGCCAGAATTTGGCGCCTTCGTTCTCGGCAATCCACAGGCCCAGAACCTCGCGCAGGCCGTCTCGGGTGACGCCGAGGGCGACATACACGGCCTTGTTCTTCACCGTTCGGCTGTCTGCGTCGCGGACCTTCACCCGCAGCGCGTCGAAGATGGAGGAGGATCAGGAAATGGGGGCGGGGCCCCATTTTCCCGACGGCGGATCGGATACATCCGCTCCAGCGCCCGGCTCTGCCGTTCCCGAACCTCGTCCAGGACCGCATCGGTGACGCGGCTAATCAGGTCAGGCGACATCTTCAGACCATAGAGATCGAGCAGATGCGCCTGGATGTCCCGCACCGTCAGCCCGGCAGCATAGAGCCCGTCCGCCATGGGCCTCGGTGGCGGCCTGCATGGCGAACTCTTGTCATCCATCCCGTCAATCCCGGTCTGGCCCTTCTTCACCAGCCCGGGCCCAAAGCTGCTGTCGCGGTCGCGGGGCACAGCCAGCGGCATCTCGCCGTCCCGCCCCTTCAGCACCTTCGTCGAAGTGCCATTCCGGCGGCTGCCTTGGCCCCATGGAGCTTCTTTGCCCTCTTCATAGCCCAGATGCGCCGTCAACTCGGCCCCCAGCATCCGCTCCATGAGCCTGATCTTCAGCTCTTTCATCAGCCCGGCATCGCCGAGCAGGTCCTCAGGGCGCTCTACGCCCTTCAGCAATTCGTCCAGCAGTTCCTTGGAGATCGTCATGCATGCTTCCTGTCGAAGAAGCATGAACCAGATCACTCATACACAGAAAATCTGACACTCTCCATCGGGCTTCGCCTTCATTCGCGCGGTGATCCGGTCTCCCACACCAACCAATTTTCCATGACCACCGCCATGGCCTTGGACAGGCGGGGCCAACCTGCCCGTCTCGCGCTTCTGGATCACCATGTCGTTGACGAACTTCACCAAAACCCGGAACCGCGCAGCGGCTGGACGGTACGAGCTCCCTTTTTCCACAAACGTCACGACGCGCTGTCGGAATGCCATGGGACGCGGTCTGCCCGTATCATCCCTTCACCTGTCATGCAGCCAGGGAACCACAGATCGAGCCACAGAGTCATCCTGAAGCGGGAAAACCGCAATATGGTCTAGCAGCCCACCGTTCGTGTCGACGCGTTGGAACGGCTTCCGTGTTGTTCGGACCGGCGGACGTCAGTGTTGTTCGGGTCGTCTCCACGCGTGAGACGCGCTCCCCGAGCCCGATAGCGGGCTCATGCTGCCAACAGCCGGGGCCGGCGAGGTCGTTGGCGGCCATTGTCAGGATGAAGCGGAAACGCACCCCGCTTGACGGCGCGACAGACGGTCTGGGCCATGCCGCCGACAGTCTTGGCCTAACCAAAAGCCTCTTCGATCCGCTTGCGGCGCTTCACGAAAAGCGCATAGCCGTCGTGCCGGGTGGTTCGTCCATCGATCGCTGAGTGCCGCGATTTCTGCGCGACATGCGGGGTCACGCAGGCCTGCCGCAGATCGGCCACGAACTCGGCCGCGTCGAACCCCTTGTCTGCCCCGAGGGTCAGACAAGGGGTTGATCCGGGGGTATGGCGCTGGATCATGTCCAGCGCTGCCTCGCGCTCTGCCTGGCCGTCGTTTTGAACGATCGACCCGTGCCGGTTTTCCATCAAGGTATGGCCCATGAAGCACGCCATCGCGCCAGTGCCGGGCGACTTCTTGTAAAGCCGGGCCTCTGGGTCGCTGGTCGAGGCATGGGTCGCGTTGGTGCGCTTCTCGCGCCGCGGACCTCGACCTCGTTGTTGCGGTTGCGGCGGTTGTTGTGGGGCATCGGGGCGGTCGCGGCTTGGGTCTCTTCGGGCGCATTCTCGGGGGTGGCGTCTGGTGCGGGTGGATCGCCCGGCCCATCGCCATCGGGCGGGGTGACGTCGGGCTTCGGCTGAAAGCTCTTCATCGACGCCCAAGCCTTGACCAGCGTGCCATCGACCGAGAAGTGATCGTCCGACAAAAGCGGCGCGACTTCACGGTGCGCCAGGATCGCCGCCATCACCTTGCGCGACATCTCCGTGGTCAGCAGCCGGTCGCGGTTTTTCGTGAAAACCGTCGGCACCCAGGCCGCATCATCGATGCCCAGCCCCACGAACCAGCGGAGCAGCAGGTTGTACTGCAGCTGCTCCATCAACTGCCGCTCGGAGCGCACCGAGAACAGGATCTGGATCAGGCTGGCCCGGTTCCGTCACTTCCAGACGGTCTGCTCCGAGATGCCATAGCGCTCCGTCACCCTCCAGGCCGGTTCCGTGCTCGCCAGAATCGCGGCCCAGATCTTCGGTGTGGTCGTTGCCTGCTTGTGAAGAGAGATTAGCATCCTCGCTTCCCGTCCCAAAACTCGCCCAGGATCGATCTTGCAACGAAAAGTGTGGTCCGGCGAGGGTCTATGTGATCATCCCGGATGGAATACCTATGTCGCTGCGATCAACCGGCTGAAGGCGGAACGCGGAGCGCTGGTTTGGCGCACAATTGAATGGCGCCCGACATCTATTACGGTATTTCCGACTTGGCGGGCGACCGCCTTCAACTCGCCATCGAGGCGACGCGCGTGGATGCCGACACTATCGTGCGACGCGGCGTGCATTTTGCGGCCGAGATCTCGAAGATCCTGAACCCGGCCAAGGCCGTCCAGATGCCCGACATGGAGGCCGGCTGTTCGCTGGCCCAAAAGCTTCACCGCAGACGGCATTGCACGGACGCGCGTCCGGTATCGCGGCACCCCCGTCGTCAGCTATGTCAACACCACCGCCGAGGTGAAGGCGGCGTGGGACATCTGCTGCACCTCGTCAAATGCCGCGCAGATCAGCGGCGATGCCCGGGGACTCGGTCATCATGACGCTAGCCAAGCGGCTGGCGCAGAACGTGGCCGCACACGTGCCCAAGAAGCGGATCGTCTGGTGGGACGGGGCCTGCGTCGTGCATCAACGCCTTAACCTCCAGATGTCGCCGGCTTGCGCGTCAGCAGGCCGACGCGGATGAGGGCATCGCCGGTGATTTGGCCCCGCCTGCGGATGACGCAGGCGTCGCCTTCGCTTCGGCAGGCCTGATGCTGGCCCGCATGGCGCGGGGCCTGTGGCCGGGCCCCGCTCTCCCGGCCGCGATCTTCAACCGCGACCAGTCACGTTCCACGCCGCGGCGCCTCAGGCTTCGAGCGTCACAGTGCCGCGAGGGTTCGAGCAGCAGGCAAGGATATAGCCCTCCTCGACCTCGTCGTCGCTGATGCCGCCGTTATGGACCATGTGCACCTCGCCCGACAGCTTGCGGATACGGCAGCTGCCGCAGACCCCCATGCTGCAGCCGAAGGGAATGGCGACGCCGGCGGCGCGGGCGGCGTTCAGGACCGTGTCGGCGGCGGTGCAGTCATGCGTGATGCCCGAATCGGCAAAGACCAGCTGCGCGGTCTCGGCCAATGCCTCCTCGGTGGTGCCGCTTTCCACCACGGGCAGCTGCCCCGCCTCGGGTGCGCCGAAGCTTTCCTGGTGGTAATGCGCCATGTCGAAGCCCAGCCCCGCCAGCGCCTCGGAGACGGCCTGCATGAAGCCTTCGGGACCGCAGCAGAAGACTTCTCGTTCAAGATAGTCGGGTGCCATCAGGCCCAGCATCAGCTGGTTGAAGCGGCCCTTGTAGCCGGTCCAGGGCTGGTAGATGTCTCCCTCTTGCACCACCCATTTCAGGTCCAACCCCTCGATCCGGGTGGCCATGTGTTCCAGGCGGCGCTTGAAGATGATCTCGGAGGGGCGCTGCGCGCAGTTCACGAAGACGATGTCGCAGTGCCGGCCCAAGTCGTAGATCTCGGTCGTCATAGACATCATCGGGGTGATCCCCGACCCGGCCGAGATGAACAGGTATTTCTTTGCCGGAAAGTGCGTCGAGGTGAAGCGCCCGGCCGGCCCCTTGACCTTCAGCCGCGTGCCGGGACGGACATTGTCGATGATCCAGCGCGTCCCGATTGAATCGGGCTGCGCCTTGATGGTGATTGTCAGCGATTTTGGCCGAGAGGGCGAGGACGAGATCGTGTAGGTGCGATAGAGCGGGCCGCCCGGCACCGGCAGTTCCAGGGTGAGGAATTGGCCGGCCAGGAACTCGAACGGGCGGCCTGACGGCGCCTGGAAGCAGACCGTTACGACATTGGGCGATTCCGGCAGGATCGAGACGCATTCGAGGGGTTCGTCGTCGGTCCACCGCGCCGTTGCGGCCTGTTGCTGGGCGTCGAGCATCTGTACTTTACTCCGCTGCCATGGACAGGCCGGGCTGCCGGCTGCGCATCCGGTCCAGGTACCAGTTCACGAACTGGATCACGCCATCCTCATGCTTGGGCGAATACGGCCCCGGCTGGTAGGCGGGCGAACAGATGCCCTGCTGGTTGTGCTCGACCACGCGGCGATCCTCGTCGTTCGTGTGCTCCCACACCGTGGTCAGGTTCTTCAGGTCATAATCCACGCCTTCGACCGCGTCCTTGTGGACCAGCCAGGTGGTCTGGACCTCGGTCTCCATCGGGCTGATCGGGGTCACGCGGAAGGTGATCGAATGATCCGTCAGGAAGTGGTTCCAGGTCGTCGGATAGTGGAACATCAAAAGCGTGCCGGCATCGAGGAAGGGCACCCGGCCCAGGCGCTTCTGGACGGCAATCTTGCCACTGACGGTATAGCTTTCGGCCCCGTCCAGAAGCGGCATCCGTGCGACGCGGAACTGCCCGTCTTCGCCCATCCTGAAGCGCGAGGGCGCGCCGGCGCCTTCCAGGCGGTTGAAGTGGCTTTCGACCTTCTCGGGGAAGGTGCCGTCGGGGCTGACGCCGGTGATCGAGGGGTCCTCGGGATAGGTGCGGCAGAGGTCGGGATGGTTGCCGGCGCAGTGATAGCACTCACGGTTGTTTTCCCAGACCAGCTTCCAGTTGCCGTTCTCGACGATGGTGGACTGGAAGGCGATCTTGGCGTCCGACAGGTCATGCACGCCCAGATAGGGCGCGACGGTGCCGGCGAAGGTGTCGAAGTCGGGCGCCTGGTCGGCCAGGCAGATGTAGACGAGGCCCGCCACCGTGCGGCAGTGCACAGTCTTTAGGCTGTGCTGGGAGGGGTCGAACTCCTCGCCCATGTCGCGGGCCCAGACCAGTTGGCCGTCGAGGCCATAGGTCCACTGGTGATAGGGGCAGGTCAGCTTCGCCACCTTGCCTTGCGCGGCGGTGCAGATGACCGAGCCTCGGTGCCGGCATGAGTTGTGGAAGGCGCGGATCTCGCCCTTGTTGTCGCGCAGGATGATGACGTCGAAGGCGCCGATCTTCATGCGGCGGAAGCTGCCGTTCTTCTCCAGCGCGGCTGCGGGCGTGGCGAACAACCATTCACGGTAGAAGATCGTCTCCATGTCGTGCTCGAACACCTCGGCAGAGGTATAGAACGCCTGCGGCAGACCGTGGCCGGGTTTGTGCTGCGCAAGAAGGTCGGACAAGGACTGGGGATGGCCTGGCATGGCGGGCTCCTGAGGGGCGGGTTTCTCCGCACGAAGCCCAAGCGACGGTGTCTTGACAATGCGGGAAATTCTCAGCTGACATTAGAGGAGGTAATCTCAGGACTGCTGTCGCGTGGGTGCGACAATTCATGCATCGGATGCGACATCATGCCCAAGCCCTACGACCTTCCACCGCTTGGTGACCTGGCCTGCTTCGAGGTCGCTGCCCGTCATCTGAGCTTCAAATGCGCGGCAGGAGAGTTGAACGTGACTCCTGCCGCCGTCAGCCACCGCATCAAGGCGCTGGAGGAGGAACTGGGCCAGCCGCTGTTCCTGCGCCAGTATCGCGGGGTCGAACTGACCGAGGCCGGCGCGCTTCTTTTTGTCGCCCTGCAGCGCGGGCTGGAAGGAATCGCCGAAAGCGTCGGGCGCATCCGCAATCGTTCGGTCCGGTCCGGAGTGTCGATCGCGGCCACCACGGCGGTCAGCACGCTGTGGCTGATGCCGCGGCTTGCGGGCTTTCTGGCGCTTCACCCTGATGTGGCGCTGTCGCAGGTGGTGCAGGACGGGCCGGTGCCCGAGGGGGTCGATCTCAGCATCCGCTATGGCGACCCGGCCGAAATCCGAGACGAGACGGTGGTCCTGATGCGGGACCGTATCCTGGCGCTTGGTACGCCTGGCTTCGCGGCACGCCACCAGGTCCATTCACTGGAGGATCTGGCGCGGGTGCCCCTGATCCACACCAGGTCGGATGAACCCGAATGGACGACATGGCCCGACTGGTTCCGGCGTCTGGGCATGACCGAGCCGCGCGGGCCGCGCTTCACGCTGAACAACTATCTCGTGTCGCTGCAGGCGGCCGAGGACAATATCGGTGCGGTGCTGGGATGGGAGGCGCTGATCGCCCCGCATCTGCGCAGCGAACGGCTTTGCCCGCTGGTGGCGGACGCCCTGCCCTCGCCCTATCCGTTCTATCTGCGCATCCACGGCCGGCCCTCGGCAAATGCGCGGCTGCTTGCGGATTGGCTGGTCGCTCAGGGGGGTGGTGTGGCCTGACGAAGGCCCGTCGGTGGGAAGGACCAGCGAACAGACCGACAGCCGCCGCGCAGGGGCTCGCCTTCTGATTCACCTTTGGGTCCCACGCCCATGTCGTGAAGCCACGGCCGCAGAACGGCCATGGCTTGGATTAACGTCAGCTAAACTGTTGATCAGCTTCTGGGCTTGCTGTTCTCGGGGTCGTAGAGGGGGGCGTAGCCGACGCCGGCAACCTCGACGGGGTAGATCTCGTCGAAATAGCTGACCGTCAGCTTGCGGCCCTTCTCGCAGTAGTCCCAGGGCAGATAGGCCAGCGCGATGTTCTTGCCGATGCTGGGACCAAAGGCGATCGAGGTGGTATAGGACCGGCGGCCCAACTGATCGATCAGCACCTCGCCCGTGTCGGGGTCCATCACCGGCAGCGTGCCGACCGGATAGCGGGCGACGCCCTGGCTGTCCACGTTGTCGGTCATCACCAGCGTGCAGAGCATCGCGGGCTGATGCTCACGCTCGCGGTATTCCACGTGCTTCGCCTTGCCGCAGAAATCGGCCTCCTTGACCTTGGGACGGGCCAGGTCGGCTTCCAGCAGGTTGTACTGGGTCAGCAGATCGGCGTTCTGCAGGCGCAGCGACTTTTCAAGCCGGCGCGAGTTGGCATAGGTTTCAACCCCCACCGCCATGACGCCCGCACCGCGCAGCGCATCCCAGACCGCCAGACCGTCGTCATAGCGCATGTGCAGTTCCCAGCCCTGCTCGCCCACATAAGAGATGCGGAAGGCCATGACCTTGCGGCCGGCGATCTCGATCTCGCGGATGGCGGCGAAGGGGAAGTTCGCCACATCCAGTGCGTCCGGATCGGCCACCACCTTCTTGAGGTTTTCGCGCGCGTTCGGACCCCAGATGCCGATGGTGGTATAGTCCTCGGTCACGTCGGTGATGGTGACGTCAAGACCGCGGTCCTGCGCCACGCGGCGCATGTGGATCAGATCGCGCGGGCCGGCATCGGCCCCGTTCACCAGCCGGCAGCGGTCCGCCATGCGGAAGACGGTGAAGTCCGCGCGGACCATGCCCTCTTCGTCCAGCATGTGGGTGTAGATGCCCTTGCCGATATTGGCGTCGCCGCCGATCTTGGCCGCGCAGAGCCATTCCATCAGCGCGACGTGATCGGGACCGCCGATGTCGGTCATGTGGAAGTGCGACAGGTTGATGATGCCGCAATCGGCGCTCATCTCAAGCTGCTCGGCATTGGACACACGCCAGAAGTGGCGGCTGTCCCATTCGTTCTCGCGCACCGGGACCTGGTCGGCGTATTTCTCCAACAGATGCTCGTTGGCGGCATAGCCATGCGCACGCTCCCAGCCGCCCAGCTCCATGAAGTAGCCGCCCAGCTCTTTTTCCCGCTCGTGGAACGGGGACCGGCGGATGCCGCGGGCATTGGCGAAGGGCTCGCGCGGGTGGACCGGCGGGTTGTAGATCTTGGCGGCTGTTTCCTCGCAGCGGCCCCAGATGTAGTCCTCGGTCAGCTGGAAGTCGTTGAAGCGCGCGTAATCAATGCCGTGATGGTCGATCTCGGTCCGGCCCTTCGTCATCCAGTCGGCGATCAGCTTGCCCATGCCGGGGCCGTCCTTGACCCAGATGGCAACCGCGTACCACAGGCCGCGCAGCTTGCGGCTTTCGCCCATGGAGGGGCCGCCGTCGGTCGTCGTCTGCAGAAGGCCGTTGAACGAGTGGCTCTCGTTGAAGCCCAGCTCGGCCAGGATCGGCGTCAGCTCCATCGCGCGTTCAAGGGGCTCGATCACGTCGTCCAGCACCAGGTCGCGCTGCGAGGGCGACAACCGCGCCTCGTGCTTTTCCAGCAGCTCGCGCGGATGGACCATCCGCACGTCTTTCTCATAGTAATAGCCCCACTCAATCTGGCCGCCCTCGGTGGTGTTGGGATCGCCTGTGTCGCGCAGGTAGGCCGAGTTGCCCTGATCGCGCAGCAGCGGGCGCCCGATTTCCAGGCCGGTGCCGGCGAACTCGTCATAGGGACCGAAGAAGGTCAGCGGGTGATCGACCGGCATCACCGGCAGGTCCTCGCCCGCCATCTCGGCGATCAGCCGGCCCCAGAGGCCCGCGCAGACCACCACGTGATCGGCCATGATCGTGCCGCGCGTCGTGCGCACCCCGGTGATGCGGCCATTCTCGTGCAGCAACTCCAGCGCTGGAGTGTTGGCGAAAGCCTTCAGCTTGCCTGCAGCCTCGCCCATGTCGACCAGCTTTCCCGCGACGGTCTGCGAGCGCGGCACCACGAGGCCCGCGTCGGGGTCCCACAGCGCGCCCTGGATCTGGTCTTCCTCCAGCAGCGGGAACTTCTCCTTGGCCTCGGCCGCCGAGATGATGGAGACATTGGTGCCGAACGCCTTGCCACTGTCGACGCGGCGGCGCAGTTCGGCCATGCGGGCGTCATCGCCCACGCGCGCGACCTCAAGGCCGCCGATGCGCTTGTAGTTGCCCAGCTTCTCGTAGAAATCCATGGAATACATGGTCGTCCAGCAGGACAGCAGGTCATGGCTGGTCGCATAGCAGAAGTCCGAGGCATGCGCCGTCGAGCCGACATCCGTCGGGATACCGGACTTGTCGATGCCCACGATGTCGTCCCAACCGTTCTCGATCAGGTGGTGGGCGACCGAGGCACCCACGATACCGCCAAGGCCGACGATGACGACACGGGCGTGCTGCGGAAATGAGGACATCTTCTTGATCCTTGCGGCTGTGATGGCGCGGCGTCTGCGCCGGTTCTTTGAGTTGTTGGCCCGCCGCGCAAGCGGCGGGGTCGATGGCGCGGGTCGCACCTTTTTGCCCCTACGGCAGGGCGGCGATTCAGTCCAGCATCGGCGACGGAAGCCCGGCGCGGCGGAAGGCCGCAAGCATCGTGTTGTGCATCAGGGTCATGATGGTCATCGGCCCGACCCCGCCCGGCACCGGCGTAATGGCCCGCGCACGCTGGCTGGCGGATGCGAAATCGACATCGCCCACAAGACGCTTCTCGCCGTCGCGAATGACGCGGCTGGTGCCGACGTCGATCACGGTGGCGCCCTCCTTGATCCAGTCGCCCTTGATCATCTCGGCCGAGCCGACGGCCGCCACGACGATGTCGGCCTGCCCCACCTTGGCGGCCAGGTCGCGGGTGCGCGAATGGGCCATGGTCACGGTGCAGTTTTCCGCCAGCAGCAGCTGCGCCATCGGCTTGCCGACCAGGATCGACCGGCCGACGACGATGGCGTCCAGCCCTGACAGATTGCCCAAGCTGTCCTTCAACAGCATCAGACAGCCAAGGGGCGTGCAGGACACCAGCCCCGGCAGACCCGAAGCCAGATAGCCCGCGTTTTCTGGATGGAGGCCGTCCACGTCCTTGGCGGGGTCGATCGCCTTGATCACCGCCAGGCTGTCCAGATCGCCCGGCAGGGGCAGCTGCACCAGGATGCCGTCCACGGCGTCATCGGCATTAAGCCGCGCGACCAGCGCCATCAGGTCCGCCTGGGACACCGTCTCGGGCAGGACATGCTCGAAGCTTTCCATGCCCAGCTTGCGGGCCATACGGCCCTTGCTACGAACATAGACCTCGCTGGCGGGGTCTGATCCGACCAGCACCACGGCCAGCCCCGGCGCGCGTCCGGTGTGGGTGGTGAAGTCCTGCACATGATGGGCGATGCGGTCGCCCAACCCTGCGGCATGGGCTTTGCCGTCGATGATCGCGGCGGTGGCCGGACGCTGCTGCATGGCGGCTTCGGCCATCACAGCGCACGCTCCATCTCGGGCACGATGTCGAAGATGTCGCCGACGATGCCGTAATCGGCCACCTGGAAGATCGGCGCTTCGCCGTCGCTGTTGATGGCGACGATGATGCGGCTGTCCTTCATCCCGGCCAGGTGCTGGATTGCCCCCGAGATCCCGCAGGCGATATACAGATCCGGCGCGACAACCTTGCCGGTCTGTCCGACCTGGAAATCGTTCGCGGCATAGCCTGCGTCGACGGCGGCACGGCTGGCACCGACGGCGGCGCCCAGCTTGTCGGCCAGCGGGTTGATCGTCGCCTCGAACCGCTCTTTCGAGCCGAGGGCACGACCGCCCGACACCACGATCCGCGCCGAGGAGAGGTCGGGGCGGTCGTTCGCCGACAGCAGGTTCTGGCGGAAGCTGGAAAGGGCCGGCACCGTGGCAGGCTGAATGGCAACGATAGGCGCCGCGGCGCTGCCGGTCGCGGCGGGCGAGAAGCTGGCGCTGCGGACGGTCACGACGCGCACGGCTTCAGCCGATTGCACGACCTCGATCGCGTTGCCGGCATAGATCGGGCGCTTGAAGGTGTCGGGTGCGACGACCTCGGTCACCTCGGACAGCTGCATCACGTCCAGAAGGGCCGCGACGCGGGGCAGCACGTTCTTGCCGCTGCTGGTCGCCGGGGCGACGATGGTGTCGTAGTCGCCGGCGAGCTGCACGATCAGCGCGGCCGTGGGTTCGGCCAGGCGTTCGGACAGCGAACCGTCCTCGGCCAGAAGAACGCGGCGCACGCCGGTCAGGGCCGCGGCAGCTTCGGCCGCCGGGGCAGCGCCCTGCCCTGCGATCAGGATGTCTACCTCGGCGCCGATCTGCAGCGCGGCGCTCAGCGCGCGGGCGCTGTGCTCGGACAGGGAGGCGTTGTCGTGGTCGGCGAAAAGAAGGATGGCCATGTCGATGTCTCCCTGGATCAGATGACGGCAGCTTCGGTCTTCAGCTTGTCGAGCAGTTCGGCGACGCTGCCGACCCGGATACCGCTGGCGCGCGCCGCCGGTTCCTCGACTCGCAGGACGTTCAGGCGCGGGGCGACGTCGATGCCCAGATCCTCGGGGGTCTGCTGCACCAGCGGCTTCTTCTTGGCCTTCATGATGTTGGGAAGCGACGCATAGCGGGGCTCGTTCAGGCGCAGGTCGGCGGTGATGACGGCGGGCAGCGACAGCTCGATCTGCTGCAGGCCGCCGTCGATCTCTCGGGTGACCAGGGCACTGCCGCCCGACATCTCGACCTTCGAGGCGAAGGTCGCCTGACCCCAGCCCAGCAGCGCGGCCAGCATCTGGCCGGTCTGGTTGCAGTCGTCGTCGATCGCCTGCTTGCCCAGGATGACCATTCCGGCCTCCTCGGACTGCGCGACGCGCTGCAAGATCTTTGCGACAGCCAGCGGCTCGACCCGGCCCTCGGCCTGAACCAGGATGGCGCGGTCCGCGCCCATCGCCAGGGCCGTCCGCAGGACCTCCTGCGCCTGAGCGGGTCCGACCGAGATGACGACGACCTCGGATGCCTCGCCGGCCTCTTTCATGCGGACGGCCTGTTCGACGGCGATCTCGTCGAACGGGTTCATCGACATCTTGGCGTTGGCCAGATCGACGCCGGTTCCGTCAGCCTTCATGCGGATCTTGACGTTGTGATCGACCACCCGCTTTACCGGGACCAGGATCTTCATGTCGCTTCCTCTCTGTCGGTGGCGCCTTGTGGCGGCGCAGGTTCGGTTGGCGCACCCGGCCCGGTTCCTGTCGCGCGGATCTGTCGTCCGGCGGGTGTCGGCCCGGTGCCGATGGCGGCTTCGTCTTGGCTGGACCTTGCCGTTTCGGAGGCATCGGCGACAGGACATTTGCGTCATCGCGGGATTAGAGCTACGACATGAAACCGACACATTCATCCGAAGGCCCCGACATGAGCCTTGCACCCGCCCTGGCCCGCCCCTCGATGCCCCGGCCGATCCGCCGGCAGCAGGGCGAGGCCCGCCTGTCGGTCGGCTTCATCCTGGCCAAGCGCTTCACGCTCTGCGCCTTTGCGAATTTCGTGGATGTCCTGCGGCTTGCGGCGGATGAAGGCGACCGCAGCCGGCCCATCCTGTGCAACTGGACAGTGCTGTCGGACACGATGGAGGCCGTGACCTCCAGCTGCGGAATCAGCGTCCAGCCGAAAGAGCGTCTGGGCGATCCGGCGCGATTCGACTATGTCGTCGTGATCGGCGGCCTGATGGAGGACGAGGCCGTCCTGCCCCCCGGCTATCACCGGTTCCTGCACGACGCGGCAGCTGCCGGCGTGCCGCTGGTGGGCATCTGCACGGGCGCGTTCCTTCTGCACCAGGCGGGGCTTCTGCAGGGCTATCGCTGCTGCGTCAGCTGGTTCCACCACGCCGATTTTCTGGAACAGTTCGAGGGGCTGAACCCCGTAACCGACCAGATCTTCGTGGTCGATCGCGACCGGCTGACCTGCTCGGGCGGGGCCAGTTCCGCCCATCTGGCGGCCTATCTGGTGGACAAGCATGTCGGTCGCGCCCAGGCCAGCAAGAGCCTGCACATCATGATCATCGATGAGGCGCTGCAGGCCGACAAGCCGCAGCCCGGCATCACGATGGACTTCAAGACCCGCGACCCGATGGTGCTTCGCGCTCTTCTGATGATGCAGCAGAACATCGAACAGCCCTTCACCGTGGCCGAGATCGCCAAGCGGATCGGCCACAGCAAGCGCCAGCTGGAACGGCATTTCCAGGCAGCGCTCGGCACTTCGCCGCAGGCCGCGTTCCTCGACATGCGGCTGTCGCTGGCCCATCACCTGATCGTCTCGGGCGACCGGCCCATTTCCCAGATCGCGCTGGAATGCGGCTTTTGCGACAGCTCGCACCTGAGCCGCATGTTCCGCCGCCGCTATGGCCAGACACCGCAGGCCCTGCGCCAGGCGGCATGAAAAAGGCCCCCGCATGACGCGGGGGCCGGGCACTGGTGACGAACCCTCAGCGCGGTTCGCTGGCGAGCCCCTTCCAGACCGCCACGCACATAATGAGCAGCAGCACAGTGAAGGGCAGCCCGGTCGAGATGACCATGGACTGCAGCGCGGTCAGGCCGCCCGCCGACAGCAGCAGCACGACCGCGATCACGCCCGAGAAGACGCACCAGAAGACGCGCTGCAGGGTCGGCGCATCGGTCTTGCCGCCCGAGGTGATCGTGTCGATCACCAGCGAACCCGAGTCGGACGAGGTCACGAAGAACACGATGACCAGCACGATCCCGATGAGCGAGGTGATCTGCGTCATCGGCAGGTCGTCCAGCATCGCGAACAGCTGCAGCGGCAGTTCGGCGTCGCGGGCGGCGGTATAGCCCTCGGCCAGCAGCTGGTGGATCGCCTCGCCGCCGAAGATCGACATCCAGGCGACGCAAACGAGCGACGGGATCAAGAGGACGCAGATCAGGAACTCGCGCACGGTGCGGCCGCGGCTGACGCGGGCGATGAACATGCCCACGAACGGCGACCAGCTGATCCACCACGCCCAGTAGAACGAGGTCCAGCCCTGCATGAAGTTCACGTCGTCGCGCCCGACCGGGTTCGACAGCGCTGGCAGGTATTGCAGGTAGGCGACCAGGAAATCGCCCGTCTGCGTCAGCAGCAGCAGCGTCGGACCCGCGAACAGCACGAACATCAGCAGGCCGAAGGCCAGCACCATGTTGATCTCGGACATGAGCTTCACGCCCGCCTCGAGGCCGCGGACGACCGAGAAGAGCGTGATCGAGGTGATCCCGACGATGATGACGATCTGCCAGGTCGCATCGATCGGCATGCCGAACAGCTTGTTGAAACCGGCATTCGCCTGCGCCGCGCCCAGGCCAAGCGACGTGGCAAGCCCGAAGAGGGTCGCGAAGACCGCAAGGATGTCGATGACGTGGCCCGGCCAGCCCCAGACCCGTTCGCCGAAGATCGGGTAGAAGACCGAACGAATCGTCAAAGGCAGGCCCTTGTTATAGCTGAAGAGCGCCAGGCTGAGGCCCATGACGGCGTAGATCGCCCAAGGGTGCAGCGCCCAGTGGAAGATCGTCGCGGCCATGCCCAGTCGCACCGCCTCGGCCTGCGAGGGGGCCGCGGCCAGCGGTGCCCAATCCGTGCGCAGCCCCTCGGCCCCGGCGACGACGCCGCCCGCGGACGAGCTGAAGTGGCTCAGCGGTTCGCTGACGCCATAGAACATCAGGCCGATGCCCATGCCCGCCGCGAACAGCATCGAGAACCAGCTGACATAGCCGAAGTCGGGCCTGGCCTGCGCGCCGCCAAGGCGGATCTTGCCGTAGGGGCTGATCACCAGTCCCAGGCACAGGATGACGAAGACGTCCGCCGCGCCGATGAAGAACCAGTCGAAACCCTTCGTCGCACCGGAAAAGAGCGCCGAGAAGCTGTCGGCGGCAAGGGTCGGGAAGCCCAGCGTGAAGGCCACGAAGGCGATGACGCAAAGCGCCGAGATAAGGAATACCGGGTTGTGAACGCTGAAATCGAACGGCCCCAGTTGTCCTTCGATATTGTCCTGCCCCGCTTGGTAGTCGGTCTGTATCACGCTTTCCGGGGGTGGCGCGTCGGTCTGCGGAGCGGCCTCCTCGCCGTCCTTGCTCACATAGGTCAAGCTTACGTCCTCCTGAGTTGGCGTCGTGCCTGCCTGAGGGGTGTCCGTGTCGATGAACGCCGTCTTGCTTTTGACATGAAGCAAATCGCCACTCCTTCCCGGACGCGGATCGCGCCGGGCCGGACAGGGACATGGCCCCTGCGGCTTTTCATTCCATGCAGTTTGCGGCTGACTCGGGGACCTGGGACGAGACAAGCAACTTGAAGTCTGACGGTTATGTGTCGAAGTGCCGCAACGTCGCAGAACGGGTGCGACGTTCCGCCGGTAGTTTCGCGTCGCCTCAGGTCTGTCGGCGCCCGGCAGCCGCCCCGGACGCGGCGACACTGGCGCAAAGCTGCTGGCCGCGCGTCGCAAATCTTCACGCCTCCCGCCCGCCAAGCCGCTAGGCCTATGTCACTGGCCGGGGCCGTCTTTTTGGCGGTCCGGCCGCTGCCATCCCCCGACAGCACCGCGAATGAGGAAATCGCCCATGTCCCAGCTTATCCTGACTGTCTCCTGCCCCGTCCGGACCGGGATCGTTGCGCAGATCTCCTCGTTCCTCGCGGAGGCGGGCTGCAACATCCACGACAGCTCGCAATTTACCGACCTGCAGAACGACCGATTCTTCATGCGCCTCAGCTTCGCCTCGGACGGCAAGACGCGTGAGCAGCTGGACCAGGAGTTCCGGGCCGCGACGGTGGATTCGGACATCGACCACGCCTTCCACGATCCCAGCGAAAAGATGAAGGTCGTCATCATGGTCAGCCGCTTCGGGCACTGCCTGAACGACCTGCTCTACCGCTGGCGGATCGGGGCGTTGCCGATCGACATCGTCGCCGTCATCTCGAACCACATGGACTATCAGAAGGTCGTCGTGAACCACGACCTGCCGTTCCACTGCATCAAGGTCACGAAAGAGAACAAGGCCAAGGCCGAGGCCGAACAGATGCGGATCGTGCAGGAGGCCGGGGCCGACCTGATCGTGCTGGCGCGCTACATGCAGGTGCTGTCGGACGAGATGTGCCAGAAGATGTCCGGGCGGATCATCAACATCCACCATTCGTTCCTGCCAAGCTTCAAGGGCGCCAATCCCTACAAGCAGGCCTTCGACCGCGGCGTGAAGCTGATCGGAGCGACCAGCCACTACGTCACCGCCGACCTGGACGAGGGTCCGATCATCGAGCAGGACACCGTTCGCGTCACCCACGCCCAGAGCGCCAGCGACTATGTCAGCCTTGGCCGCGACGTGGAAAGCCAGGTGCTGGCGCGCGCGATCCACGCCCATATCCATCGCCGCGTCTTCATCAGCGGTGACAAGACCGTCGTCTTCCCCGCCAGCCCCAACGAATACGCCTCCGAGCGCATGGGCTGACCGCCACTCCGGGCGCCTGCAACCGTGCGGGCGCCCCTCGTCGAGGGCGAGCCGTTCCTCGAGTTTCTGCGCTTCGGCATCCATCTGATTGACTGCCGATAGCCACGGTCTGGGATCATCTGCGCCCGAGCACCAGATTGGTCCGAATGCCGCCATCTCGCTGCGGCACCCAGAACCAGACCCACATAGCCAGAGCACCGCCTTCGGACTAATGCCATGCGTCCCGAGCCTAGGATATGCCTGATCCGCTCCCGCACCAGGTATGGACAGACCGCCTGCAGGTCGTCACCAGTTCGACTATCGCGGGAGCATGCGACGCATGCGACGCATGCGAAAGCCTGCTCACCTCGATTTCAAGCGCTCACTACTCGAGCAGCAGAAGCCCCTTGCGACTTACGTCTGTGCGAGCTGCAGGACTCCCATGTGGTCATCGGAATCTACCCGCGGTCCACCTTGCGACAGGGCCCCAGAACAGGGTCGGAGAAACCGCCGAGGACGTTCGCTGCCCGAAGATAGTATGGCCTGTCTCAGGCTGAAGTGCGTCGGGTCTCATCGGTCTCATATCCGTCGGCTTTGAAGAAAATGTAGTATTGCTCATCGCTGAAAAGATCGCAGACCTGCCCGACAGCGTGCCAGGGAGCCTCGCGGATTCGCGCGGCGGCTCTTCGGATCAGGGCCTTGAGCCCATCGTCTCGGCCGATCCGCCGGACCGGATCGTCATCGACTGGGCTGGCAGCGACCGCCTGCATGGCGGAGAGGCCGCGATGCGGGAGGCGCTGGCGCGCAAGCTCGCCCTTTCCGGGATCTCTGCGCGGCTGGCCTGACCGTAGCCGGGGCGCGGCCCATGCGTTGATGGGATATGCGGCGGACGGCGCTACCATCGCGCCCCCGTGGTGCGTCGGACGCCGCGCTGACGCGCCTGCGGCGTGAGGTTCATGTGGCCAGGATCCTCGCCGACCTGTCCGAAGATCTCCCCAACATCAGGAAGCGCGGCGACGCCTTCCCCCTTACCACGGTCGGGCGACGAGTTCAGAGTGACCAGTGGAAGACACCTGGGGCCGCCGACATCGCGCGACATCTACATTCCGGATCTGCATATCAACACAGTCAGGGCACGATCGCCTCAGTGCGGCAGGATGGCGTGCAGCAGCCATCCGACACCATCACCGACCTTGTTGAAATCAAGCCCGCGCTCGAGGTCCTGGCGCAGGCCGAGGCAAGGCTTGCCGACGCTTTCGAATTGGCAGAGGTGGATTGGTCACTGCCCGCGCGTGTCGATGCCGCCCTTCCGCAGTTCGGTCTGTCCGCAGATCCGCAGGCGCCGCTTACTGTCGGGCGGTCAGCGCAGTCGCGCGGCTCTCGCCGCTCGTGCGGTTCCGGCAGCCTGACATCCCGCTGCTGGACGAGCCGATCAACCATCTGACGGGCGCGCCGTGGTGATCGATCTGCTGCGGGGCCGGGCCGGCGCCGCGATCGTCGACAGCCATGACCGCCAGCTTCTGCAGGGAATGTACGCCATCCTAGAACTCATTGACGGCGAGGCGCTATGGCGGCATTTACAGCGCGTATCGTCCGCACAAGACAGATGAACTCGATGCGGCTGCTCATGTGCCGAGTGGGCCGACAACGAAGCCGGTCGCCGCGCCCAGAGTGCCACCAAACGCAAAACCCGCAAGGACGGCATCGGGCAACGGCGCGGTCCAAGGGCCGTCAGCCGAAGATCCTATTCAATGCGCCTAGAACGGAGAAAAACCGTGCCGCGGCTCGACCGAGTCACAGGCCGCTGCGATCCCGCACGCCTTATCATTCACGACCTGACGCTGACCTTAAAAAGTCCCAAGCGGCTGGTCATCGGCGGAGCGAACGGTGGCGGAAAGTCTACGCTTCCGAAGATCATCCGATGGTCCGCCCGCGTGTCGCTTGACGTGACATGGGCCCTGCTCGACCAGCACCTGGGCCTGCTGCAGCCGGACGGCAAGCGGCGCAAGAACTTCCTCCGTCTAAAGCCCGCCTGCGACCAGCATGAGGCTCTGGCCCGGTTCGGCTTCCGGGCTGTCGCCGCGTTGCGCGCGCCGGCGACCTGAGCGGTGGCGATCGCCGGCACGCGGGGCGGCCTACGCGCCAGGTGCCACGCCCCACCGATGCTCCTGATCCTGGACGAGCCGACGAACGATCTGGACCTGGACAGAATCGCGGCACTGGAGGCCGCCTTGGCCGGCTATGACGCGGCCGTGCTGGCTGTCAGACATGACGAAGCCTTTGCCGCTGCGATGAACATGACAGGAAGGTTGGTCTTTATGGCCAGCGGGCCGTTGGCGATCCCGCTGATGTATATGCGGTGACGCCCGGTCACGGCGCATGGGGGTTCATGCGAGTCGGCGCAGTCACCGGACCGGGATAGCGGGCCGAGGCAACAAGTCTCAGCAACCAGTCCAACTATCGGCCGGGCAGGAGGACCTACCTTAGTGGCAGAGCGGCACCTTCGGGCGACACCTGCTCTTGATTTTGCTGCACTGTCTGCAAAAGCATGGAGCGGCAGATGAACATTGCGGCGACCACCGGGAATGGGCCACGCGAGGCCGTTGGAGCCTTGTTACAGGATGTCTCGGCTGCGCTTGTCGGGCATGACTGGCTTGTCGAGCGCCTGCTGATCGCCTTTCTGGCGGGGGGGCATGTCCTTCTGGAGGGGCCGCCCGGTGTCGCCAAGACGCGGGCGGTGAAGCAGTTGGCAGCGCGGCTGCCGGGGACACAGGCCCGGGTGCAATGCACGCCTGATCTTCTCCCCTCGGACTTGACGGGAAGCCAGATCTGGCGCGGAGAGAGCGGCACTTTCGACTTCGTTCCAGGTCCGATGTTCCACAACATCGTGCTGGTGGACGAGATCAACCGCGCGCCCCCCAAGGTGCAGTCGGCTCTGCTGGAGGCGATGGCCGAGACGCAGGTGACGACCGGCGGCGTGACGCGCCCGCTGCCCCAGCCCTTCATGGTGGTGGCGACGCAGAACCCGATCGAGCATGAAGGCACCTTCCCATTGCCCGAGGCGCAGCTGGATCGGTTCCTGCTGCACCTGCAACTCGGCATGCCGGATGCCGACGGCGAGCGGGCAATCCTCGACCTTGTGGAGGAAGAGAACCGCGCGTCACCTGCCCTTATTGATGCGGTAGCTGTGGATGCGGCCAGTCTTGCGAAGGCCCGTGCGGAAGTGGCCGATGTGCGGCTGGCGCCGGTGCTCAAGGACTTCATCATCCGGCTGGTGATGGCGACGCGGGCCGGAGGCAGCCTTGCGAGCGCCGTTGCACATCCCGTCAGCCCGCGCGGGACCTTGGCGCTGGCGGCTGCGGTCCGCGCCCGGGCCTGGCTTCATGGCCGCGACCATGGCCTGCCGGAAGATGTCGACGCCCTGGCTTGCGACGCATTGGGACATCGTCTCGTTGCGGACTGGAAGGTGGTTAGCGAGGGGCGTGACGGGCGCTCGCTCATCGCGGATGCGCTGCGCGAGGTGCGACCGTGGTGACGCTCGCCTGGCAGCGGGCACGAGGCATCGCTCTGGATGCCGGTGAACTGCTGGCTCTGCGAACGACCCTGCCCAGCCGTGAGAGATCCCAGACAGCGCGCCGGTCTGGGGTCATCCCATCGCGCAGACCCGGTACCGGCATGGACCTGCGCGAGATCCGCACTTATGTGCCGGGAGATGATCCTCGGCGGATTGACGCGGCGGCTACAGCGCGGACAGGCCGGCCGCATGTGCGCGCGCTGCACGAGGACTGCGATGACGTCACGCTGCTGATCGCCGACGTCAGGCCGGCGATGCTGTGGGGCACGGCAGAGGCGCTGCGCTCCGTGCGCGCCGCGAGGTATCTGGCCGGGCTCGGCTGGCAGGCGGTGCAGCGCCGGGGAAGCGTCGGCCTGGTTGTCGCCGAAGCCTCTGGCGCTCGAACGCTTGCGCCAGCGGCGGGAGATGCGCAGATGGCCACCCTCTGCCGGATGCTGGCACATCGTCACGCCGAGGCTCTGGGTGCCGGGCAGGCCACCGTCTCATTGGCCGAGGCGCTGGCTCTGGCCCATCGCGTGGCGCCTCCTGGTGCTCAGGTGACGTTGGCCACCTTGCCGGGCGGGTGGGCCGGCGCCGAGGATCAGATTGCGCGCCTGTCGCGCGGCCGGCGGCTGGAGGTGGCGCTGATCCTCGATCCGGTGGAAGTCGCGCCCCCCGACCTGGCGCTGCCGGTCGAAAGTCGTGGCCGGCAGCATGTGGCGCGCCTGCCGGTGGTAGAGCTTTCCGAACACAAAGACTGGCTTCGGGAGTTGGGCGCCAAGGCCCTCGAGGTCGTTCCATGACCCATGACGAGATGCTCGCGGCTCTTGCCCCGCCGCGCCTTCCGGCAGACTTCGGAAGCCTGTCAGTTTACGAAATGCTCGCGCTGGTCGGCATCGGGATGGCGCTCGGGCTGCTGGCTGGACTGCTCATCCTGCCACTGACCCGCCGTCGCGTGAAGCCGGGGAAAGTTCGTCTCTCCGACCTGCGGGAGCTTCCGGTGCCCGAGCGGCTTTTGGCGGTGGCGCGGCTGCTGGGCCGTCTGCCGCCTTCGCTTCGCGCTGCCGCCTACGGCACCGAGCCGCCACCGTCGGACCGCAACATAGAGCGTGCCGTCCGGCGCACACGCCCTTGGCAGCGATGAGCCTCGCTGTGCCCTATCTGCTGGCGCTGCTGCCGCTGCCGCTGCTGCTTCGGTGGCTGCTTCCCGCGGCTGATCAGGGCCGTGTGGCGCTGCAGGTGCCTGACCACCTGTCGCCTGGCGTAGCAGACGCGCAGGCCTGGCACGAGGGCGTGCCCTGGGCGGCCGCCGCAGCCTGGTTTCTCCTCATCGTGGCACTGTCTGGCCCGCAGATCGAGCGGGTGGCGAGTGCCGTTCCGGCCAGCGGCCGCGACATCATCCTGGCGATCGACCTGTCTGGCAGCATGGAGAAGGAGGACTTCGCTCTCGATGATCTGCCGGTCAGTCGCTTGGAAGCCGTCAAGCGGACCGCGGCAAGCTTCGTCGCAAGCCGCACTGGCGACCGCATCGGCCTGGTGATCTTCGGCGCCCGCGCCTATGTCGCCGCGCCGCCCAGTTTTGACGTCGCATCCGTGGCGGGGGCCATCGAGGAGGCGCAGATCGGCATCTCGGGTCGCGGCACGGCCATCTCGGATGGGCTGGGCCTTGCCACCCGGAGGCTGCTGACCAGCGACGCGCCGAGCCGGGTCATCATCCTGCTGTCGGACGGTGTCGACACGTCCGGCAGCGTGCCGGCAGTGGATGCGGCGCGGCTGGCGGCGACGCACGGGATCCGGATCTACACAATCGCGCTTGGTCCTGAGGATCTGGAAACTCAGCCTGCCTCGCGCGATGCGGTGGATGTGGCGACACTTCGCGCGATCGCCGAGGCCGCGGACGGGAAGATGTTCCGCGTCCGCACCACCCCCGATCTGGATACCGTCGCCGAGGCACTTGACCAGCTGGAGCCGAACCCCGCCGACCGCCCCCCGCTGCGCTACTGGCAGCCGCTCTGGTCCTGGCCGGCGACGGCCTCGGCGCTTCTGCTTGTGCTTGCGCTGTTGCGAGGCCGCGCATGGCGGACCTGATCCTTCTGCGGCCGTGGTGGCTTGCTGCGTTCCTGCCACTGGCCCTGCTGCTCTGGTGGGTGCTGCGGCGCCCGGCACCGGCTGGCGGATGGGAGCGGGTGATGAGCGCCGAAATGCTGACGGCCATGCAGGCGCTCGGCGCCTTCAGTGGCCGCGCCTCGCGCAGCGTCCGGCTGCTGCCCATTGCGGCGCTCGTGCCGCTGATCCTGGGACTGACGGGGCCTGCCCTGCCGCGCGAGGACCTGCCGCTTCTGGCGCGCACCGACACGGTTCTTCTGGCCATCGACACTTCTGCCTCTGTGGCAGAGGGTAAGGCGCTTTCGCAGGCGCAGCAGGCGGCGGCAGCCCTGCTGCAGCGCCTGCCGGGCCGTCCGGTCGGCTTGATCCTCTACGGAAACGAGGCTTTCGCGGCCTCTGCCCCGACAACGGACCCACGGCGACTGGAGACGCTGATCGCGGTTCTGGATGCCGGCATCATGCCCGCGCGCGGCAGCAGCCCTGGCGCCGCGATCGGGCTTGCTGCGGGAATGCTTGCCGATCCCCGGCAGTCGGATCTGATCCTGATCTCGGACGGCGGCGGCGTCGACAGGAACGCACGGGCAGAGGCGGCCCGGCTGTCAGAACTGGGCACACGCATCTGGGCGGTCAGGGTCGACGGGGTCGCCGCCGGCGCACCGGTGCCGGAGCAGGATGCAATGGCCCCCTTGGCCTCAAGCGGGAGGGTTCTGGACTGGACCGAGGCCGATGATCTCGCGGCAAGGCTCGGCGGCAGGGGCGAGCGTCAGCGCGTGGCCGAGCTTCAGGCCTTCGGCTATCGCGACCTCGGGCCGCTGCTTGCAGCATTTGCAGGATTGCCGCTTCTGATGATGTTGCGGAGGCGCTCATGATGCGGGTCTTCGCGGTGCTGATGCTGTCAGCCGCATTCCTAGCATTTGCCGGGCCGGCGGCTATTGGCGCGCTGGCCTTGCGCCTCGGGTGGGACAGGATTGCCGCTGTCACTCTCCCGGACGATGCTGCACGGGGCGTCGCCCTCTACCGGCTTGGTAATCATGCGGCAGCCGATGCGGCCTTCGCGCGCGCCGGTCGGTCGCAGACCTTCAACCGCGCCCTGTCCTTGGCGGCAACCGGGGACTATCCGCTGTCCGTCGCGTATCTCGACGCCGTGCTTTTTGCGAACCCTGCGGATGAGGAGGCTCGCGTCACCCGCGATCTGGTCGCAAGCATGTTTGAGCCGCACATGGGCGACAGCACCGCGCCGGGCCGCATCATGGGCCATGGCGGCTCGCCGGCACCCGACGAGGAGATCAAGGCGGCCCTCACTGGCGCCGCCTCGGAATATCAGCGCCGCCCTCTGGACGCGCAGGGCCTGGCGGCGAGCGACAACTGGCTGCAATCGCTGACGGACGATCCGGGCGAGTTTCTGCGGCTTCGGATCCACGCGGAATACGATCGGCGGGCGCAGCTTGGCCTGATCCGGCCAGAGGCGCAGGACCCATGGTGAAGTTGCTGAGCCTTCTCCTCCTGCTTCTGGCGAGCCCTCTGTGGGCGCAAACGGCACCACTCGAGCCGGGCGGGGCACGCCTCATGATCCTGCACGATCACTCGCGCCCTGTCGTGGCCGAGATGGTCAAGCTGACGCTGCGAGGCGAATATGATCTGACCGTCTCACTGGAGAACCTCCGCTTCCCCGACTCCGAACACTATGACTGGATGCAGATCGCGCAGGACCGGTGGTTCCAGGAACGGATCGGCGGCCGTATGATCCAGGTCTTCGAGCGCGACATCGCCCTCTTCCCCCGGCATGCGGGCGAGATAGAGGTAGGACCGGTCGTTCACGAGCTGACCCATGTGCTCCGCTCGGGCGACCGCGTCGCGCTGCAGGTGACGTCGGCACCGGCGCGCTTGAATGTCATCCAGTTTCCGCACTCCGGCCGCCCGCTGACAGCCAAGGCGCTTGTGCTGACCGACGAGCTTTCGACCCAGCCGGGCCAGCTTGGCCCGGACGAGGTACTGACGCGCCGCGTGACCATCGAGGCCTTGGGCGCACTGGCCCATCACCTGCCCGAACGCCTCGATCTGCAGCAGCCCTGGCTGATCAGCTTCACACAGCCTGAACTGCGCGAGACGACGCCCACGCCCGATGGTCCGGTCTCGCGCGTAGTGTGGGAATGGCAGTTGCGCCCGCGCACGGGCGAGCCTGGGGTCCTGCCATCTGTCGCCTTTGAATGGTTCGATACCGACACCCGGCAGATCGAGGTCGCCGCGATGCGGCCCATCCCGTTCGGCCTCGCCGGGTTCGGCAGCAATGTTAGCTCTGGAGCAGCTGACAGGGTGAGGCAGACTGGCTTGGCGGCGATCATCGCATTGGCAGGCTTCGCCGTTGCCGCCGCGGTCGTGCTCTGGGGGCGCCTTCCATCTATCGCCCCACTCAACCGCAGGCTCCGGTCCAATCCGTACGATGCAGAGTTGGAGCGGGCGGCTGAAAGAGGCGATCTTCTCGCGCTTCGGGCCGCTGCAGAACGTCATGCCTTCTGGAGTGGCGGCGGCACCGCGGACCAGTGCCGACTGCTATCGCTCCTCGACAGCGCCATTTTCGATACAGCGGCAGATCATCCATTCCAGCCAAATGAATGGTTGGCTCATTTCCGTCGGAAGCGAAGGCGCCGCATTCGCTGATCAAGTGGCCGCAGTCTCTTCTACAAGACAGACCCGAGAGAGGTGACCGATTGCGACAATGCTTCTGCCAGCCGACTGGTACGATGCAGAGACGATACCGTTTTAGAAGTGCCACACTGCAGCGTGTGATAAGGGTCGACGTTCCGCGATGGCCGGGTGCGATCACACCGTCCAATCCGCCCAGAGATCGACATGAAGAGCCCAAACTCGCTAGTCGCGCCGGTTGCGGTAAAACATGGTCGGTTTAGGAATGCGGGGTTCGCGGATCATGGCGATGAATTTGCGGCCCCTGAAATGGCTCGTAAGTCTTACCTCATTAGGGGCCATTTTTCAGGGAAGACCAGCATCGCATGAAGTCCCTCTATGCCTTATCAGTCATGGAAATGTAGCCGGCCGTCTCGTCCCAGTTCTTTGGAACGAGGACGGGCCCATCCCGACCCCGCCTGTAAAACATATTGCCGCCACCGGCTTTGCGGCCGCATTGCGCAGCCTAGGTGTCACATCCCGCGTGATTATACGGCCGCTTCTTGAAGATGTCCGGCCTTTGCCTTTGCCAGTCCTTGAGCGCGTTGATGGGCGTTTGCCCCTTCAACACTGATTGGGGGAGTTG
>NZ_JAOTBE010000021.1 GCF_026162645.1 Paracoccus rhizosphaerae
CGTGCGCGGTCGAGATCGTGATCCCGCGGGCCTTCTCCTCGGGCGCGCCGTCGATCTGGTCATAGGCGCGGAAGTCGCCGAAGTACTTCGTGATCGCAGCCGTCAGCGTCGTCTTGCCGTGGTCAACGTGACCGATGGTCCCGATGTTCACGTGCGGTTTCGTCCGTTCGAACTTTGCCTTTGCCATGGAATGGCTCCTTGTTCGTCAATACAGGTGAAGTGGCGGGGCCAATGCCCCGCCGCAAGATCAGGCGTATTTTTTCTGGATCTCGTCTGAGATGTTCTGCGGCACGGCTTCGTAGTGGTCGAACTGCATCGAGAACACGGCCCGGCCCGAAGACATCGAACGCAGGTTGTTGATGTAGCCGAACATGTTGGCAAGCGGCACGAAGGCGTCGATGACGTTTGCATTGCCGCGGCTGTCCTGGCCACGCACCATGCCACGACGGCTGGTCAGGTCACCGATGATCGAACCAGTATATTCCTCCGGCGTCACCACCTCGACCTTCATGATCGGCTCCAGCAGCTTGGCGCCGGCCTTGCGCAGGCCTTCACGCATTGCAGCGCGCGAGGCGATTTCGAAAGCCAGGACCGAGGAGTCGACGTCGTGGAACGCACCGTCCGTCAGCGCGACCTTGAAGTCGATCACCGGGAAGCCCGCCAGCGGACCGGAGTCCATGACCGACTTGATGCCCTTCTCGACGCCGGGGATGTATTCCTTCGGCACCGCGCCGCCCACGATCTTGCTTTCGAACGAATAGCCTTCGCCCGGCTCGGTCGGGGTGATCGTCAGCTTCACGCGCGCGAACTGGCCGGTACCACCGGTCTGTTTCTTGTGCGTGTAGTCGATGTCGGCTTCCTGGCTGATCGTCTCGCGGTAGGCCACCTGTGGCGCACCGATGTTCGCCTCGACCTTGAACTCGCGCTTCATGCGGTCGACCAGGATGTCGAGGTGAAGTTCGCCCATGCCCTTCATGATCGTCTGGCCCGACTCGATGTCGGTTTCGACGCGGAAGGACGGGTCCTCGGCGGCCAGGCGCTGAAGGGCCAGGCCCATCTTCTCCTGGTCGGCCTTCGACTTCGGCTCGACGGCGATCTCGATGACCGGCTCGGGGAAGGTCATCGTTTCCAGAACGACCGGGTTCGCCGGATCGCACAGGGTGTCGCCGGTGGTCGTTTCCTTTAGACCGGCCAGCGCGATGATGTCGCCCGCAAAGGCTTCTTCGATTTCCTCGCGGTTGATCGAGTGCATCATCATCATGCGGCCGACGCGCTCGCGCTTGCCCTTGGTGGCGTTCAGCATCTGATCGCCCTTCTTCATCACGCCCGAATAGATGCGCGTGAAGGTCAGCGAACCGACGAACGGGTCGTTCATGATCTTGAACGCCAGGCCCGAGAAGGGCTGCGCGTCATCGGCGCGACGCTCGATGTTGCGGGTCTCGGATTCGTCGCCCGGCAGGAAGCCCATGTAGGGGGGCACGTCCAGCGGGTTCGGCAGGAAGTCGATGACCGAGTTCAACAGCGGCTGAACGCCCTTGTTCTTGAACGCGGAACCGGCGGTAACCGGGAAGAACGACAGCGACAGCGTGCCCTTGCGGATCAGCTGGCGCAGGGTGGCCTCGTCGGGCTCGTTGCCTTCCAGATAGGCTTCCATCGCGGCATCGTCCTGCTCGACGGCCAGCTCGATCATGTTCGAGCGCCACTCGTCGGCGAGGTCCTTCAGCTCGTCACGGATCGGCTGACGTGTCCAGGACGCGCCCAGATCCTCGCCGCGCCAAGTCCACTCTTCCATCTTGATCAGGTCGATGATGCCTTCCAGCTGGTCCTCGGCGCCGATCGGCAGGGCGATCGGACAGGGGGTGCCGCCGGTGCGGTCCTTGATCATCTTCACGCAGTTGAAGAAGTCGGCGCCGATCTTGTCCATCTTGTTGACGAACACGATCCGCGGGACCTTGTAGCGGTCGGCCTGGCGCCACACCGTCTCGGTCTGCGGCTCGACGCCGGCGTTGGCGTCCAGAAGGCAGATCGCGCCGTCCAGAACGGCCAGCGAACGCTCGACCTCGATGGTGAAGTCGACGTGGCCCGGGGTGTCGATGATGTTGAAACGGTACTTCGTGTCCGAAGTCCCTTCCGAGGTCGGGTCTTCCTGGCGCTGCCAGAACGTGGTGGTCGCGGCAGACGTGATCGTGATGCCGCGCTCCTGCTCTTGCTCCATCCAGTCCATGGTCGCGGCGCCGTCATGGACTTCGCCGATCTTGTGCGACTTGCCGGTGTAGAAGAGGATACGCTCGGTCGTCGTCGTCTTGCCGGCATCGATGTGGGCCATGATGCCGAAGTTACGGTAACGCTGCAGCGGATAATCGCGTGCCATGGTCTGGATCCTTTCGCCTTACCAGCGGTAGTGGCTGAACGCCTTGTTGGCGTCGGCCATCTTGTGCGTGTCTTCGCGCTTCTTGACGGCGGTGCCGCGGCCGTTGACGGCATCGGACAGCTCGCCCGCCAGGCGCTCTTCCATCGTGTTCTCGTTACGCTTGGCCGCGGCGGTGATCAGCCAGCGGATCGCCAGCGCCTCGCGGCGGATCGGCCGCACCTCGACGGGGACCTGATAGGTCGCACCGCCGACGCGGCGCGAGCGCACTTCGACGGACGGCTTCACGTTGTCGAGCGCCTCGTGGAAGACCTCGATCGGCTCGCGCTTGAGGCGGGCCTGGACGCGGTCGAGCGCATTGTAGACGATCCGCTCGGCGGTCGATTTCTTGCCGTCAACCATCAGGTTGTTCATGAATTTGGTCAGCACGCGATCGCCAAACTTGGCGTCGGGCAGGACTTCGCGCTTTTCAGCTGCGTGACGACGGGACATTGATGCCTCTCCTTACTTCGGACGCTTGGCGCCGTATTTCGAACGACGCTGGCGACGATCCTTGACGCCTTGGGTATCCAGCACACCGCGCAGGATGTGGTAACGGACACCCGGAAGGTCTTTCACGCGGCCGCCGCGGATCAGCACGACGCTGTGTTCCTGCAGGTTGTGCTTTTCGCCCGGAATGTAGGAGATGACCTCGAAGCCATTCGTCAGGCGGACCTTGGCCACCTTACGCATAGCGGAGTTCGGTTTCTTCGGCGTCGTGGTGTAGACGCGCGTGCAGACGCCGCGCTTCTGCGGGCAGCCCTGAAGGTGCTGCGACTTCGAGCGCTGCACTTTCGGCTGCCGCGGCTTGCGGATCAGCTGTTGGATCGTCGGCATTCGGTTCCCCGTCTTGCTCTGTCAATACTCGCAACCACCCGGTTGCGCCGCTTCTCGACGGCATCTTGCGCGAATCGCAAAATGCCAAGCCCGTCCGGCCCATATCGGGCTGACGGGCGTAATTCCAGAGGATCGGGGCAAATTCGGCCCGGATCGTGACCTCACAGGTTCTGGCACCCGATGCGGTTTCCCGCCGGGTAGCGGGGCTATAGGGTGAATCCGGGATACTGTCAACAAGCCCCCCCTGCCCCGCCCGCCTCCAGCCGCCGCGCCAGATCGGCTAGATCGCCGCGGCGCAGGCCGAAGCGCTGCCGCAGGATGAGGTTCAGGGTTCCGTCCTCGGGCTGCCAGGGCAGGCCCGGCCCCATGTCGCCCGAGTCGCTGTCGGCATGGATCGACCGCAGGAACATCGGCTGCCGGTTCACCTGAACGCCCGGCATCCACTGCGCCAGCTTCGTATGGTTGAAGTGCAGCGCCGTCTCCTCGGCGTCGGGGCGCAGGAAGATAGTCAGCGCGACACCCATGTTGTGGCAGATGCGCGGGGTGATCTTCAGCTGGCCGTCCCGCGCCTCGACCATGAAGCCGCGTCCATAGTCCAGCGACAGCCTGCCCTCGGCCTGCCAAAGGGCACTGACCCGCGCGAAATCCGCCCGCGCCTCGGCCACGTAATCCAGCGCGACGGCGTCGTCGTCGTCATGGCGGAAATGGCCGATCACGTCGGCTGCCGGATCGACATGGGGGGCCACCGCGGCACGGCAGGCCTGCAGGTGGTACTCCATCGGCGGGACCAGCGACAGGCGCATCTGCGGGACGCGCTCGCAAAGACCCTGCAGGTGGTCCAGGCAGGGCTGCGGCAGGTCGGGTCCGGTCATCACCACCAGCGTGAAGTCCGGGTCGGTCTGCGCCAGCCAGCCCGGCAATGCCACCGTCGTGAACCATTGCCACCGCCGCTCCATTCGCGCGGATTCATAGAGATAGGCCCGCCGCGCCGCGATGCTGTCATGCTCGACCTGGTAGCCGCGCATCCCCAGATAGGAAAACCGGCAGAGGCCCAGCATCTGCACCCGCATCAGCGCCGCCGCCCCAGCTGCGCCTCGCGCCAGATGGTATAGATCCCGGCCCCCACCACCAGCACCGCACCGGTCCAGGTCCAGAGATCGGGCCAGTCGCCGAAGACCAGCAGGCCCAGGACGATCGCCACCAGAAGCGAAGTATAGCGGAAGGGCGCCACGACCGAGATCTCGCCGATGCGCATCGCGGCCACCGCTGACAGATAGGCGATGGTCAGGAACGACCCCGACAGGACCAGCAGAAGCCCCTGCCGAAGGTCCGGCGCCACCCAACCCTGCCCAAAGCTGAGAAGCAGGCCAACCACCGTCACGGCCACCGCCGTATAGAAGGCGATGGTCGAGGACTTGACGTCACTGGTGAAGCGCCGCGTCGACAGATCACGCAGCGCGACCAGAAGCATCGCCCCCAACGCGACCAGCGACCAGATGCCGAATGTGCCGCTGCCGGGCCTCAGGATGATCAGCACGCCCAGCATGCCGACGCCGACGGCCAGCATCCGGCGCCAGCCCAGGGTCTCGCCGAAGAACAACGCGGCGCCCAGCATGACGACCAGCGGCAGGGACTGCATCACCGCATTCAGGTCGGCGATCTCCATCCGGGTCAGAGCGTTCAGGAACAGCAGGGTCGAACCGACCTCGCCGATCACTCGCAGCGTCATGGGCACCCGCATCGGCCGCGCGATCCGCAGGCGCAGACCGCCGCCCCGCTGCGCCAGCAGGGTCAGCGCGACGATCACGACAAGGCCGCGCATCGCGATCGCCTGATAGAGCGGGACATCGGCCGTGACATACTTGATGATGGCGTCGTTGCAGCCGAAGCCTATCATCGACAGCGTCATCAGGCCCGCACCGCGCATGTTGTCGCCGGGCTTCAGCGGCGCCGGGCGAACCGAGGCTGGGCGGGTCCGCCGCAGGGGCGAGATGATCGAGGCTGGCATGGGGTCGCTCCGTCGCGTGGGCAGGTCGAGGTCGCAGGCTCAGGCGACCCCCGGCCCCTGCCACGGGCGCAGCACCCATGCCGGCCACGGCTGCTCCGATGCGCCCGGCCGGCCCTGACAAGGCAGAGGCAGGCGCGGCGGACAGGGGGCAGGACGGCGCATCGTCGATCCTTGGAAAGTCCGGGCCAGTATCTTCAGCGGCGGACACAACGCAACCCAAAAGAGAGCGCGCCGATGATGCTGCCGGGCCCTGCCGCCGTCGCGGCGCAAAGGTTGCATCAGGCGGTCCGGGGACAGTTCTGTGCAGCGGATGCTGTCGGTCTTGCCTGTCGGACCTGATGGCCGAAAGCGAAAGGAGCTTTTTGAGCGGGCAGGCTGATCAGGGCAGGTCGTCAGGCTTCTGTCTTGGCGACGCGGTCTAGCCCGCCGGGGGAAGGGGAAGATTGCGCATCGGGTGCCAGACTGCCTTTGCCCCTGATCCCTGCCAGAGCGGTTGGCGAGGCCCAGGCGAGATCACGCAAGTTGTATCGTTTAAAAGCAAAGGGCCCGGCGCTATGCCGGGCCCTTAGACGTTCTTTTGCGAGACGATCACTCGTCGCCGTTGTCCTCACGCCGCTCGAACAACGCATCTGCGCTGGTGGTGGTCGTCATCGAACCTTCGAGGTTCGGCTCGGGCGCCGCAAGGGCGGCCGCGGCCTCGGCCTCGGCGCGACGCGCCTCGATCACCTCGGCGTCGCGTTCGGTCGCGATGCGACGGACCCGAGAGGTCGCGCCACCGGTACCCGCCGGGATCAGGCGGCCGACGATGACGTTCTCCTTCAGGCCCACGAGCTTGTCGCGCTTGCCCTGGACGGCAGCCTCGGTCAGCACGCGCGTCGTCTCCTGGAAGGACGCCGCCGAGATGAAGCTGCGGGTCTGCAGCGACGCCTTGGTGATGCCCAGAAGGACCGGCTCGCCCGTGGCGGGACGTCCGCCGCGCGCCTCGACCTTGGCGTTCTCTTCCTCGAACTCGTCGCGCTCGACATGTTCGCCCTTCAGCAGCGTGGTCTCGCCGCTGTCGAGGATCTCGATCTTCTGCAGCATCTGGCGGACGATCACCTCGATGTGCTTGTCGTTGATCTTCACGCCCTGCAGTCGATAGACGTCCTGCACCTCGTCGATGAGATAGTCGGCCAAGGCCTCGATCCCCATGATGCGCAGGATGTCGTGCGGCGCCGGGTTGCCGTCCATGATGTAGTCACCCTTCTGCACGAAGTCGCCTTCCTGCACCGGGATGTGCTTGCCTTTCGGCACCATGTATTCGACGGGCGAATGACCCTCCTCGGACGGCTCGATGGTGATGCGGCGCTTGTTCTTGTAGTCCTTGCCGAACCGCACATAGCCGTCGATTTCCGCGATGATCGCGTGATCCTTGGGACGACGGGCCTCGAACAGTTCCGCCACGCGGGGAAGACCCCCGGTGATGTCCTTGGTCCGGGCACCTTCGCGCGGGATCCGCGCCACCACGTCGCCGGGACGGATGTCCTGGCCATCCTCGACCGAGAGGATCGCGTCCACCGACATCGGATAGCTGACCGGGTTGCCCTGGTCGTTGCGCACCGGTTCGCCGTTCGCGTCCATGATGATGATCTCGGGCTTGAGGTCGTTGCCCTTGGGCGCCGACCGCCAGTCCGTGACGATCTTCTGGGTCATGCCGGTGGCTTCGTCCGTCTCGTCGCGGACCGACAGGCCCGACAGCAGGTCGACGAATTTGGCCACGCCACCCTTCTCGGCGATGATCGGCAGGGTGTAGGGGTCCCACTCGAACAGCTTGGCGCCACGGGTGACGCTTTCGCCGTCCTTCACGAACAGCTTCGAGCCGTAGAACAGCTTGTGGGTCGCACGCTCCTGCCCCTGCTCGTCGATGACGACCAGTTGCATATTGCGCGACATCACGATCTGCTCGCCATTGGCGTTGGTCAGGATGCTCTCGTTGCGGAACTCGACCTTACCCTCGTGAGAGGCGGCCTGGAACGACTGCTGGCCGCCCTGCGCAATGCCGCCGATGTGGAAGGTCCGCATCGTCAGCTGAGTGCCCGGTTCACCGATCGACTGCGCGGCAATGATGCCGACAGCCTCGCCGATGTTGACCAGCGTGCCGCGGGCCAGGTCGCGGCCATAGCAAAGCGCGCAGATCCCGTCCTCGGATTCGCAGGTCAGGGCCGAACGGATGCGCACAGACTGCACACCAGCCGCCTCGATGGCGTCTGCCTTGCGTTCGTCGATCACCTCGTTCGCACGGACGATGATCTCGTCACCGCCAGGCACCAGCACGTCCTCGGCCGCGGTGCGGCCCAGCACGCGTTCGGACAGCGGGCTGATGACCTCACCGTCGTTGACCGCGGCGGAAGCCGTGATTGCGCGTTCGGTGCCGCAGTCGTGTTCGCGGATGATGCAGTCCTGCGCCACGTCCACCAGACGACGGGTCAGGTAACCCGAGTTCGCCGTCTTCAACGCGGTGTCCGACAGACCCTTCCGGGCGCCGTGGGTCGAGTTGAAGTATTCAAGAACGGTCAGACCTTCCTTGAAGTTCGAGATGATCGGCGTCTCGATGATCTCGCCCGAGGGCTTGGCCATCAGGCCGCGCATCCCGCCCAGCTGCTTCATCTGGTTGACCGAACCCCGCGCACCGGAATGCGCCATCATGTAGACCGAGTTCGGCTCCATCTCGGCGCCGTTGTCGTCGCGCTTGTTGGCCGAGATGGTGGACATCATGGCCTCGGTCACGCGGTCGTTACACTTCGACCAGGCGTCCACGACCTTGTTGTACTTCTCGCCCTGGGTGATCAGGCCGTCCAGATACTGCTGTTCGAACTCCTTCACCTGCTCCTGGACTTCCTCGACGATCGACCACTTGTTGTCGGGTACGACCATGTCGTCCTTGCCGAAGCTGATGCCGGCACGGAACGCCTCCTTGAAGCCCAGACCCATGATCTGGTCGCAGAAGATCACCGATTCCTTCTGCCCGCAGTAGCGGTAGACGGTGTCGATGACGTGCTGGACGTCCTTCTTGCGCAGAAGCCGGTTGACCAGCTCGAACGGCGCCTTGGCGTTCATCGGCAGAAGCGCACCCAGCCGCATCCGGCCCGGCGTGGTTTCATACCGCTTGACGACCTCGATGCCGTTCTCGTCCACCTGCCGGATGCGCGAGGTGATCTTGGCGTGCAGGTGCACCTCTCCTGCGGCCAGGGCGTGCTCGACCTCCTCGATGTTCGAGAAGGTCATGCCCTCGCCCTTCATCCCGTCGCGCTGCATCGAGACGTAGTAGAGGCCAAGGATCATGTCCTGCGACGGAACGATGATCGGCGCGCCGTTGGCAGGCGACAGCACGTTGTTCGTCGACATCATCAGGACGCGCGCTTCCAGTTGCGCTTCCAGCGACAGGGGCACGTGCACGGCCATCTGGTCGCCGTCGAAGTCCGCGTTGAAAGCCGAGCAGACCAGCGGGTGCAGCTGGATCGCCTTGCCTTCGATCAGGATCGGCTCGAACGCCTGGATGCCAAGACGGTGCAGCGTGGGCGCGCGGTTCAGCAGGACCGGGTGCTCGCGGATGACCTCGTCCAGGATGTCCCAGACCTCGGGACGCTCCTTCTCAACCAGCTTCTTCGCCTGCTTGACGGTGCTCGACAGGCCCTTGGCTTCAAGCCGCGAATAGATGAACGGCTTGAACAGCTCGAGCGCCATCTTCTTCGGCAGACCGCACTGATGCAGCTTCAGCTCGGGACCGGTCACGATAACCGAGCGGCCCGAAAAGTCGACGCGCTTGCCCAGCAGGTTCTGGCGGAAGCGGCCCTGCTTGCCCTTCAGCATGTCGGACAGCGACTTCAGCGGGCGACGGTTGTTCCCGGTGATAACGCGGCCGCGACGGCCGTTGTCGAACAGCGCATCGACCGATTCCTGCAGCATCCGCTTTTCGTTGCGGACGATGATGTCGGGCGCGCGCAGCTCGATCAGCCGCTTCAGACGGTTGTTCCGGTTGATGACCCGGCGATAGAGATCGTTGAGGTCCGAGGTCGCGAAGCGGCCGCCGTCCAGCGGGACCAGCGGGCGCAGCTCCGGCGGGATGACCGGGATGACGGTCAGGACCATCCATTCCGGACGGTTGCCGGATTCCAGGAACGACTCGACGATCTTCAGTCGCTTGATGATCTTCTTGGGCTTCAGCTCGCCCGTGGCGACCTTCAGATCCTCGCGCAGCTGGTCGGCCGTGGCCGCCAGGTCGATGTTGGCCAGCATGGCCCGGATCGCTTCAGCGCCGATATCGGCCTGGAAAGCGTCGGCGCCATAGTTGTCCTGCGCGTCGAGGAACTCCTCTTCGCTCAGCAGCTGGCCATAGGTCAGGTCGGTCAGGCCTGGCTCGATGACGACGTAGTTCTCGAAATAGAGGATCCGCTCCAGATCGCGCAGCGTCATGTCCAGCATCAGGCCGATGCGCGACGGCAGCGATTTCAGGAACCAGATGTGCGCCACGGGCGCGGCGAGCTCGATATGGCCCATCCGCTCGCGGCGGACCTTCTGCAGGGTCACTTCCACGCCGCATTTCTCGCAGACGAGGCCGCGATACTTCATGCGCTTGTACTTGCCGCAGAGGCACTCATAGTCCTTGATCGGACCGAAGATGCGCGCGCAGAACAGGCCGTCACGTTCCGGCTTGAACGTGCGGTAGTTGATGGTCTCCGGCTTCTTCACCTCGCCGAAGGACCAGGCGAGGATTTCTTCCGGGCTGGCCAGCGAGATCTTGATTTCGTCGAACTGCCGCGGCGGAGCCAGCGGGTTCAGGAGGTTGGTGGCGAGTTCCTGGTTCATTTTTCAATCCTTGAAAGGGCGCGTTGGGGGTGGAGGAGGGCCAAAGCCCTCACTCCTCTTCCTCCGCATCCAGGAGTTCCATGTTGAGGCCCAGACCCCGGACCTCCTTGACCAGCACGTTGAACGATTCCGGCACGCCGGCCTCGAAGTTGTCCTCGCCCTTGACGATGGACTCGTAGACCTTGGTGCGGCCGGCGACGTCATCCGACTTGACGGTCAGCATTTCCTGCAGGGTGTAGGCGGCGCCATAGGCTTCCAGCGCCCAGACCTCCATCTCACCCAGACGCTGGCCACCGAACTGAGCCTTACCGCCCAGAGGCTGCTGCGTGACAAGGCTGTACGGACCCGTGGACCGGGCGTGCATCTTGTCGTCGACCAGGTGGTGCAGCTTCAGGACATACTTCATCCCGACGGTGACCTTGCGCGCGAACTGTTCGCCCGTGCGGCCATCGAACACCACCGACTGCCCCGAGCTGTCGAACCCGGCGCGCGTCAGCGCGTCGTTCACGTCAGCTTCCTTGGCGCCGTCGAAGACAGGCGTGGCGATCGGCACACCCGTGCGCACCGTTCCGGCGTGCTCGCGCAGCGTCTCGTCGTCCATGCCCTCGAACGTCTCGGCATACAGCTCGTCGCCATAGCCGATGCGCATCGCCTCGCGGACCGGAGTCATGTCGCCGTTGCGGCGATACTCTTCCAGCGCCTCGTCGATCTTCAGGCCCAGGCCGCGCGACGCCCAACCCATGTGGGTTTCCAAGATCTGCCCCACGTTCATGCGCGACGGCACGCCAAGCGGGTTCAGAACCAGGTCGACAGGGGTGCCGTCCGCCAGGAACGGCATGTCCTCCATCGGGACCACCTTGGACACAACGCCCTTGTTGCCGTGACGACCGGCCATCTTGTCGCCCGCCTGCAGCTTGCGCTTCACGGCGACGAAGACCTTGACCATCTTCATTACGCCCGGCGGCAGGTCGTCGCCCTGACGGACCTTCTCGACCTTGTCCTCGAAGCGCGCTTCCAGCAGCTTCTTCTGGGTGTCGTACTGGCCGTTTAGCGCCTCGACTTCCTTGGCGGTCTCCTCCTCGGACACGGCAAGCTGCCACCACTGGCCGCGCGACAGCGTGCCCAGCAGGTCCTCGGTGATCTCGGTGTTGGCCTTGATGCCCTTCGGGCCCTTCAGCGCCACCTTGCCCAGGATCAGCGACTTCAGACGCGCATAGATGTTGCGGTCCAGGATCGCCTGTTCGTCGTCACGGTCGCGGGCCAGACGTTCGACTTCCTCGCGCTCGATCTGCAGCGCGCGTTCGTCCTTGTCGACGCCGTGGCGGTTGAAGACCCGCACCTCGACGATCGTGCCGTAGGCCCCCGGCGGCAGACGCAGGGACGTGTCGCGCACGTCGCTGGCCTTCTCACCGAAGATCGCGCGCAGCAGCTTTTCTTCCGGCGTCATCGGGCTTTCGCCCTTGGGGGTGATCTTGCCCACCAGGATATCGCCAGGCCCGACCTCGGCGCCGATATAGACGATGCCGGCCTCGTCGAGGTTGCGTAGCGCCTCCTCGCCAACATTCGGAATGTCGCGCGTGATTTCCTCGGGCCCAAGCTTGGTGTCGCGGGCCGCCACTTCGTATTCGTCGATATGGATCGAGGTGAACACGTCGTCGCGGTGGATCCGCTCACTGATCAGGATCGAGTCCTCGTAGTTGTAGCCGTTCCAAGGCATGAACGCGACGACCACGTTCCGGCCGATCGCCAGTTCGCCCTGATCGGTCGAGGGACCGTCTGCGATGACCTGGTTGGCCACGACCTTCTCGCCCACCTTGACCAGCGGGCGCTGGTTGATGGTCGAGGACTGGTTCGAACGCTTGAACTTGCGCAGACGATAGATGTCCACGCCCGCATCGCCCGCACCCATGTTCTCGGTCGCGCGAACGACGATCCGCTGCGCATCGACCTGGTCGATGATGCCGCCGCGGCGCGCCATGATCGCGGCACCAGAATCGCGGGCCACGGTCGCTTCCATGCCGGTACCGACGAACGGCGCCTCGGCCCGCAGAAGCGGGACCGCCTGACGTTGCATGTTCGAGCCCATCAGGGCGCGGTTGGCGTCGTCGTTTTCCAGGAACGGAATCAGCGCCGCGGCGACCGACACCAGCTGCTTGGGCGACACGTCGATCAGATCGACGGCATCGACCGGGTTCAGCATGAAATCACCCGACTGGCGGGTGCTGATTAGCTCGTCGACGAAGTTGCCGTCGGCATCCAGCGTCGCGTTGGCCTGCGCTACGGTGTGGCGCATTTCCTCGGTCGCGGACATGTAGACCACATCGTCGGTGACCTTGCCCTCAACCACCTTGCGGTAGGGGGTCTCGATGAAGCCGTACTTGTTGACCCGGGCAAATGTCGCGAGGCTGTTGATCAGGCCGATGTTCTGACCTTCCGGCGTCTCGATCGGGCACATCCGGCCATAGTGGGTCGGATGGACGTCGCGAACCTCGAAGCCCGCACGCTCACGCGTCAGACCGCCCGGCCCGAGCGCCGACAGGCGGCGCTTGTGCGTCACCTCGGACAGCGGGTTCGTCTGGTCCATGAACTGCGACAGCTGGCTGGAGCCGAAGAATTCACGCACCGCTGCCGCAGCCGGCTTGGCGTTGATCAGGTCCTGCGGCATGACGGTATCGATCTCGACGCCCGACATGCGCTCGCGGATGGCGCGCTCCATGCGCAGCAGGCCGACGCGGTACTGATTCTCCATCAGCTCGCCGACCGAACGCACCCGGCGGTTGCCCAGGTGGTCGATGTCGTCGATCTCGCCCTTGCCGTCACGCAGTTCCACAAGGCCGCGGATACAGGCCACGATGTCCTCGTGGCGCAGCGTGCGCTGCGTGTCGGGAGCATCCAGGTTCAGGCGCATGTTCATCTTGACCCGGCCCACGGCGGACAGGTCGTAACGCTCGCTGTCGAAGAACAGCGAGTTGAACAGGGTCTGCGCAGCCTCGACGGTGGGCGGCTCGCCCGGACGCATGACGCGGTAGATGTCCATCAGGGCACCTTCGCGGTTCATGTTCTTGTCGGCCGCCATCGTGTTGCGGATGTAGGGACCCACGTTGACGTGGTCGATATCCAGCACCGGGACGTCGTTGATGCCGTTGTCCAGCAGGACCTTCAGAAGACCGCCCGCCAGGTCGCCCTCCTTGTTGTATTCGGCCGTGATCTCGTCGCCGGCTTCGGCATAGATGAAGCCGGTTTCGTCGTTGACGATGTCCTTGGCGACGAAGCGGCCGACGATCCGCTCGAACGGCACGAACAGGTTCAGCTGATCGCCCGACTCCAGCAGCTTCTTGACGAGGCGCGGCGTGACCTTCTCGCCGGCCTTGGTGATGACCTCGCCGGTATCGGCATTGACCAGGTCATAGGACGGACGGGTGCCGCGGACGCGCTCGGGGAAGAAGCGCGTGACCCAGCCCTGCTCGCGCCCCTCGCGGCGCAGGGTATAGTTCACGGTCTCGTAGAAGGCATCCATGATGCCCTCCTGGTCCATGCCAAGCGCATAGAGCAGCGTCGTCACCGGCAGCTTGCGGCGGCGGTCGATGCGCGCGAAGACCAGGTCCTTGGCGTCGAACTCGAAGTCCAGCCACGACCCGCGATAGGGGATGATGCGGCAGGCGAACAGCAGCTTGCCCGAGGAATGGGTCTTGCCGCGGTCGTGGTCGAAGAACACGCCGGGGCTGCGGTGCATCTGGCTGACCACCACGCGCTCGGTCCCGTTCACGATGAACGTGCCGTTCTGCGTCATCAGGGGCATGTCGCCCATGAAGACGTCCTGTTCCTTGATGTCCTTGACGGATTTGGCCCCGGTGTTCTCGTCGACATCGAACACGATCAGGCGCAGGGTGACCTTCAGCGGCGCGGCATAGGTCATGTCGCGCTGCTGGCACTCGTCCACGTCGTATTTCGGGCGCTCGAGCTCGTATTTAACGAACTCCAGCGTCGCGGTCTCGTTGAAGTCCTTGATCGGGAAGACCGACTGGAAGACGCCCTGGATGCCCTCGCCATCGGTATGCGCCGTTCCTTCGCCCGAGTTCAGGAACAGGTCATAGGACGACTTCTGAACCTCGATGAGGTTCGGCATCTGCAGGACTTCACGGATGTTGCCATAGTAGCGCCGGATACGCTTCTGGCCGACATAAGCTTGCGCCATGGGGTCTTGTCACCTTTCGTCTTCGCGCGGGTCCGGGTCGGGGCCCCCGGAACACGCCTACGAAATCAGGGGTGAGGTTCCATTCGTGCCACGCGTCCCACCGCGCCGCTCCCGAACCTCGAACATGCCCTGAAGGAATGTCTGATCCCAGACCGCCCTTCAAGACAGGTTCGGCAGGGACCGGGAAACCCCGGACCCTGCCCTGTTCAGATCGATCCGGGGACCGATTACTTCAGCTCGACCTTGGCGCCAGCCGCTTCGAGCTTCTTCTTGATCTCTTCGGCATCGGCCTTGGCCGCGCCTTCCTTGACCTTGCCGCCGGCTTCAACCAGGTCCTTGGCTTCTTTCAGGCCAAGACCGGTGATGCCGCGCACTTCCTTGATCACGTTGATCTTGTTGGCGCCGGCGTCGGTCAGGACGACGTCGAATTCGGTCTTCTCTTCTTCGGCTTCGGCAGCGCCGGCAGCCGGACCAGCCATCATGACGGCGCCACCGGCAGCCGGCTCGATGCCGTATTCGTCCTTCAGGATGGTCTTCAGTTCCTGGGCTTCCAGCAGGGTCAGGCCCACGATTTGTTCGGCGAGTTGTTTCAGGTCAGCCATTTTTCCGTTCTTTCCAGTTAATGTTCCAACGTCGTGCGTTCAACCACGCGACGGGATGGGGTTGCTTACGCAGCCTCACGTTCCTCGAGGGTCGTGAGGATGCTCGCGATGTTCGAAGCAGGCGCGCCGATGGCACCGGCAATGTTCGAGGCGGGCGCGCCGAGGCACGACACGATCTGAGCGATCAGCTCTTCACGCGACGGCATCGAGGCGACGGCTTTCACACCGGCCGGATCCAGCGCCGAGTCACCCATGGCACCGCCCAGAATCACGAAACGTTCGTTGTCCTTGGCGTACTTGTCGGCGATCCGCGCAGCAGCGGTCGGATCTTCCGAATAGGTGAGCACGGTCATGCCCGTCAGGTAATCGGCGATGCTTGCGCAAGGCTTACCTTCCAGGGCGATCTTGGCGAGCTTGTTCTTGGCAACGCGAACGGAACCGCCGGCTTCGCGCATGCGCGCCCGCAGGTCCTGCATATGTGCAACCGTCATCCCCTCGTAGTGGGCAACCACCACGACGCCAGAGCTTTCAAAGATCTGGCCGAGTTCGTCGACCACCTGTTCTTTTTGTGCTCTATCCACGGTTTCACTCCAAGTTGGGGGTTTCCCCCCGCTCTCACTTTTCCCGGTCACCAACGGGACCGGGTCGGGTCCGCTAGGGCAAGATCACCCGAAGGATGAACCTTCGGAAAAATGCTTCCCCATCTCAGGAAGGACATTAAGCGGGTTTCCCCGCACCCTCCGTCTCGGACAGGACGGGGCCAGTGGCCCCGCCATCCCCGGATCGCTCCGGGAAATTCACTGGTCTCAGGCCTGAGCGGCCGAGACCACGTCGACCGACACGCCCGGCCCCATGGTCGAGCTGATCGAGACCTTCTTCATGTAGGTCCCCTTCGCACCGGTCGGCTTGGCCCTGGTCACCGCCTCGACGAAGGCGCGCAGGTTCTGAGCCAGCTTGTCCTCGTCGAACGACACCTTGCCGATGCCTGCATGGACGACGCCTGCCTTCTCGGCCTTGAACTGGACCTCACCGCCCTTGGCGGCCTCGACGGCCGATTTGACATCCATCGTCACCGTGCCGACCTTGGGGTTCGGCATCAGGTTGCGCGGGCCCAGGATCTTGCCCAGGCGACCGACCAGCGGCATCATGTCCGGCGTCGCGATGCAACGGTCGAACTCGATCTTGCCGGACTGGATGGTCTCCATCAGGTCCTCGGCGCCGACGATGTCCGCACCGGCGGCCTTGGCTTCGTCAGCCTTGGGACCGCGGGCGAAGACGGCGACGCGGACATCCTTGCCGGTGCCGGCAGGCAGCGTCACGACGCCCCGGACCATCTGGTCGGCGTGGCGCGGATCGACGCCCAGGTTCAGCGCGATCTCGACGGTCTCGTCGAACTTTGCGGAAGCGGCCGACTTGACCAGCTTGACCGCATCCTCGACCGACAGGTTGGCCTTGCCGTCGAAGGCGGCGCGGGCGGCGGCTTTCTTCTTGGAAATCTTTGCCATGACTTAGCCCTTCACCTCGATGCCGATCGAACGGGCCGAGCCGACGATGATCTTCATCGCGGCGTCGATATCGGTCGCGGACAGATCCTTCATCTTGGTCTCGGCAATCTCGCGGACCTGCTTGACGGTCACGGAACCGGCGCTGGCGCGACCCGGCTTTTCCGAACCCTTGGCGCGGTTGCGCTTGCCGACCGGCTTCAGGCCGGCGGCCTTCTTCAGCAGGAAGGACGCCGGGGGCGTCTTCGTCTCGAAGCTGAACGACTTGTCGGCGTAATAGGTGATGACGACGGGCACGGGCGCGCCCTGCTCCATCTCCTGCGTCTTGGCGTTGAACTCTTTGCAGAACGCCATGATGTTGATGCCCCGCTGACCCAGGGCCGGGCCGACGGGGGGCGACGGGTTTGCCTGCCCCGCCTTGATCTGCAGCTTGAGGCTGCCAACTACCTTCTTGGCCATCTGGCCTTCTCCTTCATCATCAAGCCCGGATGGGCCGATTTAGCGGTGCGGCCCGCGCCCCGACAGGGACCGGAACCTCCCGCAGCCAATCACGCGGTCTTCGAGACCTGCGTGAATTCCAGTTCGACCGGCGTGGGCCGACCGAAGATCGACACCGTGACCTTGATCCGCGACGAGATCTCGTCGACCTCCTCGACCATCCCCGAGAAGCCTTCGAACGGACCGTCGGTCACATTCACCTTCTCGCCCACGTCGAAGCGGATCAGGTTACGCGGCGCGGCGGGTTCGCCGTCGCCCGAACGGTTCAGCATCGCGTTCACCTCGTCGTCGCGCATCGGCATCGGCTTGCCCTGCGCGCCCAGGAACCCGGTGACGCGGTTGATCGAGTTGACCAGGTGGTAGGTCCGGTCCGACATGTCCATGTGGACCAGCACGTATCCCGGCATGAAGCGGCGTTCCGACGTGACCTTCTTGCCGCGGCGGATCTCGATCACTTCCTCGGTCGGGACCAGAACCTCGTCGATCTGCTCCTCGAGGCCCTTCTCGGCGACGGCCTGGCGAATCGCCTCGGCGACCTTCTTTTCGAAGTTCGACAGGACACTGACCGAATACCAACGCTTTGCCATGTCTCGATCGACCCCTGCTCATCTTTGAGGAATCACACCTGGTCGGCGTCAAACCCCTGAATTTCTGTGCTTCCGAAAACTGACATCGGCGCGCATGCGGGTTTCCGATGCACGCCGTCTTGCCGGACAGTCGGGGGCAATTAACGCCCCTGCCCGGTAAATGCAAGCCCCGATCAGCCGCTGATCAGCCGCAGACCCTGCGTCAGGCCGGTGCGGATCGCCAGGTCCACCAGGAAGAAGAACAGGCTGGTGATCGAGGCGAAGACCAGGACCATGATCGTGGTCGTGACGACCTCTCGCCGGGTCGGCCACGTGATCTTCGCCGCCTCGGCGCGGACCTGGTTGATGAACTGGACGGGATTGGCCAAGGCAGGCTCCTTCGCAAGTGCAGGCGCTGATCTATCGAACGCCGCCCGCCATTTCAAGCCGATTGGCATGGGACCTGGCGGAAGGACCTGGCAGGGGCAGGGGGACTCGAACCCACGACCCTCGGTTTTGGAGACCGATGCTCTACCAACTGAGCTATACCCCTGAGGTCCGGCCTCACTTAGAAGCTGCCCGGCCGGTCGTCAAGCGGATAACCCCGCGGCCCCTCACCGATGGCGCGGAAATTCGATCTTGGGGCAGCGGTCCTGGATCACCGTCACGCCGGCCTTGCGGGCGCGGGTCGCGGCCTGATCGCCGCGAATGCCCAATTGCGTCCAGATCACCTTCAGGTCGGGAAGATGCGCCAGCGCCTCGTCGACCACCTCCGACACAGCCTCCGAGCGGTGGAAGATGTCCACCATCTCGACGCCGCGATCGGCAGGAATGTCGGACAAGGTAGCATAGACTTCCTCGCCCAGGATCTGGTGTCCGGCATGTCCGGGGTTCACCGGGATCACCTTCATGCCGATCGCCTGCAGATAGCGGGCCACGCCCCAGCTGGCGCGGGCCTCGTTCGGCGACAGGCCGACCACCGCCACGACACGCGTGGTCCGGGCGATCCGAGCGATATCGTCGTCTTCCGTCGTGTCAATGTCCATGAAACCTCCCTGATCCCTGGTGACGAACGTCGCATATAAAAGGCGCCCGGTCCACATGATGGCCGGGCGCAAGTCACGGAACGAGGGACAGTGATCCGAACATGACCGTTCCGGGGTCATGTTCAGTGATGTAAATGGGCATCAAGTCGGAAAGTTCCACACCGCTCGCGAATTCGTGACTGGCAGACATTTGTCATTGCATTTGCGCCCAAGCCGCCCGCGCACGTCCCAGCACCTCATCGGGGTTGCTGCGGACCTTCCGTCCGGCCTCGGCCGACCGGAACAGGTAGAGGCCGTCCTGCCGCACCAGGAAGTGGCGCGGATCGCCGGGTTGGGGATCGCCCTCGATGATCGACAACGGGCACATCCCCCCCAGCCGGGGCGCATAGGCGCGCGGATCAGCCTCAAACCGGGCGCGATTTTCCTCGGATGCGAAGTGCCAGATCATGCCGCGCCACATCGTGGCGATGTCGCTGCGGCCGGGCACGGGGCGACCGGCGCTGACATAGCCCACGGGATCGAACCCGCCAAGCGCCCAGTCCTGCGCCGCCGCAGGCAGTGCGGCCAGGATCGACATCAGCAGGGCAAGGGCGAAACGGCGCATGGCGACTCGAGGTTGGGACCAAGCGTCTTTGGCACCCGGCGTCCGTGATATCAACGCGCGCGGCAGGAACGTCGCAAGCATGTGATCTTCAGGCACGCCCTGCCGCATAAAGCGCCACCGCCGCCGCATTCGAGACGTTGAGCGAGCCGAAATCGGCGGCGAAGGGAATCCGCGCGACATGATCGCAGGTTTTCAGCGTCAGTTCCCGCATGCCAGGCCCCTCGGCGCCGAGGACAAGGCAGATGGCGCGCCCTGACAGCGTCCCCAGCAGGTCTGGCAGCGATTCTTCGCCCGTGCCGTCCAAGGCCACAAGGATGAAGCCCATGTTCTTCAGCTGTGTCAGCGCCTCGGCCAGGTTCGGGACGCGCAGATAGGGCTGCCGCTCCAGCGCGCCAGAGGCGGTCTTGGCCAGCGCCCCGGTCTCGGGTGCGGAATGGCGGTGCGGCGCGATGACGGCGCGGGCGCCGAACACCTCGGCCGAACGCAGGATCGCGCCGATGTTGTGCGGGTCCGTCACCCGGTCCAGCGCCACCAGCAACGGGCGCGTCTCACCCGGCGCCTCGCGCAGCGCCACCTCGCTGAGGCTGCCCCATTTCAGCGGCTTCACCTCGAGCGCTGCGCCCTGGTGAACGCTTTCGCCGGCCAGCGGCACCGTCTTGTCAAAGACTCGCGGATCGGTGATCTCGGGCGTCATACCGTGCAGATCGCCCAGCCTCGCCACCGCGTTCTGGGTGACGACCAGTCGCAGCTTCTCTCGGGACGGGTTGGCCAAGGCGTCGCGCACCGCATGCAGGCCGAACAGCCAGACCGTCTCGGCCGCGGCGGCGCGACGGGCGCGTTCCTTGTCGATGACCCAGGTGGGCTTCTTGGCTTTTCCGGTGCGCTCGGCCATCGCGGGCTCCTTTGTTCCGGTCCCTTCTCTGCGCGTCGCGGCGTCGTCGCGCAAGCCCCGGAAATCTGCTTGACGCCCCCCGGCGGGGCCGTTAATCACCGCCGCACGCCGAAAGCGATCGGCGGGCGACGTGCTGCAAGGTGCGGCAGCGGACTGTAACTCCGCCGGGGAGACCCATGCCTGGTTCGATTCCAGGGTCGCCCACCACTTCCCTTCGATAGTATGGTGATGTGGGTACAGCCCCAAGGTTGCATGCGCGGCCCGCATGTCGATCGTGGGTTTTGCTGCCCACGCAAGGCGCCTATCATCCGCCAGATTGAAACCAGCGGAGGTCAGGTGTCACAGCGCAGCAACCCGCAGCCGAACCTTCTGATCGTGGCGCAGGCGGGGCGCCTGCAATTCGAGGCGGTAATCTTCCTGGCCAGCCTCCGCGCTGCGGCGCCTGACTGGACGGCCCCGGTCATCATCGCAGAGCCCCTGCCCGAGGGGGCGTGGTCCGGCCACGAAACCCGGATCAGCGCCCCCTGCCGCGATCTGCTGACCGGCCTCGGGGGCCAGATCACGCCGTTCGTTGCCCGGCATTTCGGCGCCGCCTATCCGCAAGGCAACAAGATCGAGGCGCTGTCGCTGCTGCCCCCCGGCCAGCCGTTCCTGTTCTTCGACACCGACACGCTGGTGACCGGCCCCCTGGACCGCGTGCCGTTCGACTTCGCCCGCCCCTCGGCCTCAATGCGCCGCGAGGGGACATGGCCCAAGCCGCCGCTCTATGGTCCGGGCTTTGGCGGGATCTGGAAGTCGATCTATGACCGCTTCGGGCTGGACTTCACCCCGACCCTCGATCTCTCGCAGCCGGACGAGCACTGGGAGCGGTACCTATACTTCAACGCGGGCTGGTTCTTCGGCGCCGATCCCGCGGAATTTGGCCACCGATTCCTGGAATGGGCGCTGGCGATTCGCGACGATCCGCATGATGAGTTGGCTTGCCAGGTCTTCGACCCCTGGCTGGACCAGATCGTACTGCCGCCCCTGATCCACAGCTTCGGCGGCGGCCGGCCCGGCCCCGAGCTGGACGGCCTGGACGGCAATGTCACCTGCCACTATCGCAAGCTGCCTTTGCTCTATGCGCGACAGGACGACGCCGTTATCCAGCGGCTGGAAGCCGCCGTCGCCGACAAGCCGATCAAGCGCGTGCTGCGCGAGTGGGAACCGGCCAGAAAGCTGGTCTATCAGGAAAAGGGGCGCCAGAAGGTGCGGCCGATCTTCGCCGGCCGACCATCGCCGGCCACGGAAAAGCAGATCCGCAACCAGTTAAAGGCCCGCGGCTGGTGGCTGGTCTGATCTAGGACCGCGCCAGACGCACAGGCCCGCGCGGGGCCGGTCCAGCGTCCCTTCCACCCTGCAGAACGCGAATGCGCCCCTCGGCCGCCAATAAAAGCGCCTCGGCCCGCAGGGGCGCCATCAGCGGCCGCCAATCCGGGGCGAGGTTCCGCGCGATCTGGCTGGGGCAGCAGGTGGTATCCGGCCGCAGGGCATCGACCTGCGCAAGGATCGCCCTGCGCAGGTCGGGCTCTATCATTCCAGCACGTCGTCGCAGCGCGCGCAGACACCCGGATGGGGGTGCGTGCCGACGTCCGGCAGGATCTTCCAGCAGCGCTGGCACTTCTGCCCGTCAGCAGTCTCGAAGACGACGCCGATTCCCGGCGCCTCGGCCATGCGGAATGCCTCTTGCGGGGCGGGGTCGCGGGTCAGCGACAGGTCCGAGGTGATGCAGACATCCGCGAAGGCGACCGACTTCAGCGCATCAAGCATGCCGGCATCCTCGACATGGACGACCGGAGCAGCCTCGAGGCTGGCGCCGATGGTCTTGTCGGTGCGCTTCAGCTCCAGCGCCGCGGTGACGACCCGGCGGGCGCGGCGGACCTGGTCCCACTTCGCCGCCAGAGGCTCGTTCAGCCAGTCCGCGGGTGTCGTCGGGAAGTCGTGCAGGTGCACGCTGTCCTCTTCCGACGGGAAGCGCGACAGCCACACGTCCTCGGTCGTGAACGGCAGGATCGGCGCCAGCCAGGTGACCAGTCGGTGATACAGGATGTCCAGCACCGTCCGCGCCGCACGCCGGCGCGGGCTGTCCGCCGCATCGCAGTAAAGCGCGTCCTTGCGGATGTCGAAATAGAAGGCCGACAGCTCGACGGTGCAGAACTGGAACAGCATCTGGAACACGCCCTGGAAGTCGAACTGGGCATAGCCCTTGCGGACCTGGTGATCCAGCTGCGCCAGGCGGTGCAGCACCCACTGCTCCAGCTCGGGCATCTGGGCATGGTCCAGGCGTTCGCTTTCGTCGAAGCCGCTGAGCGCGCCCAGCAGGAAGCGCAGCGTGTTGCGTAGGCGGCGATAGCTGTCGGCGGTACCCTTCAGGATCTCGGGGCCGATGCGCTGGTCGGCGGTATAGTCCGCCTGCGCCACCCACAGCCGCAGGATGTCGGCGCCGTACTGCTTGATGACCTCGGCCGGCACGATCGTGTTGCCAAGCGACTTGGACATCTTCATGCCCTTCTCGTCCAGCGTGAAGCCGTGCGTGACCACATTGCGGTAGGGCGCGCGGCCCTTCGTCGCGCTGGCCTGCAGCAGCGAGGACTGGAACCAGCCGCGATGCTGGTCGGTGCCTTCCATATAGACATCGGCGATGCCATCTGCGGCCCCGTCCTCGCGGTCGCGCAGAACGAAGCTGTGGGTCGAGCCGCTGTCGAACCACACGTCCAGCACGTCCATGACCTGGTCATAGGCGGCAGGGTCGGCGATGCCGTCCAGCATCCTCTCCTTGAAGCCGGCAGAGTACCAGACATCGGCGCCGTCGGTCTCGAAGGCCGCGACGATGCGGTTGTTCACGGCTTCGTCGCGCAACAGGAAGTCCGGGTCGGTGGGCCTGGCCCCCTTCTTCACGAAGCAGGTCAGGGGCACGCCCCAGGCCCGCTGGCGCGACAGCACCCAGTCAGGGCGGTTCTCCACCATCGAATGGATGCGGTTGCGCCCGCTCTGCGGCCACCATTTGACCAGCTTGTCGATCGAAGTCAGCGCCCGCATGCGGATCGTGTCGCCATAGGTGCCCATTCCGTCGTCCAGCGGCTTGTCGATGGCCGCGAACCACTGGGGCGTGTTGCGATAGATCAGCGGGGCCTTGGACCGCCAGCTGTGCGGGTAGCTGTGCTTGATCTTGCCCTTGGCCAGAAGGGCGCCCGCCCAGGCCAGCTGCTTGATCACGCTGACATTGGCCGGCCCGTCCTTGCCGTCGGGGGCCACGATGGCCTCTCCGCCGAACAGCGGCAGGTCCTTGCGATAGCTGCCGTCGGGCTCGACGTTGTAGGTCATCGGCAGCTTGAAGCGCAGGCCCAGCTGATAGTCGTCGTCGCCGTGGCTGGGCGCGGTGTGGACAAAGCCCGTGCCCGCATCGTCGGTGACGTGATCGCCGGGCAGCATCGGCACGTCATAGTCCCACTCGCCCGCGCCCCCCTCGACGCCACGCAGCGGGTGGGCCAGCACCAGCGCCGCCAGCTCATCGGCACCCACCGTCCGCAGGCGCCTGTGGCCCGTGACCTTCGCCGAACCCATGACGGCTTCCGCCAGCGCGTCGGCCAGCACGATCTTCTCTCCGGCCTTGGCGGTAGTGTTTTCCGCGGCCTCGGTGACCTCATAAAGGCCATAGGCAATGGCCGGGTTGAAGGCGACGGCCCTGTTCTGCGGGATCGTCCATGGCGTTGTGGTCCAGATCACCACCGATGCCTCCAGCAGGTCGGTGCGCAGGCAGCCGTCCAGCGGCGCGAAGTCCGACTGCGACGCCACCGGAAAACGCACCCAGATCGTGTGGCTGGTGTGGTCGTGGTATTCGACCTCTGCCTCGGCCAGCGCCGTCTTCTCGACCGGCGACCACATCACGGGCTTCGAGCCCTGATAAAGCGAGCCGTTCATCAGCAGCTTCATGAACTCGGCCGCGATGACCGCCTCGGCGTGAAAGTCCATCGTCAGATAGGGCCGGTCCCAGGCCCCGGTGATCCCCAGCCGCTGGAATTCGTCGCGCTGGATGGCCACCCATTCCTCGGCGAAGCGGCGGCATTCCTGGCGGAACTCCACCACGTCGACCGCGTCCTTGTCGCGGCCTTCCTTGCGGTACTTCTCCTCGATCTTCCATTCTATCGGCAGGCCGTGGCAGTCCCAGCCGGGCACATAGCGCGCATCGCGGCCCATCATCTGATGGCTGCGCACGATGATGTCCTTGATGGTCTTGTTCAGAGCGTGGCCGATATGCAGGTGCCCGTTCGCATAGGGCGGACCGTCATGCAGCACGAACGGCACCCGTCCGCCCGCCTTGTCCCGCAGCCGGTCATAAATGCCGATGCGCGCCCACCGCTCCAGCCACTCGGGCTCGCGCTGCGGCAGACCCGCGCGCATGGGGAAGTCGGTCTGCGGCAGGAAGACCGTGTCACGGTAGTCGGGGGTATCGGTCTTCGTGCTGTCGGGCGTCGTCGTGTCGGCCATCGGGGGCGTTCCTTCGAGAGATGTTCGGACAAGGCTGACCCGGCGGCGTGAGACCTCACGCCGCCGGGCTGCTAATTCGGGATCCGAACGCCGGGAATTTCATGCGCCTTCTATAGAAAGCGCGGACATTGCCTGCAAGCGCCGAACCTAGCGCCGCCGCGGCGCCCAGGGTAGGCTGCCACAAGCCACGGGGACCTTGATGCAGCCTGCCACGCTTCGCACGACATGGACGCGCAGGGACGCGGCCCTGCGCCGCTTTGCCGCGCGCCGCTATGGGCTGCGCGGCACGCTGGACCTGCACCGTCATGCGATCGGCCTGGACCTGCTGCGCGCGCCGCTGAACGTGATGCTGGCGCCCGTGGCCCTGCTGATGCAACTGTCGGGCTGGCTGCTGTCGCGGCTTGGCGTCGGGCGGGCGGGCGCCTGGCTGCGCACGCGGCGGGTGTTCCTCAGGTCAGACGTCTCGACACGGATCGAGGCCGACCTTCACGCGCTGGTCGCCGAACTGCAGGCGCAGGGCCTTGGCCCCGATGCCCCGCCCGACCGTATCGCCGATGCCATCCGCCGCCACGCGGAGACCCGCAATGCCGTGGCCGAGATCACGACATCGGTGATCGTTCTGGGCTTGGGCATCATGCTGTTCCACCGGCCCACGCCGGGCGTGATCTCGCTCGCCGGGCCGATGGCACAGATGCGGGCGCATGGTGCGGCGGTGCGGGACTTTGCTTTGGGCGACACGCTTGGCCGGGCGTGGTACTGGGCCTTCCCGGTCGAGCTTTCGCCCCTGACCGTCGTGGCCACCGGCGTGGCCCTGGCTGTCGCGGGATCACTTGTCACCACCTTCGCGGGGCTGATCGCGGACCCGGTGCAGCTGTGGACTGGCATCCACCGACGCCGCCTGTCGCGTATGCTGGCGCAGCTGGAGGCGGGCGCCGATACCGTCGCGCCAGAGCATCTTCTGGCGCGGGCGGGCGATCTGGTCGACACGCTGTCGGTCCTGTGGCGGTCGCTGCGCTAGCCGCGCCCGCGATAGGTCGGCACGCCCTGATCCGGCAGCCACAGCCCCTGCGGCACAGGGCCCGTCTGCCAGAAGACGTCGATCGGCATGCCGCCGCGCGGGTACCAGTAACCGCCGATCCGCAGCCACTGGGGCGACAGCAGGTCGGCGATGCGGCGGCCGATGCCGACGGTGCAGTCCTCGTGGAAGGCACCGTGGTTGCGGAAGCTGCCCAGAAACAGCTTCAGCGACTTCGATTCGACCAGCCAGTCGCCGGGCACATAGTCGATCACCAGATGCGCGAAATCGGGCTGTCCCGTCAGCGGGCACAGGCTGGTGAACTCGGGCTGGGTAAAGCGCACGGCATAGGTCTGGCCGGGCTGCGGGTTCGGCACGCGCTCCAGCACGGCCTTGTCGGGGTGCTGCGGCAGCGGCGTGTTGGCGCCAAGCTGGGTCAGCGCGTCGGTATAGTGGCTCAACTGAGGCTCCTGTTTTGACCGGGTGGGCTGCGACCGGAGGCCTGCCATAGCATCCCCCGAAAGCCCCTTGCAACCGCGCCCGCCCTGCCCCAGATGCGGCACATGGAGAGCCTGCCCCCCCGCTTCGACATCACCGAGGCCGAGATCGCCCGCGTCGTCGCCACCTTCTATGCCGCCGTGCGCCGGCACGAGGTCCTGGCGCCGATCTTCGCCGAGCATATCGGCGACTGGTCAGCGCACGAGGATCGGATCGCCGCCTTCTGGAAAGGCGCGATCATGCACAAGGCGGGCTACAACGGCAGCCCGATGCGCGCGCATCTGCAGGCTGGCAATGTCCGCCCCGAACATTTCGAGATCTGGCTGGCGCTGTTCGACGAATCGCTCCGCCGCACCCTGCCGCCGTGGAGCGCGCGCGCCTGGTCGCAGCTGGCGCACCGCATCGGCCAAGGGCTTCGGGCCGGGGTGCAGAACATCGACGCGGGGCGCAGCGGCCCGCCGGTGCTGCGTTAGCGGTTGCGCGGCGGTCGCGGCCGATAGACCGGCAGACGCCAGCCGCGCGCCAGCCCGCCTGCCCTCAGGATGAACGTCACCAGACCGCAGGCCATCAGCGCCCAGGCCTGCCCGACCTCCAGCCCCGCCAGCGTCACGGCGGTCAACGCCCCGCCGAAGGCGGCGGTCAGATAGATCTCGCCCTGCTTGAGGACCAGCGGCACCTCGTTGCCGACGACGTCGCGCATCAGCCCGCCGAAGGTGCCGGTGACGACGCCCATGATGACCACGATGATCGGGCTGAAGCCACCCTCCAGCGCCACGCCGACTCCGGCGGGCACGGCCACCGACAGGGCGAAGACGTCCAGCCACAGAAGCAGGCGGTAGCGGCTTTCGAACAGGTGCGCCGTCCAGAAGACCACCATCGCCGCCCCCGCCGCGACGACGACCAGCGACGGGCGCGCCACCCAGAAGACCTGCGGCTGTCCCAGGATCAGGTCGCGCAGCGTCCCCCCGCCCACGGCCGTCATCGCCGCCATGAAGATGAAGCCCACCGGGTCCAGCTGCGCCCGGCTGGCGACCAGCGCCCCGGTCAGCGCGAAGATCAGGACCGAGCCGTAATCCAGCGCGGCGACCAGCGGGTCGAGCGTCATTTGAAGGGCGCCATGCCTTCGCGGGCCAACTCGTCCGCGCGCTCGTTCTCGGCGTGGCCGGCATGTCCCTTGATCCAGCGCCACTCGACCTTGTGCGTGGCCTGCGCGGTGTCCAGCCGCTGCCACAGCTCGACGTTCTTCACGGGTTTCCTGTCGGCGGTCTTCCAGCCGTTGCGCTTCCAGCCGTGGATCCACTGCGTGACGCCGTTCTTCACATAGGCGCTGTCGGTGACGATCACGATCCGGCTGGGCCGCGTCAGCGCCTCCAGCGCGCTGATCGCGGCCATCAACTCCATCCGGTTGTTGGTGGTCGCGGCCTCGCCGCCGGCCATCTCGCGTTCCTTGAGGACGGTCTCGCCCTCCAGCGCGCGCATCAGGACGCCCCAGCCGCCGGGGCCGGGATTGCCGCTGCATGCGCCGTCGGTCCAGGCGAATAGCTCAGCCATCGATCGCCACATGCCCCGGCAGTGCCGCCACGCGATCCAGCCAGGCGCGCAGCGCCGGCATCCCCGAAAGATCGAACCCGCCTCGCACCTCGGCGGTGTGGGTATAGGCATAGAGGCAAACATCGGCCAGACTCGGCTGCCCCACCAACCACTCCCGCCCTTCCAACGCGCGATCCATCACCCCCAGCAGCGCCTGCCCGCGCGCCAGCAGATCGGCCATCCGCTCCGGCGTGGCATCGGCGGCCCGGTCGGGATAGGACAGCAGCGACTGGCGCACAGCAATTACCGGTTCGTGATTGTACTGCTCCCAGAACATCCAGCCTAGCATCTGCGCCCGCTGAACCGGGTCCACCGGCCAGAAACGCGATCCCTCACCCAGAAAGCACAAGATTGCATTCGATTCGCCCAGCACGGCGCCGCTCTCCAGCGCCAGCGCCGGCAGCTTGCCAAACGGCAGCACACCCGCTGCTTTCGCCTTGGCCAATGCCACCGACCCGGCCTCGCAATCCACGCGCTCCAGCGCCCGGCCGGTCAGCGCCGCCAGCAATCGCACCTTATAGCTGTTGCCCGACGAGGGCATCGAATAAAGCCGCACGCCCGCTCCTTCTTCTTTGCTGGAAATACCCCGGGGGGTCCGGGGGCCGGCCCCCGGCGCTCAGGCGGTCTCGCGCAGGACCCGCGGCACCTTGAATTCGACCCGCTCGATCGCCGTCTCGACAACCTCGACGGTGACGTCGAACCGGTCACGGAACGCGTCCACCACCTCGTTCACCAGCACCTCGGGCGCACTGGCGCCTGCGGTGACACCAACCGAACGCACACCCTCCATCGCTCGCCAGTCGATCTGATCGGCCCGCATCACCAGCTGCGAATAGGCGCAGCCCGCGGCACGCCCCACCTCGACCAGCCGCTTGGAGTTGCTGGAATTCGGCGCCCCGATCACCAGAAGCGCGTCGATCTTGGGCGCCACTTCCTTGACCGCCGTCTGACGGTTGGTGGTGGCATAGCAGATATCTTCCTTGGCCGGGCCGACGATGGCCGGGAACCGCGCCTTCAGCGCCTCGACGATGCCCGCCGTGTCGTCCACCGACAGCGTCGTCTGGGTGATGAAGGCCAGCGCCAGCGGATCGCGGGGCGAGATCTTTGCCACGTCCTCGGCCGTCTCGACCAGGATCACCTCGCCCTCGGGCAGCTGGCCCATGGTTCCCAGGACCTCTGGGTGGCCCTCATGCCCAATCATCACCATCTGCAGGCCGTTCGCGTGATGACGCTCGGCCTCGATATGGACCTTGCTGACCAGCGGACATGTGGCGTCGACATAGACCATCTGGCGCCGCTGCGCCTCGGCGGGCACCGCTTTGGGAACGCCATGCGCCGAAAAGATCACCGGACGGTCGTCGGGACAGTCGTCCAGTTCCTCCACGAAGACGGCGCCCTTGTCGCGCAGGCTGTCCACCACGAACTTGTTGTGCACGATCTCGTGGCGGACATAGACAGGGGCGCCCCATTTCTGCAGCGCCATCTCGACGATCTTGATCGCGCGGTCCACGCCGGCGCAGAAACCGCGCGGGGCGGCCAGGTACAGGGTCAGGGGCGGCTTTGCATGTTCCATGTCCCCGAGGTAGCGCGAAGCCCTGCCCTCGTCCAGCGCCAGCAGGTCACATCCGCCTCAGCGACCGACCGACAGCAGGCCCGCCACATCCAGATGCGCCTCCAGGTGATCGGCCAAATCGTCCAGCGCGGCATCCACTCCCGCCTCGAACCCAGGTTGCGACCTGACGCCAAGCCGCGCCAGATAGGCGGCCCGGAACCCGTCGTCGGAAAACAGCCCGTGAAGATAGCTGCCCATGACCCGCCCGTCGGTGCTGACGGCCCCGTCCGCCTCAGGTACGTGGGCGAAGGGCCGCGCGCAGTCAGGGCCAGAGGTTCGGCCCATGTGGATTTCGTATCCGGTCACCGGCTGGCCCAAGGCGGTGCCCGCCACGCGAACCACCCGCTTGTCCGGCGACATGACGGTGGCGACGTCCAGAAGCCCCAGCCCCGGCACCTGCCCCGCCACGCCGTCCGAGCCCGATGGGTCGATGATCTGCTGACCCAGCATCTGGTAGCCACCGCAGATGCCAAGCACATAGCCACCACGCCGCCGATGCGCGGCCAGATCCACGTCCCAGCCCTGCGCGCGCAGGAAGGCCAGATCGCCCATCGTGGACTTGGTCCCCGGCAGGATCACCAGATCCGCATCGCCGGGAATCACCTGCCCGGCCCTCAGCATCGTCAGACGCACGCCGGGTTCGACCGCCAGCGGGTCGAGATCGTCGAAATTGGCGATCCGCGACAGGGTCAGGCAGACAACGTGCAGCCCTTCGCCCCCGCCGCTGCGCAGATCGACCGCATCCTCGGCCGGCAGGCGGTGGGCGCCCGCGAACCACGGAAGGACGCCAAAGCCGTGCCAGCCGGTGCGCTCCTCGATCAGACGATAGCCGTCGTCGAACAAGCGCGGGTCACCGCGGAACTTGTTGATCAGGAACCCCCGGACCATCGCCGCGTCGTCCGAATCGATCACCGCCTGCGTGCCCACGATCTGCGCAATCACCCCGCCCCGATCAATGTCGCCCGCCAGCACCACCGGCACGCCCGCGGCCCGTGCAAAGCCCATGTTGGCGATGTCGCGGGGACGCAGGTTCACCTCGGCCGGGCTGCCGGCGCCTTCGACGATGACCAGGTCATGCGCGGCACGCAGCCGCGCGAAGCTGTCCAAGACGCCCTCCAGCAGGCGTGGCTTCAGCGCGGCATAGTCCCGCGCCTGCGCCCGCCCAATGGCGCGCCCCTGCAGGATCACCTGCGATCCAGTGTCGGTCTCGGGCTTCAGCAGGACCGGGTTCATGTCGGTATGCGGATCAAGACCGCAGGCCCGCGCCTGCAGCGCCTGCGCGCGGCCGATCTCTCCTCCGTCACCCGTCACCGCAGCGTTGTTCGACATGTTCTGCGGCTTGAAGGGCGCGACCGACAGCCCCCGGCGGCGTGCGGCCCGGCACAGCCCCGCGACCAGCAGCGACTTTCCGACATTCGAGCCGGTGCCCTGGATCATCACCGCCGTCATGGGACACTCTTGCTTGCCATCACCTGTCGGGGTGACTAGATAGGCGCGTCCGCAAATGAAAGGCCGAAAGCCGTGGAAAACGTCATTCTGACCGTCCATCTGATCCTGGCAGTGCTGCTGACCGGGGTCGTGCTGCTGCAACGCTCCGAAGGGGGCGGGCTGGGCATGGGCGGCGGTGGTGGCGCAGGCGGCGTCATGTCCGGCCGTCAGGCGGCGAATGCCATGACGCGGCTGACCTGGATCTTCGGCATCGCGATCTTCTGCACCTCGCTGGGGCTGACGGTTCTGGCGGCGCGGCAGGCGACGACGGGATCGGTCCTGGACCAGTTGGGCGTGCCCGAAAGCAGCCAGCCCGATGCACCCGCGCTGCCCGGTCTTCCGGCTTATACCCCGCCGCCCGCGACCGGCGGCAACCCGCTGACCCCGCCGGCGCCCGAGCCCGCACCCGCCGCTGACGCGCCCGAAGCCGCGACACCGGCAACCGAAGCCCCGGCACCGGCGGCCGAAGCGGTCACGCCCCCCGCGGCCGAGCCGCAGGTTCCGCCCGCCAACTAATCAGCACACCACCGACCGGGGCGGCGTCCTGCCGCCCCCACCGAACTTGCGGTCCGTTGCGGCCACGGGGCTATTGGGTTATTGTCCGACTCCCGTGATGCTGGTCGTCCAGGCGGCCCGCAGACTGACAGAACTTGCACATCACGGGGGCCTCATGGCGCGTTACATCTTCATCACCGGCGGCGTCGTCTCGTCCCTTGGCAAGGGTCTGGCCTCGGCGGCGCTGGGGGCGCTGCTGCAGGCTCGCGGCTTTACCGTCAGGCTGCGCAAGCTGGACCCCTACCTGAACGTCGATCCCGGCACGATGAGCCCGTTCGAGCATGGCGAGGTCTTCGTGACCGACGATGGCGCGGAAACCGATCTGGACCTGGGCCATTATGAACGCTTCACTGGCGTCAGCGCACGGCGCACCGACAGCGTATCGTCGGGCCGGATCTATTCGAACGTGCTGGAGAAGGAGCGCCGGGGTGAATACCTGGGCAAGACCATCCAGGTGATCCCCCACGTCACGAACGAGATCAAGGACTTCCTGGCGATCGGCGCGGACGAGGTCGATTTCATGCTGTGCGAGATCGGCGGCACCGTCGGTGACATCGAGGGCCTGCCCTTCTTCGAGGCGATCCGCCAGTTCATCCACGAGCGTCCGCGCGGCGAATGCATCCTCATGCACCTGACGCTGCTGCCCTATCTGGCCGCGAGTGGCGAGCTGAAGACCAAGCCCACCCAGCACAGCGTGAAGGAGCTTCAGTCGATCGGCCTTGCGCCCGACGTGCTGGTCTGCCGGTCCGAGCACCCGATCCCGGAGAAGGAACGCGCCAAGATTGCGCTCTTTTGCAACGTGCGCCCGGATGCCGTTATTCCGGCCTATGACCTCAAGACAATCTACGAGGCACCGCTGGCCTATCACCGTGCCGGCCTCGACCGCGCCGTCCTCGACGCCTTCCAGATCAGTCCGGCTCCGCGCCCAGACCTGTCGAAGTGGGAAGACGTCATGGACCGCCTGGAACATGCCGAGGGCCAGGTGAACATCGCCGTCGTGGGCAAGTACACGCAGTTGGAAGACGCGTACAAATCCATCGCCGAGGCACTGACCCATGGCGGCATGGCGAACCGGGTCCGCGTCAAGGCCGACTGGGTCGACAGCGAAAAGCTGGAGGGCGAAGGCGCGCATCTTCTGGACGGCTATCACGGCATCATCGTTCCCGGCGGCTTCGGAGAGCGTGGGACCGAAGGCATGGTGACCGCGGCCCGCTATGCGCGCGAGAAGAAGGTGCCTTATCTGGGCATCTGCCTGGGCATGCAGATGGCCGTGATCGAGGCCGCGCGCAATCTGGCCGACATGCCCGATGCAGGCTCCGAAGAGTTTGACCACGAGGCGGGGCAGACGCGCTTCACCCCGGTCGTCTATCACCTCAAGGAATGGGTACAGGGCAATTATATGGTCCAGCGCAAGGTCGGCGACGACAAGGGCGGCACGATGCGGCTTGGCGCCTATACGGCGGTGCTGACCGAAGGCTCCCGCATCTCCGAGATCTATGGCGGCGTGACAGAGATCGAGGATCGCCACCGCCACCGGTACGAGGTCGACGCCACCTATCGCGCCCGCCTGGAGGATGCAGGCCTGTGCTTCTCGGGCATGTCGCCAGACGGCAAGCTGCCCGAGGTGATCGAATATGCCGACCACCCCTGGTTCATCGGCGTCCAGTCCCATCCTGAGCTGAAATCGAAGCCCTTCGAGCCCGCGCCGCTGTTCGCAGGCTTCGTCCGCGCCGCGATGCAGGAAGGTCGCCTCGTCTAGAGGCAACCCAAGGCCACAGCGGTGGCCCCGCCTGGGTCGCCGCGGTCTGCGGACGAGATACGGCCTAGGGGCGGCGTGCGGTTCCTGTATGCCTCCGCGGCAGCGGCAGGAACCTTCTGCCGACACTTAAGGCCGTGACTGTGGCATCTGCTGCGTGGGGACGTACTGCGCACGATGCCCCTTGGGAAGCGGGCTCACACAGCACTTCGACCCGGCCGCCCCCCCTGCACAAGGCTGGTCAGTGCCGTGCCACTGGCATGGCACGACCTTGACGCCATGCAGTTTGCAGCCTCTGTCCCGTAATATGGGATGCGGACTCCAACCGCAGATCCTTGCGCAGGCGTCGAGCGTCAGGCGATATCACGTCCGGTGATAGGCAGCCGCCAACCCGTCGCCCTGTCACCTGCCAAACCTCAACCCGGCCGCACCGCATCCTGCCGCCGGGGCTGCAAGCCATTGGCGGGCGAGCCCGCCGCATGGGTTTCCGCCTCGACGGTCACCTGCAGCGCGCCGGGGCCGGGCCGGCCAAGCGCGTGGGCTGCGACGGCCGCGAAAAGGACCGCGCTCGCCCCGATGACGAAGACGTGCCAGATCGTCCGATGGAACGGCATACGCGGCGACAGGTGGAAGACGAAGCCGATGGTGTAGAGGATCCCTCCGCCCAGGATGAGCGCGAAGACCGTGGGCGACATGCCCTCGAACAGCGCGCCGCCGGCGACCGCCCCTGACCAGCCCATGACGAGATAGAGACCGATCGCCGGTCCGCGCCAGAAGTCACCCGCGAAGCTGCGCAGCGCGGCGCCCAGACCTGCGCAGCCCCAGATCCACAAGAGGAACCAGCCAGCAGGCTCGGGCGAGATCAGGGCGAAGGGCGTGTAGGTCGCGGCGATCTTGACATAGATGGCCGAGTGATCGAGCCGGCGCAGAACCTCGCTCCACCTCGCGGGATGGGTCATATTGTAGAGCGTCGAGCAGAGGATCATCGCGATCAGCGCGACCCCATAGATCGCCAGCGCCGCGATGCCGGGCAGCTCCACACCCTGCGACCACGATCGCAAGATCAGGATCGGCACGGCCAGCAGCGCTGCCGCCAGGCCGACACCGTGCACGATGGCATCGGACAGCGCCTCGCTGCGGCTATAGCCCGTGCGGCTTGGCAAAAAGAAACCTGTCACACCCGTACCACTATTTGAAACCGCTGCCGCCATCATGCCACGTGCGACGGGCGGCACATAGCGTCCTTTCAGACTGTGACGCCTCGTCTTGCAGGAACGTGAACAGACGCGAAGGCTGTGCCGTCTGGGCGGTCGGTTTGCCTACACCCTGACCATGCTGACCGCGGCCGTGGCGACCTTTGCGCTTGGCTGGGCCAGCACCTATCTGCAAGTGCTGATCGCCGCTCTTGGCGTGGGCGTCGCCGGCGGTTCGTTCGCCGTCGGCGTCGCGTATGTCTCGCGCTTCTACGATGACGGGCGGCAGGGCACGGCGCTTGGCATCTTCGGGGTCGGCAATGTCGGCGCCGCCGTCACCAAGTTCGTCGCCCCCTTTGTCATGGTCGCGGTCGGCTGGCAGGCGACGGCGCAGATCTGGGCGGTCGCCCTGGCCGTCACGGCAATCCTGTTCTGGCTGCTCGGCAAGGACGACCCGGTGACCGCCGCCCGCCGAGAGGGTGCCGCACCGCGCCGCGGCCTGAAGGCCGACCTCGCACCGCTGAAGAACCTGCAGGTCTGGCGCTTCTCGGCCTATTACTTCTTCAGCTTCGGCGCCTTTGTGGCCTTGGCGCTGTGGCTGCCGCACTACCTGATCGGCGCCTATGGCCTTGACGTGAAGACCGCCGGAATGGTCGGCGCGGGCTATTCGATCCCCGCCTCGATCTTCCGCACCTATGGCGGCGCTGCTGAAGATCTGGGACCACGCGGTGCCGACCGGCCCTGCATCTATCGCCTCTACGAGATCGTCGGCGCCTACGGCCTGACGGTGACGTCGCTCATCAACGAGGAATTCGGCAACGGGATCATGTCGGCCATCGACTTCTCGATGCACCTGGACCGCAAACCACACCCCAAGAGCGACCGCGTCCGCATAACCATGTCGGGCAAGTACCTGTCCAACGCCAACTGGTAAGCGAACCAACGAAGGAAAGACGACCCCGATGTCATACGTCAACCCGACCGACTTCGCCAAGAAGATGATCGACTCCGGAGTTACCAAGGTCTCCATGTCGACCAAGGAAACGCTGATCCGCGCCTATATGGCCGGGGCAATCCTGACGCTGGCGGCAGCCTTTGCCGTGACCGTGACGGTTAACACCCGCAACCCGCTGATCGGCACGCTGCTGTTCCCGGCGGGCTTCAGCATGCTTTACCTGCTGGGTTTCGACCTTCTGACCGGCGTCTTCACGCTGGTGCCGCTGGCGCTGATCGACAGGCGGCGGGGCGTGACGCCCAAGGGCATGCTGCGGAACTGGCGCCTGGTCTTCTGCGGCAACTTTGCCGGCGCCTTCACGGTCGCGATCTTTATGGCGATCATCGTCACCTTCGGCTGGTCCGAAGCCCCGAACGCGGTGGGCGAGAAGATCGGTCATATCGGAGAGGGCCGGACAGTCGGCTGTGCGGCGCATGGCGCGGCGGGGATGCTGACGCTGTTCGTGCGTGCGGGCATGTGCAACTGGATGGGGTCCACCAGCGTCGTCGCGGTGATGATGTCGACCAGCGTGTCGGTCGGAAATTATATCGTGAACATGTTCCTGTTCCCGGCGGGCCTGCTTCTGGGCGGCAACTTCACCATCGGCGACTAACTCATCTGGAACGAGATCCCGACCGTCGTCGGCAATCTGGTTGGCGGCCTGACCTTCGTGGGCGCGATGATCTATGCCACCCACCACCGCACCTCTCCGGGACTGGATCGCAACGCCCCGTCCGCAAAGACGGCCGCCGTGCCCGCAGAGTAAGGCGCCCACCATAAGCTGGCACACCGCACCACCTGCGCCGGCGTGCCGGCCACTGCGAGACCGGGCGGCTGGCTGACAATCAATCCGCCGACCTCGGCGGGCTCTGTATCAGGTGCCTGTCGGTTGCCGAAACGGCAGGTCTCGGCTCCCGCTTCCGGCTCCGGACCGACTGCCGCGCGGTGGGGCAAGACATCCAACGCTTCCGCCATCACCCGTCACGGCCAGATCCGGTCGCCTTCGACGTCTCAGGACAACCTCTGGCCCAGGATCGGCAACCCGAACCGGCCTTTGTCCGAGGCGACCAGTTGCACGCGGCGCTGTTCGTCTCGTGCGGCCTTATCGCCTGCTCCGCATCCTGCGGCCTCAGATCAGCGGCTTGGTGAGGGCGCCTACGCCCGGCGTTGCAGCGACCAGCGTGCTTCAGGGATAGATCATCACCGGCGTGTTCAGCCGCAGCATCGAGTAGACGTCCTCGATCTCGTCATCGGTCAGCGCGATGCAACCGGCGGTCCAGTCGCGGTTCTTGGGGGCCAGCGCGCGCCCCTCGGGTCCGCGGCCGTGGAACATGATGTCGCCACCGGCATCGCGGCCGAACTGCGCGGCAAAGGCCCGGTCCCTGTCGTTCGGATAAGAGATCCCGACCGACAGGTGATAGCGGCTGCGCGGATTGAAGCGGTCGATGAAGTACAGACCCTCAGGCGTCCGGCCGTCGCCTTCGAACTGCTTGTGGCCGACAGGCTGATTCCCCAGCCCGAAGTCGAAGGACCGCAGTACCGTCTGCCCGCTGAGCAGATGCATCCGGCGCTGCCCCTTCTGGACCACCACCTGCGTGACCGGCGGCCCGTTATACGTCTTGAACTCGGGCCCCCTCGCGCTGCCGCAGGCCGCAAGGGCGGTAAGCAGTCCCATCGACATGTGGCGGCGGTTCAGACGTGGCATGTTCGGCCTTTCGACAGGAGGTATTGCCATTTCAGCTAACATGGCTTGCCAGCCGATGCACGGGCCGTGCAGGCTGCCCGGCGTGAAACGGCACAAAGCCCACCGCGTCCGACGTTCCCTCGTCTGCCGCCATCATCGGACAGCGCAGTATTTAACAGTTTTCAAAACCTGATGTGCGGCGATCCTGTCCCACCACCGGCGCTGCGGCGTCGCCGTGACGTGAAAGGCGCAGACGTCCGATGAGGGTGCCACCCCAACCACCCACGTTGCCTCCGAAAAGGTCGAAGCGCTGAATCAGGGCCCTTGAGAGTGAAGAACATCGCTCCGGGTGTAGGGGCGATGTGATCAAGGCGGCCCGCCGCCGAGGCTGTCCTGTCAAAGCCAACTGCCTCGCTGCCGCAGACGCTTCTTCGCCATGCAGCGGAACCTGTCGATCCCGGCGGCGGCACGGGCGCTGCCAGGGCGCGGGGCGAAGCGATGTCGGGAGGGATGACAACCCATATTGTCTTGCCTGACCATGCTGCCTCGCTTGAAGGGTCTGGCAACAAGGGTGCTTTCGCAGCGGCCGCATCAAAGGATCAGAACAAGGTGGCCGTCGCGGTCCTTCAGGTTGGCGGGCCGATCAAGCTCGACACGCTGCATCGGCTAGGCGCCACGGGCATCGGCTTGTCAGGCTGATCTGCGATAATGCCCGTGCCGCTGCCGCTTGCGGGCGGGGCGGGCATCAAATTCGGCTCCATGATGCTGCCCGAGGACAACTTGATCGCCGTCCGCGAGTTGAGCAGGCAAGGGAACAGATTTACTAATGACGGCGTCTGATGCCCGTGCCCTTGCAAAATCGGCAGACATTGCGATGCGTCGGGCCAAGACGTCGCGGCGAATCTGCACACCACGACCGGCCACACCGCTGTCCAGATCCCGCTAGCCGCCCGCGCCGATAACCGACATCAGGCAGGACGCGGCCATCGCGCTGCGGCGAAACACCATGCTGCTGATGAACTTGGCCTTGGGCGTCCGGAACCGTTAACCAGGACCATACCAGCGCCACGCTGCTGCGCTCCGCCGACCGCCGGACAGCATGCCCCCGGCATCGCGGCGCAGTCGCCAAGGGCGAAAGAGGCCTGCAAGAAGCGCGGTCTAGATCAGGCCGATCTGGCGGCGGATCCCGTGGTCGCGGAGCGAAACCTCCTCTCCCAGGAAGCCGTCGCCGGCGGGACCGGCCAGCCAGGCCAGCGCGCGCGCGGGCCATTCAGGGGGAATGTGCACCGACCAGTCGAGTTGGCTGACCGGGTTGATCCCGCTGGTCCGGATCGCCGCCTGCATGTCGGTCGCGACCGTGCCGGGCGACAGGCTGATGGCGCGGATGCCGTCGGACCGCGCCTCGTGGTCCAGCGACCGGGTCAGCATCAGGGCACCGGCCTTGCTGGCGCAATAGGCGCTCCAACCTTCCTGCGGCGCATGGGCCGCCCCCGAGCCGACCGTCAGCACGGTACCGCCGCCCTGCGCCCTCATCACCGGAAGTGCCGCCCGCATGCCGTGGAAGACGCCCTTCAGGTTCACGTCGATCGCCTGACCCCAATCCTCGGGATCGGCGGCCGCCATGTCCGAGATCGGGCCGATCAGGCCAGCGTTGTTGACCAGGATGTCCAGGCGGCCGAACCGCTCGACCAGCGCCGCGACGGCCTGCTCGACCTCGGCTGCGCTGGCGACGTCGCCGGGCAGCGCCAAGCCTCCGATCTCGTCCGCCAGATCCTGCACCGCGGCGCGGTCGCGGGCCATGACGCCCACCTGCGCACCCGCCTCGGCGAAGGTACGGGCCGCGGCCGCGCCGATGCCGCGGCTTGCTCCAGTGATCAGAACCGTTCGTCCGGTCAGGTCGACCATGTCTCTCCTCCTGCATGTCCTGGACCGCCAGGTCCCGTGCCTGTCGGGTCTCGCCTGCGGCAGGTTGCGCCCGAAAAAGCCGCAGATGCAACCCGGCCCGTGGCAGGATGCTTGACAGGCCCGTCTTCGCAGGCGTTCGATGAGGCATGCCCACGACCCGGAGTTGCCGATGTGCACTGCATGCCTGATCGAAGACGTGAAGCGTCACATGCTGTCGCGCCGTCGCCTGTTCACCGGGGCCGCGGCGACGGCGGCGATGGGGGTCGCGGCGGGTGCGCTGTCGGCCCGGCCGGCCCTGGCGCAGTCCGGCGGACGCGTGACGGACCTGACCCACACCTATGACAGCGATTTCCCGACCTTCGACGGCAAGCCCGGCATCCTCTACGAGGTCGACAAGAATTTCGACCCCGACGGCTATCACCTCTACAAGCTGACGATCTTCGAGCATACGGGCACCCACATCGACGCGCCGCTGCATTTCGCCGAAGGCGCCGCATCGGTGGACGCGCTGCCGGTCGAGAACCTGATCGCCCCCCTCTGCATCGTCGACATCTCGGCCAAGGCGGCCGAAGATCCCAATGCGATGGTCGAGCCTGCGGATATCGAGGCCTGGATCTCGGCCAATGGTGCCATTCCGGCGGGTGCCTGCGTCGCCATGAACTCGGGCTGGACAGCTCGGATCGGCGACCCGTCCTGGAGGAACGGCCCCGACGGCAAGCTGGCGTTTCCGGGCTTCTCGAAAGCCGCGACCGATCTTCTGGCAGAGGCCGGGGCCGCGTCCATCGGCGTCGACACCATGTCGCTGGACCCTGGCAATTCAGCCGACTTCGCGGTGCACTATTCGTGGCTTCCGTCGGGCCGCTTCGGGATCGAGGGGCTGGCCAACCTTGATCAGCTTCCGCCCGCTGGCGCGACCATCTTCATCGGCGCACCGAAGCACCGGGGCGGAACAGGCGGCCCGGCGCGCATCCTGGCGATGCACTGACGAGCCTGGGGCAGCCGGACGATCGATGCCGCCCGCTGCACAAGAGAGGGCTTCGGTGCCATCGCCCCGGCTGAACGCTGCCGCAGATGACGCTGCTGCGCGACCTGCGGCATGAGGAACCGAGGCAGGGTGATCGCCCCGCCCGTCATTCTGCAGGCGGAAGCGGATCCACGGACGGGGCGGACTCGACCTGCGGTTCCGGCTGCGTCGCCGGGATCTCGGTCTGGGGGGCCAGCGGTGCGGGCAGGGCTTCGGCCGTGTCTGCCGGCGCAGCGCCTTCCGTGCTTGCCTGGACGCGGTCGCTGCCGATGGGTGCGTCGGTGACCTGCCCGTCAGCGGCGGCGACCCGCCAAACCGTGTTCCCGGCATCGTCAGCGACCAGCAGGGCGCCCGTGCCGTCGATGCCCACGCCGACTGGCCTGCCATGCGCCTCGTCGCCGTCGATGAAGCCGGTCACGACGTCCTGCGCCATGCCGGACGGCCGCCCGTCGCTGAACGGCACGAACGAGACCTTGTAGCCGTTGAACGCGTCACGGTTCCAGCTGCCGTGCTGACCCACGAAGGCGCCATCGGCATAGGGTTCCGGCATTGCCGAGCCGTTCGTGAAGGTCAGCCCCAAGGCCGCGACGTGGCTGGACAGGGCATAGTCGGGCGCAATGGCAGCCGCCACGAGATCGGGGCGCGCTGGCCGCACGCGCTCGTCGACATGATCGCCGTAATAGCTGTAGGGCCAGCCATAGAACGCCCCCTCCTGCACCGATGTCATGTAGTCGGGCACAAGGTTCGGCCCCAGCTCGTCACGTTCGTTGATGACCGCCCACAGCTCTCCGGTCGCGGGATGGAAGGTCAGGCCGTTCGGATTGCGCAGACCCGAGGCATAGATCCTGGACGCACCGGTGGCGCGGTCGATCTGCCAGATCGCCGCCCGGCCCTTTTCGGCTTCCATGCCGTTCTCGGCCGCGTTCGAGTTCGAGCCGACCGAGGCATAGAGCATCGTCCCGTCGGGGCTGAGCGCCAGGTCCTTCGTCCAGTGGTGGTTCAGCGGCCCGCCAGGCAGCGGCGTCAGGACCTCTGGCTCGGCCGTGATGGCGGTGTCGCCCAGGGCATAGGGATAGGTCACGACCGCGTCCGCCTCGGCGACATAGAGCGTGTCGTCGATCCAGGCGACGCCGAACGGCGAATGCAGATCCGTCAGCAGGTCATGGCGTTCGTCAACGACCCCGTCGCGGTCGGTGTCGCGCAGCAGGGTGATCAGGTTGCTATCCCGCTGGGGGCCACCGCCGCCACCTGCTGCCAACGACATGATCCAGCCGCGGATATAGTCCTTGGGGCGGTATTTCGGCTTCCCCTCGGGGCCGCGGGACTGCACGACCAGCACGTCACCGTTCGGAAGCGTATGGACGGTGCGCGGATGGGCAAGATCCGTGGCATAGGGCGTGACCACCAGGCCTTCGGGAACGATCGGGGTCTGTCCTTCAGCCCAGCCCGTGACTTCGGCCACCTTCACGCTGGGAAGCAGGTTGACGAAATTCGGCTCTGGCAGGACGGGATCGGGGCCGATCTGGCTGCTGATGTCGAAGTCATCGGGCTGCGCCTCTTGTGCTAGGACCGGGCCGGTGCCGCCAATAAACAGAGCCATTGCGGCCCCTCCGCCCAGAAGCATCGTGCGCGCCGTGGAATGTGCCAAGGTCTTCATCGTGGGATCGTCCTTCTCAAGCGCGTTGCAGGGGGCGGTGGGCAGCCCGGCGGTTCAGCAGGGCGGCCACCAGCATCAGCAGGCATGTCAGCGCTGACATCGCGATCCCCCAGGGGACCACCGCCATCCAGCCGTCGCCTGCGTGGATCAGGCTGTTGATCAACGCACAGACCAGTACCACGGCCTGCAGGACCACCGCGCCCCATACCGGTCGCAGGCGGCCAGTGGCGAACCCCACCAGCCACAGCACCGCCGCGATACCGCCCACAATCAGGCCGAAGAACAGCAGCCACGAGGCAAAGTCCTGCCACATCAGCAGGACGGTCTGGCTGTAGAAGATGTCGCAGAAGAGCGTCAGCGTGAAAAAGCCGGCCGCAAAGTGCGTCAGCGTCGCAAGTCCCGGCATCGCGCCATATGCGGGATGCATGGCGTCATGCGGGTGAATGGCAGCCATGGCGATACTCCTCGGGGTTGTTGCTGATCGGCCAACGATCCCCGGGGGCGGATTGTTCCGGATCTGGCCGCGGTGCTTCACGGGCCAAGGCCGCCGAACCCGCCGCAACCCCAACGATCTACCACCTTCTGCCAGCTTGACGACCGCTCTTGCAGAGAACAGGCTGGGCCATCTGGTCATCGGAGGAGAGGGCCATGGCAACAGCCCAGAACGTGCTTATCCACCCTGCCGTCGACAATGGCGTCAGGCAAGGCCAGCCGGGTTTTTCCGGCGGCGTACTGACATGTCATTGCACCGACAGACCCGTGAAGGTCCGTGTCGACGCGCAGACAGCGCACAACCATGTCTGCGGCTGCACCAAGTGCTGGAAGCCCGACGGTGCGGTCTTCAGCCAGATCGCCGTCGTTTCGCGCGATGCGGTCGAGGTGATCGAGAACGGCGACAAGCTTCAGGTGGTCAATGCCGCCGCACCGATCCAGCGCCATGCCTGCCGCGTCTGCGGCGTCCATATGTACGGCCGGATCGAAAACAAGGACCACCCGTTCTACGGCCTCGACTTCGTCCATACCGAACTGTCGCCCGAGGACGGCTGGTCGCCGCCAGAATTTGCCGCCTTCGTCAGCTCGGTCATCGAATCCGGCGTCGATCCGTCACGTATGGATGGTATCCGCGCGCGCCTGAGGGAACTGGGGCTGACGCCTTACGATACCCTGTCGCCGCCGCTGATGGACGCGATCGCGACCCATGCGGCAAATCGGCAGGCCAAGCCGTCGCCCGCCCCGTCGAAACCCTCGGCATCGCCGGCCCCTGCCGAAGCCCGGGCCAGCACGCCACCGCCTCGACCGAAGCCCACCCCTACCTCTCAGCCAGCCGCGGCGGGCGGTTCGGGGCTGTCGAGGTTGCTGAGCAGGCTCTTCGGCGGACGGCGATAGACCCGCGTCACCGATCCGGCGGAGCATGCGCCGGATCGGTGAGATGACCTGATCATCGGCCCCGCCGTCGATTCGCAGGCGGGCCACTCCAATGAACATCATGCGGCTGTGCGATCCGGCAGCCCGGACGCCAACGCCATCTTGCGGCTGTGCCAGACTTGCCTCGGACAAGGCGCCCCTGACGATCAAGCACCTGAGCGGCAGCCTGCGGTCAGGCTGCAGCCGCCCCCGGTTCCACCAGCCCGACGATGTCCTTCATGATCGTGTTCAGCTGAAAATCCTTCGGCGTATAGACCCGCGCCACGCCCATCGCCGACAGGCGCCGGGCGTCTTCGTCGGGAATGATCCCGCCCACGATCACCGGGACGTGGTCCAACCCCGCCTCGCGCATTCGCGCCATCAGGTCGGCGATCAGCGGCAGGTGGCTGCCCGACAGGATCGAGAGGCCGACGACATGGGCCTCCTCCTCCTGCGCGCGCCGCACGATCTCCTCGGGGGTCAGGCGGATGCCCTCGTAGGTGATGTCCATGCCGCAATCGCGGGCGCGGCAGGCGATCTGCTCGGCGCCGTTCGAATGTCCGTCCAGCCCAGGCTTGCCGACCAGGAATTTCAACCTTCGGCCAAGTCGGCTGCTGACAGCGTCCACCGCCTCACGGATGTCGTCCAGCCCCTCGGTGCGGTTGGACGGGCTGGCCGACACGCCGGTCGGGCCGCGGTACTCGCCATGCACAGCCCGCATCACGCCCGCCCATTCGCCGGTCGTAACGCCCGCCTTCGCCGCCGCGATCGAGGGCGCCATCACGTTGTCGCCCCTCTGCGCCGCCAGGCGCAGCGCGACGAGGGCGGCCTCGACGGCCCCCTCGTCGCGGGCTTCGCGCCAAGCCTGCAGCCGGGCGATCTGGTCCGCCTCGACCTCGGGATCGACGACCATGATCGCGCCCTCGCCCGAGGTCAGCGGCGACGGCTCGCCTTGCTGCCAGCGGTTCACACCGACGACCACGGTTTCGTTCGCCTCGATCCGGCCGAGGCGCGCGGCATTCGATTCGACCAGCCGCGCCTTCATGTGATCGATGGCCGCGATGGCCCCGCCCATCTGGTCCAGAAGCGCCAGCTCCTCCCGCGCGCCCTGCTTCAGATCCTCGACCTTGGCAGCCACCGCCGGATTGCCATCGAAGAGGTCGCCGAACTCCAGCAGGTCGGTCTCATAGGCCAGGATCTGCTGCATCCGCAGCGACCATTGCTGATCCCAGGGCCGCGGCAGGCCCAGTGCCTCGTTCCAGGCGGGCAGCTGCACCGCCCGCGCCCGCGCGTTCTTCGACAGCGTCACCGCCAGCATCTCCAGCAGGATGCGATAGACATTGTTCTCGGGCTGCTGCTCGGTCAGTCCAAGGCTGTTGACCTGAACGCCATAGCGGAAACGGCGATATCTCTCCTCCTCAATCCCGTAGCGGTCGCGGCAGATCTCGTCCCAAAGCTCGGTGAAGGCGCGCATCTTGCACATCTCCGTCACGAAGCGGATGCCGGCATTCACGAAGAAGCTGATCCGCCCGACCATCGCGGGGAATTCGGCGTCCGGCACCTTGCCTTTCAGGTCGTCCAGCACCGCGATGGCCGTGGCCAGCGCATAGGCCAGCTCCTGCTGCGGCGTCGCGCCAGCCTCTTGCAGGTGATAGGAACAGACGTTCATCGGGTTCCACTTGGGCAGGTGTTCGCGGGTATAGGCCGCGACGTCGGTGATCATCGCCAGGCTGGGCTTGGGCGGGCAGATATAGGTCCCCCGCGACAGGTATTCCTTGATCAGGTCGTTCTGCACCGTCCCCTGCAGCTTCGAGATGTCGGCCCCCTGCTCCTCGGCCACAGCGATGTACAGCGACAGAAGCCAGGGCGCCGTCGCATTGATCGTCATCGAGGTGTTCATCTGCTCCAGCGGGATCTGGTCGAACAGCGTGCGCATGTCGCCTAGGTGGCAGACCGGGACGCCGACCTTGCCGACCTCGCCCCGCGCCAGAACATGGTCGCTGTCATAGCCGGCTTGGGTCGGCAGATCGAACGCCACCGACAGCCCGGTCTGTCCCCGCGACAGGTTGCTGCGATAGAGCGCGTTCGACTTCGCGGCGGTGGAATGCCCCGCATAGGTGCGGAACAGCCAGGGCTTGTCCTTCTCGGGCATGGCGACACCTCGATGGTTGCGCAATTTTATGTCGTCATGGAATTGCTATGGCAAAGAATAGAACCCGTCAATGCCGCATTGCAGAAAATCGGCTGTGGCAGGCGGTCGGACCTTCCGGGAGACGTTGACTCGTGCAGACTTGCTGAACATCCTCTGCACAATGTCAGGGCGCCAATCCCCGAAGACGCCGCCAGACTTGGCGATCCGGCCTTCACGGCGCATCGACCGCAACAAGACCGTCAGGACCCTGTGACCCCGTGACCGAACTGCCTGCCTCTCTGGCCCCGCTTGCGCTTCGGCTGCACGACCGCGACAACATCATGGTGGCCCTGAAGCCTCTGGCACCCGGCATGGCGCTGACCGGCGACGTGACGGCAGCCGAGGCCATTCCGGCGGGCCACAAGGTCGCCATCCGCGCCATCGCCGCAGGCGAGCCTGTGCTGAAATACGGCCAGATCATCGGCACCGCGACCCGGGCCATCGCGCCGGGCGCACATGTGCATATCCAGAACCTGGGCATGGGCGCGCATCGGCAGGATCATGGCTTTGGCACCGCCGCCGAGCCCCTGCCCCACGCGGCGACCGAGGCGACGTTCGACGGCTTCCACCGCCCGTCGGGTCGGGTCGGGACTCGGAACTACCTTGGCATCCTGACATCGGTGAACTGCGCCGGTTCCGTCGCCCGGTTCATCGCCGAAGAGGCCGAGCGGCAGGGCTGGCTGCGTGATTTCCCGAACGTCGACGGCATCGTGCCGATCGTCCACGGCACCGGCTGCGGCATGTCCGCCAAGGGCGAGGGCTATGAGACCCTGTTCCGCACCATCGCGGGCTATGGCCAGAACCCGAACTTCGGGGCGATCCTGATGGTCGGTCTGGGCTGCGAGGTCATGCAGATCCCCGACCTGATCGACCGCAAGGCGCTGAAGGACAGTGCGCGGTTCCGGTACATGACAATCCAGCAGACCGGCGGCACGCGGGCGACCGTGGACAAGGGCGTGGCGATCCTGCGCGACCTTGCGGCCGAGGCCAACCGCGCCAGCCGCGCCCCGGCCCCCGCGTCCAAACTGGTGATGGGCATGCAGTGCGGCGGATCTGACGGCTACTCCGGCATCACCGCCAACCCGGCACTTGGGGTGGCGTCAGACCTGCTGGTGGCGCAGGGCGGCATCTCGATCCTATCGGAAACGTCCGAAATATACGGCGCCGAACACCTGCTGACCCGCCGCGCTGACGAGGCGACCGGACGCAAGCTGATCGACCTGCTGGAATGGTGGGAGGATTACACCGCCCGCAACTTTGGAGAGATGGACAACAACCCGTCCCCCGGCAACAAGCGCGGCGGGCTGACCACGATTTTGGAGAAGAGCCTGGGCGCCGTGGCAAAGGGCGGGTCGGCGCCCCTGTCGGCCGTCTATCGCTATGGCGAACCGATCGACCAGCCGGGCTTCGTCTTCATGGACAGCCCCGGATACGACCCCTGTTCCGTCACGGGCCAGGTCGCGTCGGGGGCGAACCTGATCGCCTTCACCACCGGTCGGGGCAGCGTCTCGGGCTATCGCCCGGTGCCCTGCATCAAGATCGCCTCGAACCCGGACCTGTGGCAGCGGATGGAACCCGACATGGACGTCAACTGCGGCGACATCCTGTCCGGCGTCACGCTGGAGGAGAAGGGACACCAGATCTTCGACCTGATGCTGCGCGTGGCCTCTTGCGAGGAGACGAAAAGCGAGGCGCAGGGCTTCGGCGCTGTCGAATTCGTGCCCTGGCAGATCGGCGCGGTGATGTGACGACGGGGCCTGCGCTGGCCGCGTTCTCATCCTCTCACAGGGGCCGCCCCGCCTGCACACAGGCGGCGGCCGGGCGACGGGTCCGCCGCCCGGCTGCCATGATTCAGCGATAGATATAGACGATCTGCCGCTCGGCCGGGTCGACCAGGACGGTCTGACCGTTGATCTGGGCATAGCGGTAGTCGGGCTGCCCGGGGATCTCGTAGACGGTGACCGGCTCGGGGATGCCCGCGCCCAGGACGACCTCGCCCTCCAGATAAACCGGCTCGACTTGGTTCGTGGTGACATAGGTGGTCACCTCGGTCGAGGGCTCGACGCTGGCCGATGCCGCGGCCGTCCCGCCGATGGCTGCACCCGCAACAGCGCCGATTGGGCCACCGATCAGGGCGCCCATCGCGGCACCGCCCACGCCGCCCACTGCGGCGTCCTGGCCCGACGCATCATCGGATGCCGGAGCCTCGATGATGGTGACGCCCACCTCCTGCCGGTTCGGATAGAGCGATACGACCTCATCGCCCGCCGTCACCGTCAGATAGTCGCCATAGGACCAGCCCTCCAGCCCGTCGCCCGAGACCTGGCACCAGTTCGCGCTGTCGATGCAGCCGATGACATTGACCTCGTTTCCGGCCCCGATCGCACCGACCACCTCGTGCTGCACGCCCGGGCCCGAGCGGACGTTGAGATCGGTCGAGGCGGTCGCGGTCGTCTGCGCCATTGCGGCCCCTGCGAAGGCGAATGTCGTCGCAGCCGAAGCCATCAGGAATGCACGCATGTTCATCTCCTTGTGGATGCGCCCCACCCGCGGGGCGCCATGAGGCCATAACATCGGGCGGATGAAGCGGTTCCGCGTCGGACGTCACGTTCCCTTGCACCCGCCCCTGCGGGCTGCCAGCCGCACGATCGTTTCCTGGGATCGAACAAAGCGGGCGCAAATTTGCGTCTAATGGGCGCCGGGACCGAGGGCTATCTGTGCCTCATCGAAACGAACCGACGTTCCAACCAAAGGATATGCAACGATGAAAGCCATTACCCTCGCCCTCGGCGCCCTTGCCTTCGCCACCGCCGCCAATGCCGCCGGAATGTCGAGCCACGAACGCCCGCAGCCGGTTTCGTTCGACAGCACCGTCGCCGCGGCGCAGATGGTGGACGTGCCCGCAGGTTCGGTCCTGACCAGCAAGGAACTGCGCCGCGCAGGCCTCGGCGCCGACGACCTGGTTTCGGTGTCGCTGGTCGGGTCCGCACCGGTCGACCGCGGGGACCGTTTCTCGGCCAAGGGCGACAATTGATCTTTCCGATCATCGCCCTCGCGACTAGACCGTTGACCGCCGCGCCTTCCGGCGCTGGCGGTCATTCGCATCCGCAGGGTCGGTTTCGATGAAGGAACTCAACTTGGACATCAAGGCCCTGCGCGCCTTCGCCGCCGTCGTCGAGGAAGGCAGCTTCACGGCTGCCGCTCAGCGCATCGTGATGTCCAAGAGCATGTGCAGCAAGATCATTGCGGATCTTGAATCCTTTCTGGGCGCCCGGCTTCTGACGCGCACCACGCGGGCCGTCACCCCGACGGCCGCCGGCATGAGCTTCTATACCGAGGTCGGCGGAATCCTCGCGCGGCTGGACGCGGCGACCGAGGCCGTGCGCTCGACCACGCTCCACGCCTCGGGGCCGCTGAAGCTGGGCGCGCCGGTCCAGTACATGCTCAACGTCTTCGAGCCGCACCTGCTGCGCTTCATGACCGAATATCCCGACGTCCAATTGGACGTGGTGCTGGAGGACGCGCGCACCGACCTGACCCGCGACGGATACGACGCCGTCCTGCGGATCGGGCTTCTGGAAGACAGCAACCTGCACGCGCGCCACCTGCACGACACGCCGATCCTGCTGGTGGCCTCGCCCAACTATATCCAAGCGCGCGGCAATCCGGAGCATCCGTCGGATCTGCGACATCACCTCTGCCTGCATTACACGAACCTTCGCGGTGCGGGCACTTGGCCGCTGCGGCAGGGGAGCGAGGTGATCTATCAGAAGATCACCCCCGCCTTTTCAAGCAACAACAACGAATTGCTGCGCCGGCTGGCAGTCGCCGGCAAGGGTATCGCGCTGACGCCCCGCTTCCAGGTCACCGACGATCTGGAGGCGGGGCGCCTGGTGGCGGTGATGCCGGACTATGGCCTGCCGGGGGCGCCGGTCCATGTCCTCTATTCCAGCCGCAAGAATGTCAGCGCCGCGCTGTCGGCATTTCTGGACTTCGTGGCGACGCTGCGCTTCGAGTAACCGCGACGCCTGCGCAGGCTTGTCGGCCTGGGACGGCGCCGCGTTTCTCTCTGGTCAGGCGACCAGCTTCTTGCCGTTCTGCGCGTGGCGATGGGCCAGCTTGCGGCCCATTCGCCCCGAAAGAAGCTCTCGGACGGCCGGGTGGGACGCGCCCTCCGCCAGTTCCGGGAACAGGGCGAAAATCTCGTCCCGCGCCTCGGCCGGAACGGTCTTTAGCGCCTCGGCCCCGGTATAGAGCGATTCGGTTTCGGCGCCGTTGGCCAGGACGATCTGGTGCGCGTCGAACAGGAAGTGGACATAGGTCACCTCGTCCAGGTCCGTCGCCAGATCGATGCCGTCGGTGACCATCAGCTGCTTCGCTGCGACAAGCACCTCGGGCGTGCCGAACATGCGCTCGGCGATCTTCGAGCGCACGAGCATGCGGTGCTGCTGCGACACGATCAGATCATGCTTGGGCAGGCCCTGCCCCAGCGCACCGGCGCGGATGCGCACCGGCCGTAACGCAGGATCAGCCTCCAGCATCCCGGCCCCAAGCGGACGCTGCGCGATCCAGCGGATGGGCTGGAAGCCGGCATCACGCGTCAGGACAAGATCGCCGACCTTCAGCTGGCCCGCCGCGACGGCGCCGTCCGCGGTCTCGATCATGGCGTCCGAGCCAAAGCAGACCACGCCGACAGTCTCGGTCGTCAGCTCCGCGGCGGCGACCGCGGTTCCGCCGTTCTGGATCGTCAGCGTGAAGTCCTGGCCGAAGCCCGCCGCGGTTGTGATGCTGTTCAGCACGCCATCGTCGGCCTGATCGGCCTTCAGCCAGCTGAGGGTCGAGCGATAGGGCGTCAGCCCCAAGCCCGCACGCTGCGCGTTGATGATCGCAAGGTTGCTGTCATTATAGAAGGCGGACAGGTCGATCCGGTCGTTGTTCGTGGCATCGCCATCGGCCGCCCCGCCGCTGTTGCCTGTGCTGAAATCCGTGATGACGTCGCCAGAGGTCACCACGAAGACGTCGTCACCCGCGCCGCCGGTCAGCGTGTCGCTGCCTTCGCCGCCATTCAGGGTGTCGTTCCCGTCACCGCCCAGAAGGACGTCCGCACCGGCCCCGCCCAGCAGGCTGTCGTTTCCGGCGCCGCCGCTCAACTGGTCGTTGCCGATCCCACCCAGGATGGTGTCGTTGCCGATGCCTCCGTCGACGGTGTCAGCGCCGTCACCGGCGTCGACGAAGTCGTCGCCGTCGCCCGCCTCAACAAGGTCGTTGCCGTCACCGGCCAGGACGCTGTCATTGCCGCCGCCCGAGCGGATGGTGTCATCGCCCGACCCGCCGTTCACGGTCTCTGCGCCGGCGCCGCCCGTGAAGCTGTCGTTGCCGGCGCCGGTGACGAAGCTTGCCGAGGTCGCGTTCGTGGACGCATCGATCGTGTCGTTGCCGGCGCCCGTGGCGATGCCCTCGACGGTGTTGAAGCTGGCGGTGCTGCCACCACTTGCAAAGCTGCCCGATCCGCCGCTGTAGGTGACCGTGCTGGCCCCCGTCAGCCCCGCGCCCGAAATCGTGTCGCTGCCCGCGCCGCCCGTGATCGTGTCGGCTCCGAAGGCGCCGGACAGGTTGATCAGGTCGTCGCCACCCCCGGCGTTGATGACATCGGCGCCGCTGCCGCCCGCGTTGATGGTGTCGGCACCCTCGCCGGTCAAGAAGCTGCCTGCCTGCGCGCCGCTGATGTTGACGGTGTCATTGCCGGCGCCGGTGGTGATGCTCTCGATCGTGTTGAAGTTCGCGGTGTTTCCGCCGTTCACGAAGCTGCCCGAGCCATCGCTGAAGTTGACCGTGCTGGCCCCGCCCAGCCCGCTGCCCGAGATCGTGTCGCTGCCGGCCCCGCCGGTGATCGTGTCGGTCCCGAAGGCGCCGGTCAGATTGATCAGGTCGTTGTCATCACCGCCGTCGATGCTGTCGTTGCCCGCGCCGCCGTCGAGGACATCGTTGCCCGTCCCGCCGATCAGGGTGTCGTTGCCGGCCTCGCCCTCAAGACTGTCGGCACCCGCCCCCCCGTTCACGCTGTCATTGCCCAAGCCCGACCGCACCGTGTCATTGCCCGCGCCGGCAAGGATGACATCGTCGTTGTATCCAGTCGCGGGGCCCGTCAACCCGTCGCCGTTGTCGATCTGGTCCGAGCCGCTGAGCCCAGGTTCGACATAGCCGCTGACGATCGAGTCGTTGCCGCTTGTGCCGTCGATCACGCCGTTGTCAAAAACGCCAGTTTGGCGGTCCAGCGCGAAGACCGTGTTGTTTGTATTGCTGGTCGCCACCGGGCTGATCAACTGGATCGAGGTGATCGGCTTTGACGTCAGCGCGGCGTTGACACCGGAGGTCGAAGGAGGTGGAGCAAGGAACAGTTCACCGGTTTGCGCCTGGACGATGACCAGGTTGACCGGCGTCGCGGAGGTCGTTCCGTCGGCATAGGTGATGTTTGCGGAATAGACGCCGACTGCATCATGCTGCAGCGTCTGGGGCGTGCCCCCGACCGTGGTGGGCGTCGAATAGGTTTGGCCGGCAACGTCCGTATTCTGATAGCTCGTAGCCGTGCCGCTTGGAGTCATCGTGGCCGTGACAGCGCGGGAGTAAAGCGGACTTCCCGCCGATCCATAACTTGTGCCGGTCAGCACCGCGACGTTGTCAGCGAGGCCCGATCCACCTTCTAGTCCACCTTCGACCGCGTCGATGCGGCTGGTGGTGGTTCCAAGGTAGATCCAGTTGAAGGTCGTCGGCATGCTGTGTCCTCTGTCTTGCAAAGGGTAGAAATGTCGGCGCGGTGCCTGTCGGTCGGGACACCGGCAGCGGAACGTCTAGTCGTTGGCGCGTTGTCGGCCGCAGGTGCGGCAGACCTGCGGCGGCAGGCTGAAAATCGTGGGAAACGACTGTTCGGACGGAGCGCACATGCTGACAACCTGTTCAGATGACTTGAGGTCAATCGAGGTCCGGCCAGTTGAGACCAGTCATGACAACAACTAAAAGTTAACCTATCAAGGATCAATACAATCTTAGGTATATTTTGCGTAACGGCGCAATTTTGCGCGCCCTGCACGGGCTGTGCGCAGTTCTGCCATATGATGCGCATACTTTGGTCGGATGACATCCGACCTGAACACGTGATCAACGGCCTGCCATCAGCTGGATCTCACAAGCGGCTTCAAGCCCTCGCCAAGACATCCGGTCTTAGGGTCCATCCCTATAAATTTCTATTGAATGGCAGCGTGTTGAGTGATTCACGCTGGTCATGAGCAAAAGAGACAAGAGATATTTCTGGCTAAGCGCGCAACAGATGCGTCGGATGCAGC
>NZ_JAOTBE010000022.1 GCF_026162645.1 Paracoccus rhizosphaerae
CCATCAGCAAGCTGGACAGCTTGGGCTATGATGACGCGGCTGACGGACTGCGCGCGGCGTATGGCGAGATGCAGACGCTGGTCGAGGCCTTCCGCGACGGCGAGGTGTCTGGCGAGGACTTCACAGCCAAGCTGGGCGACATCGAGGACGCTGCGGCATCCGCCTTCGATCAACTGGACGCCGGCGATCGGGTGCAGTTCTCGGGCGTCATCAGTTAGCTTGAGCGCTTGGGCGGCGTGATCGGCGGCATCATCAGCCTGGCCAACAGCATGGGCGCAGCCCTCTCACGCGCCGCAGGGGTGGCCCCGGACCAGCAGGCGGCGCAGGCCATGCGTGATCGTCATGCAGCCGAGGCGGCCAGCCTGGAGAGCCTGGAGGCACAGCGCGCAGCCACGGAAAGCTTCACCGCGGCCGAGGAAGCCCGCAACAGCGCCACCGAGGAACAGCTGCGCCTGCAGCGTGAGGTCGAGGCCGTCAGGAAGCTCGCAGGCGAGCGCGGCGCCACCCTGACCACCCAGCAGGCCACCGACTTCGCAACCGCCTCTCTGGCTGCCGAGGAGGCCCGCAGAGCCGCAAGATCGGCCGGGGGCGGGGGTGGCGGCAGTCGGTCCCGTGGTGGCGGTGGGGGCGCTGCCCGCGAGCGGCTGGACGACTACCAGCAGGAGGCGCAGGCGATCCGCGACCGCACCCTCGCCCTGGAGGCAGAGGCTGCCAGCATCGTCGCGGCAGCCGCCAGCAACGAGCAATACGGCGATGCCCTGGAATACGCCCGCACCCGCGCCGAACTGCTGCACGCGGCCCAGCAGGCCGGCAAGGTCATCACCCCGGAACTGTCGGCCGAGATCGACCGCCTGGCGCAGGGCTACGTGACCGCCGGCCTCAACGCCGAGCAGGCGGCCGAGCGGCTGGAGAAGATCAAGGACCAGTCGGAACGGGGCAAGGCGGCGCTGTCGGATATGTTCGGCTCGATCAGCGACGGCTCCATGTCGGCCAAGGAAGCGGTCGGCAACCTGCTGATGCAGATCGCACAGGTGCAGATGATGAAGGCCGTGATGGGCCTGCCGGGCATGGGCGGCATCGCCAGCGGCCTCGGCGGGCTGCTGACGCCACGCTTCGCCACGGGTGGGATGCACCAGGGCGGGCTGCGCATCGTGGGCGAGAACGGTCCCGAACTGGAGGCCACGGGGGCGGCGCGGGTGTGGAACGCCAGCCAGACGCGCAACATGCTGTCTGGATCCGGCAGCAATGCTGGCGGCGGAACATCGTCCATCATGGTGGATCTGTCACCGGATTTGATCGCGCGGGTTCTGTCCGAAGCTGAGGGGCAGAGCGCGCGCATCAGCCAGAAGACGGCAGCGGCGCAGGGCCGGGCGTCCGCCAACATGATGAACCAGAAGACCGGCAGCAGGCGGAGGACATGATGAGCAAGCTCCAGAAGATCCTCTGCGCCGCGCTGGAAGCCAAGCTGCAGGGCAAGGCGCACCGGATGCCCGACGTGGGCGGCGACATCCTCGACGCCTTCCTGGCGCTGTCACGGGCGCGCAGCCACCACCCGCACGGCCCGAATTCGATCACCTGGGAAGCGCTGGCCGCATGGTCGCAGATGATGCGCCGCCCGCTGCCCCCGCATCATGCCGAGATCATCATGGCGCTGGACGAGGTGTGGATGCGCGATGCCGCCCGCCGGATGGGCAATGCCGCCTCGGGCGCATCTGCACAGCCGATGGTGAGCGACACACCGCTGTCGGCCGGACTGTTCGACGCGATCACCGGGGGATGACGAGATAGGGCCACCGGATCGGACCGTTGGCCGCCTGAAAGTTCATCGCTCAGTGATGCGATAGACGTCGTAGTTGCTACCGGTATTGCCGGTGCAGGAGGGAGAACCTTCAGTGCCCACACATGCTGCGCGCCCGACGAAAGCCGCAGCACAAAGAAGCGCAGACAAAATAGCTAACTTCATCGCATCCTCTGGGAAACAAACCCCACTGCCATACTTTGAAAAAGTTCCGCAGGACACGAAAAAGTGCGTCATGGTTAATGGCGCGCGTGATGCCGCCGGGGCCTTTAGCCGCGCACCGGGAGAGGAGGTGGCAGATCAAGTGCCACGAACAGCGCGACGAATATGGATGCAAGAATAAATGCAGTCATAATCCTAAATGAGTCTGTCATAGCTGCTGCCTTTCCGCTGCCTGACTGTCCCACGATCTTTTATATCACGGTCACCTGTCATCGGACCGTTACATATTTAGACAGGGTGAGGCATTCGACAGGAATGGCTCAGGCCTCAGCAGTCAATCTCTGACAACGACCTGGCCGCGCCGTTCCTCTAAGTAGATGCGCACCAACTCAGGCCGCGAAGGCTGAGGATCCAGCTTGCTTCGTTCGTCATCTATCCATGACAAAAGGTCTGGCTGCAGACGAACTCCAACAAGAGTACCAGTGACCGGCGGGCGTTTGGATGATTTCATGTTATCACGAGTTGACGGCAATATGTGTTCGTGTTAACACGAAAGCAGGCCGAATGAAAGGTGCAACTTCCACTCGGCCCTAACCGAAACCCGATCTTAGAGGAGATCGTGAATGGCTACTCATTGCCATAACACCCCCGGCACGTCTGATGAAGCCCTGCGCCAGCATTGTAGCGGCGTGCAGACGACTGCCCTGCAACTCTGTGGCGTCATTGAGGCGATCGAGATCCTGGACGATGCAGGCACTGCTGCAAACGCTGTCACCTGCCTGATCCGCATCGCCCGGTCATTGGCTGATCAGGTCAACAACGACTTGGACAGTGTGAACCTGCCGAAAGGCGGTGCAGCATGCTGACCGACCGCAAACTGGATGAGGTGCAGGCGGAGATCAGCAAGATCGAGCAGCTGATGTCGGCACTTAGCATCATTGTTGACGATGTCGACGAAGCCGCTACTGGCCATCGGCGACGTCAACTCGACGCTCTGATCGGGGTGACTGCCGCCGCGACGTCACAGGTGCAGAAGGCTCAAGACGCCTTCGAGACCCTCTTCGAAGCGCTGCGTGCAACGGAGAATGCAGCCTGACCCATCAACTATCTTCCCAGACCATCCCCTAGCTTCCTGTGCAAGGTGGGGGACGGCGCGGGGGATAATGCTCCACAGTCGTAGTCTAAGGTGCTGTAAACGCTATGGAAAACATGACAGATTGGCGCCCACGGGAGGACTCGAACCCCCAACAGCCCGATTAGAAGTCGGATATTCTATCCAGTTGAATTACGTGGGCGCGTCAGGGGATGTTTATCCCGCGGATGGTCGTGGCTGTCAATGAGCGCAACGACGTGCCTTGCCGTAGGGAAATGACGACCTTTCACGAGAGGAATGGTATCTACGGCGTATGGACGGCGGAGGAATAGATCAGTGCTATGGCCACTGCGACAACCACGGCCAGGATTATGTAGACTGCGTTCTTGTCGCGATTTTTCATGCTCACCTCATTTTTGCAAAGCTGTTCGGGGGCCGTCAAGCCGACCGATTGGCGACATAGCACCTGACGCGGGGAGTTTCGCCACGAGTGTCGCGGCTGATGTGCCCGGTAGCTTCGTCCCGCTGATGCGGGCGGACTGACGGGCTTTCATAGGTGTCGGCGTCATCGTCCCGCGGGTTGGTATAAGCCATGTCGCGCGTCGTGCCACGAACGGGGTCTGGCAAGGTGCCTTGGGAAAGCCCGGTCCAGCCGTCGTCACGCCATTCCGCCTCGCGCCTGTTCATGTCGACCGCAGGCATCGCGGACAGGATGGCGACGGCCTGGGTGGCCTCGGCGTTGGTCAGGCCCTCGGCCAGCACGGCTGCGGCACCGCGCGACAGCGCTTCGGTTAGGGCATGCTGATCCGCATCGGGAAAGGAAAGACCCGACGGGAGCGCAGGTTCGTCGGTTGCCGAGGGCGAAAGGTCTTGGGGCGCGCGCAGGATCTTCGCGGCGGGCAGGCCGGCCTCTCGAAGTGCGGCGCGTGCATCCTCGGCCTCCTGATATTCGTCGAAGACCGCCAGGACAAGGCGATCGCGGCCTGCCGTTGTGTCGGGATGAGAGCCGGCTGTCATTTCATGTCCTCCTTCGCGTGCGGTCGATGATGCGACCCCAGGCTGAACCGCGCGGGCGTCGCAATGTTCCTGAGATGATCACGGCGCCTTCACGCTGTCGGCTGCTGAGACCACGTCTCCGGGCGCCGGTGCGAACCCGGCACCGCTGCGGCGGCCGACGGTTTCCGTTGCCCCTGGCTGACGCTTCAGTCGCAAGCCGTCAGCGGCGCGGGAACGGCACCAGCGCCAGTCTGGTGCCGTCGTGGTCGGTCAGAGGGACTCGACTTGATCAAGGGCCGCCCGGCAGGCGTCTTCGTCACCGGCGGCAAGGGCGGAGCGGGCCTCCTCGATCAGCGCGTCGCGATCGGGCGAGGATCCGGAGGCCATGTCGGTTTCTGCATCCGCATCGCCGGCTTCGGCCTCTTGCGCGGCCGTCGGATTACCCTCTTGCTGCTGTGCCGCGTCCTGGGCGGACATGGCGACATCGGTTGACGCGTCACCGCCCTCGGTCTCCAGCGGCGCCAGCGATCCGTCCTTGGCGATCGCCTCTCCGCTGGCAGCGTCCTCATCCGACGCCATCGCGGCGCCGTCACCCGCTTCTGTGTCGGCATCCGATGCCATCGTGGCGCCATCATCCGCCTCAGCGCCGGCATCGTCGGCCATGTCGCCTGGATCCGACGCGGGCGTGGTCATGTCGGAACTGCTGCCCGACGCCGCCATGTCGGCGTCATCATTGGAATCGGCCTCCATGTCCGTCGCGGCCGTCGCCTCCGCAGTGTCCGGCGTCTCCAGCGGCGCGAGCGAGCCGTCCTTGGAGATGCCGGCGCTGTCGCCGGCCGTGGCGGGTTCGCCCGTCAGGCGGGCAAGATCCTCGGCACAGTCGGCCTGCGCGGCGGTGGCAAGGGCGCAGATCGCGCAGCCTGCCAGCATCGTCATCCTGAGTTTCATTCTTCTCTCCCGTGAAGCGACGTTCCCTCCTCCGGGAACAGGGCAAGAACCTGCGGCGGCGTTCGAATGTTCCCGCACCAAGCCTCGGACCATCGGATGAGAAACGCGGCAATGGCGGGTCGAGGAACCTCGCCGCGGCATTAGTTCTTGATCATGATGACAATCTGCGCCGTCATGGATCGACGGCAGGTTTCCGCCCGCCATCCCGATGAACAAAAGGTAACTGCATGGCCTCGATCCTCGTCTTCCTGCAGATCGCCGGGGCAGTCGCCTTGCTGCTGTTCGGGCTCGGGCTGGTGCGGGACGGCGTAACGACGGCGTTCGGGTTGCGGCTGAAGACAGCGCTTGGGCTTGGGACACGGACGGGGCCGCGCGCCTTCGCCTCGGGGCTGGTGGCGACTCTGGGGCTGCAATCGTCGACGGCGACCGCGCTGCTGACGGCATCATTCGTGGATCGCGGGCTGATCCGGGGGCGCATGGCGCAGATCGTGCTGCTGGGCGCAAACGTCGGCACGGCGATGACGGCGTGGATCGTGTCCGCAGGGATCGGAGCCGTCGCACCGGCACTGATCCTGATCGGCATGGGCGCGGCCCGCCGCGAAAGGCCCGCGATCAGCGGCAGCGGCCGGGCGCTGATCGGACTGGGCCTGATGCTGATCTCTCTGGAGCTGCTGGATCAGGCAACGGCCCCGCTGCGCGAGGCGCCGCAGATGGCGGCGTTCCTGGGCATGCTGGACGCGGCCTGGCCGGTGGCGCTGGTCTTCGCGGCAGGCATCGCGGCTGTCTGTTCATCCTCGCTGGCGGCGGTGCTGCTGGTCCTGTCGCTGGACGTGCCGGCGGCGCTGGCGGTGGTGCTGGTGCTGGGGGCTAATATCGGCGGCGCGATCCCGCCGGTGCTGGTCACGCAGCGGGCCGGGGTGGCCGCACGCCGGCTGACCGTCGGCAACCTGATCGTGCGCGGGGCGGGGTGCCTGGCGGTCCTTCCCTTTGCGGGTGCCGCCGCCGAGGCGCTGGCGCCGCTGCAGGTGACAGGCCTGGCGGTCGAGGCGCACCTGGCCTTCAACCTTGTGGTGGCGGCAGTGATCTGGCCCTTCGCAGGCGGCTTGTCGCGGATCGTGGCGCTGATGCTGCCGGACGAGGCGCCATCCAAGGATCCGTCCCCGCGCTGGCTGGACGACGCCGCGCTCGAGACGCCGCCCCTGGCGCTTGCCGGGGCCAGCCGGCAGGCGCTGGCCATTGGCGACGACGTGGCGCGGATGCTGGAGCAGACACGGCTGGCCTTTCGCAAGAACGACCTTGCCCCCCTGGCCGAGGTCACCAAGCTTGAAGATCGGGTCGACCTGCGCCAGCAGCAGGTCAAGACCTATCTGTCGCGGCTGGGTCGCGACGCCGATGAGGATGACCGCCGCCGGTCCATCGCGATCCTCGATTATGTGATCAACCTGGAACATGTCGGCGACATCATTGAAAAGGGGCTGGCGGCCGGGGTGCGCAAGAAGGTCGGACTGGGCTTGCGCTTCTCGGACGCCGGGTATCAGGAACTGGACGCCATGTTCCTGATGACCGAGGAGACCCTGGGCATCGCGCAGACCATCTTCATGACCCGCGACCGCAACCTTGCCCGTCAGATGATGGAGCAGAAGGTCGAGATCCGGAACTTCGAACGCCAATCGGCGCAGCGCCACCTGATCCGGCTGCGCGAAGGCCACAGCCAGAGCCGCGAGACCTCGTCCCTGCACCTGGACTTCCTGCGAGACCTCAAGCGGATCAACGCGCATTTCGGGGCGGTCGCCCATCCGATCCTGGACGAGGAAGGCCTGCTGACCGAAAGCCGATTGCGCGGCGGCTGACGCCACGGCGCCCCCTCTTGCAAGCCTGCGCGGGTTCGGTCAACCTGCAGGGCATGCAACCCTGCACCAAGCGGGGATCATCGAACAATGGGGATCTTCGACATGACATTCCATCTGACGACGCGGGCCGCGATGCTGGCCACGGCGCTGGCCATAGCTCCGGCGGCATTCGCCGAGACGCCCGCCGACACGCTGGTCGTGGCCCATACCATCGACGACATCATCAGCCTGGACCCGGCCCAGTCCTTCGAATTTTCAGGCAACGATGTCAACAACAACACCTATGACCGCCTTGTGGACTTCGATCCGCTGAACCCGGATGCCGGCTTCCAGCCCGCCCTGGCCGAAAGCTGGGAAGTGTCCGAGGACGGCCTGTCCATCACCTTCACGATGCGCGATGGCGTGACCTTCCATTCCGGCAACCCGGTCCGCGCCGAGGATGCCGCATGGTCGCTGCAGCGCGCGGTCAAGCTGGACAAGACTCCGGCCTTCATCCTGACGCAATTCGGCTTCACCCCCGACAATGTCGAGGAGAAGATCACCGCCGACGGCAACAAGCTGACGCTGACGCTGGACAAGCCCTATGCGCCGTCCTTCGTTCTGAACAGCCTCACCGGCAACGTCGCCAGCATCGTCGACAAGGAAACCGTGCTGGCCAACGAACAGGACGGCGATCTGGGCAATGCCTGGCTGAGCACGAATGAGGCCGGGTCCGGCGCCTACGAGCTGGCCGCATGGCGGCCGAACGAGGTCGTGCAGCTGACCGCTTATGAGGATTACTGGCAAGGCGCGCCCGAGATGAAGCGCGTGATCGTGCGCAACGTCGCTGAATCGAGCGCGCAGCGGCTGCTGCTGGAACAGGGCGACATCGACGTGGCCCGCAACCTGACGCCGACCGATGTCGAGGCGATCTCGGCCGCCGAGGGCGTCAAGATCCAAGAGGAGCCGCGCGGCCGCATCCTCTATATGGGCCTGAACCAGAAGGACGAACTGCTGTCGAACCCGGCGGTGATCGAGGCGATGAAGTATCTGGTCAACTATGAGGGGATGGAGCAGAGCTTCCTCAAGGGCCAGTTCATCACCCATCAGTCGTTCCTGCCACGCGGCTACCTTGGGGCGCTGGACGAGCAGCCCTGGACCTATGACGTCGAGAAGGCGCGCCAGATCCTGCAGGATGCGGGCATCGAGGGCGGCACGATCACGACCCGCGTGCGCGACCTGCGCGAGTATATCGACGTGGCGCAGACCCTGCAGGCCAGCATGGCCGAGGTCGGCCTGAACCTGGAGATCGAGCAGATGACCGGCGCGCAGGTGCTGGACGCCTATCGCGCGCGCGAAGTGCCGATCTTCCTTGGCGAATGGGGGCCGGACTATTCCGACCCGAACACCAACGCGGCGACCTTCGCCTATAATCCCGACAACAGCGACGAGGCGAATGCCGTGGGTCTTCTGGCCTGGCGCAACGCCTATGCCGTGCCAGAAGAGATGAACGAGGCCACCGTCGCCGCCACGTTGGAACAGGACACCGACGCCCGCGCCGAGATGTATCGCGAGATCCAGCGACAGTACCAGGCCGAGGCGCCCATCGTGCCGCTGTTCCAGCGGGTCGAACAGGTGGGCCTGCAAGACGACGTCCAGAACTGGTGGAGCGGCGGGGCCGTCACCTCGGTCATCTACCGCCAGGTGACGAAGGGCGAATAACCGGTGGCCATGACCGACACGACCGGCGCCGGGGGTACACCCCCCGGCGACGACCGTCCCGACCCCTCGGCGCGCCGGGCCTTGCGTCGGCGGCGTGCCCGCAGCGTGGCGGGCACCTTCATCTCGCTGGCGCTGACCCTGCTGGGGCTGCTGCTGGTGACCTTCATCATCGGCCGCGTGATGCCGATCGACCCGGTCCTGAAGGTCGTGGGCGACCGCGCGACGCAGGCGCAATACGACGCCGCCTATCAGGCGATGGGCCTGGACCAGCCGCTGATCGTGCAGTTCCTGCGCTATATCGGCGACGTGCTGACAGGCGACTTCGGCCGCTCGATCTCGACCGGGCAGCCGGTGGCGCAGGACATCGCGCGGGTCTTCCCGGCCACGGTCGAGCTGGCCGTGCTGGGCACCCTGGTCGGCGTCCTGATCGGCGTGCCGCTTGGCGTCATGGCCGCGGCGCAGCGGGGCGGCATCTTCGACCAGGTGGCGCGGGTCGTGGCACTGGTCGGATATTCGATGCCGATCTTCTGGCTGGGCCTCATGGGTCTTCTGATCTTCTACGGCAACCTCGGCTGGGTCGGTGGGCCCGGGCGGCAGGGGATCATCTATGACGGCATGGTCCCGTCGGTCACGGGGCTGATCCTGGTGGACAGCCTTCTGGCCGGCGACTGGGCCGCGTTCCGCGACGCCTTCAGCCATATCGTCCTGCCGGCCAGCCTGCTGGGCTATTACAGTCTGGCCTATATCAGTCGCATGACGCGCAGCTTCATGCTGGAGCAGTTGTCGGCCGAATACATCATCACGGCGCGGGTGAAGGGCCTGTCCGAAAGCGCGGTAATCTGGCGCCACGCCTTCCGCAACATATCGATCCCGCTGGTGACGGTGATCGCGCTGTCCTTTGGGTCGCTTCTGGAGGGGTCCGTCCTGACTGAGATCATCTTCAGCTGGCCGGGGCTTGGCAGCTATATCACCCGCGCGCTTCTGTCGGGCGACATGAACGCCGTCCTGGGCGGCACGGTCGTCATCGGCGTCTGCTTCGTGGTTCTGAACCTTCTCAGCGATATCCTCTATCGCATCCTTGATCCGAGGTCGAAATGAGCGCCGTTTCCCGTCGCGAGTGGCTGCTGTCGGACGCGCCGCAGACCCGCCGCCAGGCCCGGCTTGGTGCGATCTATCAAGGATGGCTGACCTTCCGGGGCAACAAGCTGGCGATGCTGGGCCTGATCATTCTGGTCCTGCTGATCGCCATGGCGATCTTTGCGCCGCTTCTGGCGCCGCAGAGCCCCTACGCCCAGAACCTGGCTGACCGGCTGCAACCGCCGTCGTCCGCGCACTGGCTGGGCACCGACGCGCTTGGCCGGGACATCCTCTCGCGCCTGATCCACGGGTCGCGGATCACGCTGTTCATTGTCGGCACCGTCGCGCTGATCGCGCCGGTCATCGGGCTGTTCATCGGCACCGTGGCTGGCTTTGCCGGGGGCTGGGTTGATCAGGTGCTGATGCGGATCACCGACATCTTCCTGGCCTTTCCCAAGCTGATCCTGGCGTTGGCTTTTGTCGCGGCGCTTGGTCCCAGCATCGGCAACGCGGTCCTGGCGTTGGCGCTGACCGCTTGGCCGCCCTATGCACGCCTTGCCCGGGCCGAGACGCTGACCATCCGCAACGCCGACTTCATCGCCGCCGCGCGACTGCAGGGGGCGGGGCGCTTGCGCCTGCTGATCCGGCACATCTGGCCGCTCTGCGTCAGTTCGCTGATCGTGCGGGTGGCGCTGGACATGGCGGGGATCATCCTGTCGGCGGCGGGCCTTGGCTTCCTGGGCTTGGGCGCGCAACCGCCGCTGCCGGAATGGGGGGCGATGATCTCGGACGGGCGGACCTACATCCTGGATTACTGGTGGGTGGCGGCGATGCCGGGCATCGCGATCTTCACCGTCTCGATGGCCTTCAACCTGCTGGGCGACGGGCTGCGCGACGTGCTGGACCCGAAGGGGGACAAGTCATGACCGAACCTCTTCTGTCGGTCCGCGACCTGCGGGTCACCTTCCCGACGCGCCAGGGCGAGTTCCAGGCCGTCCGCGGCATCAGCTTCGATCTAGGCCGCGAACGTCTTGGCGTCGTCGGCGAATCGGGCAGCGGCAAGTCGATGACCGGCCGGGCGATCCTTGGCCTCGTCCGGCCGCCCGGCCGGGTCGAGGCGGAGCGGCTGGACCTGGGCGGGAAGTCAATCCTGAATCTGCCCGACCGCCAGATGCGCAAGATCCGCGGCGGGCGCATCAGCATGGTCATGCAGGACCCCAAGTTCAGCCTGAACCCGGTGATGCCCATCGGCCAGCAGATCATCGAGGCCTATCGCCTGCACGCCGACGTACCCCGCAACCGGGCGCGGCAGAAGGCGCTGGAGATGCTGGAGGCCGTGCAGATCCGCGACCCCGAGCGGGTGATGAACGCCTATCCGCACGAGGTGTCGGGCGGCATGGGCCAGCGCATCATGATCGCCATGATGCTGGCCCCCGACCCGCAGATCCTGATCGCTGACGAGCCCACTAGCGCACTGGACGTCTCGGTCAGGACCGAGGTGCTGAACATCATGGACGGCCTGGTGCGCGACCGCGGCATGGGGCTGATCTTCATCAGCCACGATCTGAACTTGGTCGCGCAGTTCTGCGACCGCGTGCTGATCATGTATGCGGGCCGCGTGGTCGAGACGCTGCCGGCGCGCGATCTGCACCAGGCGCGCCACCCCTATACACGGGGCTTGCTGGACAGCCTGCCGCGTCTTGATGCGCCGGTGGACCGGTTGCCTGTCCTGCAGCGGCAGGACAGCTGGCGCGAGGGCGACGTGCTGTCTCCGCGCGCTGACACCGAACTTCCCGGAGGATTGTGACCATGCCGGTTCGCTCTCATGCAGGCGTTTTGCTGCCATCGGACCTCTCATGCTGACGGTTCAGGACCTCGATGTCTGGTTTGGCCATGCGCCCGATCGCGTGGATGCGGTGAAGGGGGCCGAATTCCGGGTAGCGCAAGGTGAAAGCTTTGGCCTTGTAGGCGAATCGGGGTCGGGCAAGTCGACGATCCTTCGCGCCATTGCCGGCCTGATCCCCAGCTGGTCCGGCCAGATAAAGGTCGACGGCAAACCGCTTGCCACCGACCGCCGTGACCGGGCGTTCTTCAAGACCGTCCAGATGGTCTTCCAGGACCCCTACGCCAGCCTGCATCCGCGCCATTCCGTCGACGCCGTCCTGGCCGAGACGCTGCGCCTGCAGGGCATGGACCGCATCGACCAGAGGATCGCTCAGCTGCTGGACGATGTCGGCCTGGGACGGGGCTTTCGCTTCCGCTATCCCCACCAGCTGTCTGGCGGTCAGCGCCAGCGCGTAGCCATCGCCCGCGCCCTCGCGGCCGAGCCGCGCCTGCTGCTGCTGGACGAGCCGACCAGCGCGCTGGACGTCAGCGTCCAGGCCGAGATCCTGAACCTGCTGGCCGACCTGCGGTCCGAACACGGGCTGACCTACCTGATGGTCAGCCACGACCTCTCCGTCGTCGGACACATGTGCGACCGGCTGGCCGTCATGCAGCACGGCCGGATCGTCGAAGTCATGGAGGTCGACGATCTTCGGGCTGGACGGGGCCAGCAGAACTACACCCGGCAGTTGATTGCCGCATCGGCAGGTTATAGCGCACCAGCCTGAGGAGTTTGCCAGCTGCTGTCGTAAAATGCGGCAGGTGAGAACGATCTGTGGTTGTGCCATGCCGCGCCCATATCCCCGAATACTATCTAAACATGCCCAAAAGGACAGGGTGACTTGGCAGTCAATGTCAGACAAAACGGGCCTATCGGTCGGGCGGCGAATTGTTGCTGGTTTACGAGTTGAGCCGCCCGGCCGTTGCAAATCCTGCAATCCTAACGTGCGTCCGCCGCCAGCATGGCTGGCGATGCAACCACCGGCCAGTCCGTGATCAAACATTCGCTCATCAGCGCACGATAGCCGAAAGGTCGCGGCACCGCCGCCTCCGTCGCTATTCGATGTTTTCCCGTCCGGAAGGAACATCCTCCCTCGTCCCAAGGTTTTCCTTGGCCCTCCGGCAGATCGGAGAGGCCAATCGCGGCCCGTGTTGCCCGCGGCTCTGACCACGGAGGATCGACGTGATGTCCAGCGCGACGCCCGCCGGCGCTGACCGGCACAGCACCCCATCAACAGGCAAGTTCTTTGCCGGTGTCGGTCGCGCGTTCGCGGGGGCGCTGCTGTTCGCGTTGCCGATGCTGATGACGATGGAAATGTGGTGGCTGGGCTTCACGCTAGAGCCGTGGCGGATCGTCGTGATGCTGCTGGCAATGCTGCCGCTGCTGATGGGCCTGTCGCGGTTTGGCGGCTTCCGCCGGACGGACCGGTTTCGCGACGATCTGGCCGACGTCCTGGTAGCGATCATGGTCGCCGCCGTAGCCTCGACCGTGGTGCTGTTCCTGTTCGCGGTCGCCACGATCGACATGCCGCCCCGAGAGATCGTCGGCAAGATCGCCATCCAGATGTTTCCTGCCAGCATCGGCGCGATGCTGGCCCGCAGCCAGATGGGCGAGACCTCTGAAAGCGACCGCGAAGAAAGCGAGCCGTCGTACCTTGGAGAGCTGTTCCTGATGGGCGTGGGGGCGCTCTATCTGTCGCTGAACATCGCACCGACCGAAGAGATCGTGCTGATTGCCCTCAAGATGTCGGTCTGGCACGAGGTCTCGCTGCTGGGACTGTCGCTGGTGCTGATGCACGGGCTGGTCTATTCGGTCGGCTTCAAGGGTGGGACGATCCGTGGCGACCGGTCCTTCATCGAGGTTTTCGCCCGCTTCACCTGCGTCGGCTATGTCGTGGTGGCGCTGGTCAGCCTTGGGGTGCTGTGGATTTTCGCCCAGACGGGCGAGTCGTCGCTTCAGGAGGTTCTGAGCACCGTGATCGTGATGTCTTTCCCTGGTGCCATCGGCGCGGCCGCAGCACGGCTGGTGCTCTGATGGCGGAAGGCTCCGGGCCGCCCGAGCGCACCTCGGCGCTGGAATGGGTCTTTGCGTTGCTGGGCGCCGCGATCATCGCCGCTACAGTCGGCTTCATGGTGCGTCACGGGCTGACGCATCCCGCCACCGCCCCCGACGTGGTGGTGGTGCCGGGGCCGCCGACGCGCGTCAGCCAGGGGTATCTGGTCCAGTTCACGGCCCTCAACCGCGGCAACAGCACGGCCGCGAATTTGACCATCAAGGGCAGCCTGACCGACGGTGACCGGACGATCGAGACGAGCGAGGTCACGTTCGACTATCTGCCTCAGCGCGCCAGCCGGAGCGGCGGGCTGTTCTTCCGAGAGGACCCGGCCCGGCACAAGCTGTCGGTGACCGCGGGGGGCTACGTCACGCCCTGAATGCGGGGCGGACGCCGGTGCGAAACGACCTCCGGCCACCCCGATTACCTCAACCAGTCATGCCCTGGAAGAGTTGAACGGTACGGCTGCTGCTTGCGCGCATCGGGCATTTCTGAACCCACGCAGCTACACCGTCAACTGACGGTCATAAGGCAAGCGCAGGATGCAGATGATCCCGGGGATACCCATGGGGCAAGGTTGGCGCTGCTGGCCGCGCCCCCGTCAGCATTCCGGCAGGTTGACGGCGATGCCGCCCTGAGACGTTTCCTTGTATCGGCTGTCCATGTCGCGGCCCGTCTGCAGCATGACGCGGATGCAGTTGTCCAGCGGCATGAAGTGCTGCCCGTCGCCGCGCAGGGCGAGGCTTGCGGCTGACACCGCCTTGATCGCGCCCAAGGCGTTCCGCTCGATGCAGGGGACCTGCACCAGGCCACCTGCGGGGTCGCAAGTCATGCCGAGGTGATGTTCCAGCGCGATCTCGGCGGCGTTCTCGATCTGCTCGTTGCTGCCGCCGAGGACCGCGCAAAGCGCCGCCGCCGCCATGGCGGCCGCCGATCCGACCTCGCCTTGGCAGCCGACCTCGGCGCCCGAGATCGAGGCGTTGGCCTTGATGATCCCGCCGATGGCCGCCGCCGTCAGCAGGAAGTGGCGCCGGGTTTCATCGGTGGCGCCGATATGGTCCTGCCAGTATCGCAGCACGGCCGGCAGGGTGCCGGCGGCGCCGTTGGTGGGGGCGGTGACGACGCGGCCGCCGGCGGCATTCTCCTCGTTGACGGCCATAGCGTAGACGCTCAACCAGTCATTAATGAGGTGCGGGTGGCGGTCGTTGCGGAACTTCTCGGCCTCCAGCGACCGGTGGATGCCGGCGGCGCGGCGGCGGACCTTGAGGCCCCCGGGTAGGATGCCCTCTTCCCTCAGGCCGCGATCGATGCAGGCGTTCATTGCCTGCGCCAGCCGGTCCAGCCGTGCGTCAAGATCGGTGACGCCCTGCGCCTCTTCGTTTTCACGCTTCATTCGGGCGATCGACTTGCCCGACGCTCGGCCCATCGCCAGCATCTGCGCGGCATCCGCAAAGGGATACGGGATTGTCGTGCGCCGGACGGGCTTGCCCGTTTGTTCGCGTTCGGCGACCAGCTGCGCCTCGGTCAGCACGAAGCCGCCGCCGATAGAATAGTAGACCTCGGCCAGGCAGCGGTTGCCGCGCGCGTCGAAGGCCTCGAAGGTCATGCCGTTGGCATGCAGCGGCAGGGCCGGGCCATAGTCGAAGACCAGATCCTGCTGCGGATCGAAGATCAGGGTCGGCAGGCCCGGCAGGTCGACCTGCCGGCTGCGGTGCAGCCCCGCAATCAACCCATCTGCGGCATCGGGGTCAAGGCTGTCGGGGCGCTGCCCCAGAAGCCCCAGCATGACGGCGCGGTCAGTCGCATGGCCCTTGCCGGTGAAGGCCAGGGACCCGTGCAGCGTCACCCGCAGCCGTGCGGGTTCGCCCGAGCCGGGGATCAGCTCGGCACCACCGCGCAGATCATCCAGGAACTGCGCGGCGGCGACCATCGGGCCCATCGTGTGCGACGACGAGGGGCCGATGCCATGCTTGAAGACCTCGAAGACCGAGATGAACATGATGCCTCAGCCGTAGATCGGGAAGCGGTCGCAGATCGCCTTGACCTCGGCGCGGACCTCGGCCTCGATCGCGGCATCACCCTCGGGGTTCTGGGCCACGGCCTTCAGGACGCGCAGGATCATCTCACCGATCTGGCGGAACTCTGCCTCGCCAAAGCCGCGGGTCGTACCGGCCGAGGAGCCAAGGCGGATGCCCGAGGTGACGAAAGGCTTCTCGGGGTCGAACGGGATCGCGTTCTTGTTGCAGGTCAGGCCCGCACGCTCCAGCGCGATCTCGGCGGCCTTGCCGGTGACGCCAAGCGGGCGCAGGTCGCACAGCACCATGTGGCAGTCGGTGCCGCCCGACACGATGCCCATGCCGCCTGCCGTCAGCGTGTCGGCCAGTGCGCGGGCATTGGCGATCACGTTCTTCGCGTAATCCTTGAACGACGGCTGCAGCGCCTCTCCGAAGGCCACGGCCTTGGCGGCGATCACATGCATCAGCGGACCGCCCTGGTTGCCGGGGAAGACGGCCGAGTTCAGCTTCTTGGCCAGATCCGGATCGTTGGTCAGGATGACGCCGCCGCGGGGGCCGCGCAGGGTCTTGTGCGTGGTGGAGGTGACGACGTGGGCGTGGGGGACCGGGTTCGGGTACTGGCCTGCGGCGATCAGGCCCGCGTAGTGAGCCATGTCCACCATCAGATAGGCTCCGACCTCGTCCGCGACGGCGCGGAAGGCGGCGAAGTCCATGTGGCGCGGATAGGCCGAGGCGCCAGCGACGATCAGCTTCGGCTTCTCGGCCAGGGCCTTCTCGCGGACCTTCGCCATGTCGATGAGGTGCGTGTCCTCCTCGACCTCATAGCTGACGACGTCGAACCACTTGCCGGACATGGTCACGGGCGACCCGTGGGTCAGGTGGCCTCCATGCGCCAGCGACAGGCCCATGATCTTGTCGCCCGGCTGCAGCAGGGCAAGGAACACCGCCTGGTTGGCCTGGGCGCCGGAATGGGGCTGCACGTTCACGTAATCGGCATCGAAGAGCTGCTTCAGGCGGTCGCGGGCGATGTCCTCGACCTCGTCCACGAATTCGCAGCCGCCGTAATAGCGCTTGCCGGGATAGCCCTCGGCATACTTGTTGGTCAGGACCGATCCTTGGGCGGCCAGCACGTCAGCCGAGACGATGTTTTCGGATGCGATCAGTTCGATCTGGTCCTGCTGGCGGACCAGCTCGCGACCGATGGCGTCGGCGATGGCGGTGTCCGAGATGGCGGGAGTCTTGAAGTCGAGCATGGGTGTTCCTTTCGGCAGGACGTGACGCTGCGGGACAGGTTCCGGGGAAGAGCGGTCAGAGACCCGATTTCAGCTCGACCAGCACCTGGTCGAGAATGGCGTGGACATGGGGCAGGAAGCTGCGCCAGACATCGATGCGGAACGACTGCCGGTCGTCGCGCCACAGGACGATAGTGGCGGTGTCGAACAGCGTCCGCGCACCGGTGCCCACGGGCATCGCCTCGACGTCGCGGGGGCAGCCGGTGGTCAGCGCGGTCAGCGCCTGCGCGCCGCTGATGCGCAGCGTGATCTCTCGGTCGCTGATCTCGACCAGGCTGTGCGGGATCTGGGCATAGGCCGCCGAGGACGCGGTGGTCAGCGCATCGGCGTCCTGCGCCAGGATCGTCCATTCGTCGGGGCCGAGGCACAGAACCTCGGTGCCCGCGGCGGTGCTGCGCTGGCCGACCTTGCTCGGCAGCTCAAGCGACAGCGCACCGGCCAGGGCCGCGCGGTGTTCGGGGCGCACCCGCAGAGAGAAGCGGGGGGCCCAGGGCAGTTCCTCGACCAGGAACGGGGTGGGGTCGAACTCGTGGCGTTGCGTGGTCATGGTTTCGCTCCTCAGGCCTTCAGCCGTTCGCCGGTCGGGTCATAGAAGTTGGTCGAGGTGACGGTCGCCCGGATGGTCCCGTTCGGCATCGGGATGTGCACCGTCTTGCCCATCATGCCGTGGCCGCCGGTGACGACCGCCATCGCGATCGGCCGCCCGAGCGCCACCGAGTCATAGGACGAGGTGACGTGACCGGCCATCGTCATCGGCAGGCTCTGGTTCGGGTCCAGCACGATCTGCGCGCCTTCCTCAAGCTTGGTGCCGTCCTCGGTCAGCAGGCCGACCAGCTGCTTGCGGTTCGGGGCGACGATGTCGGGACGCGACAGCGACCGCTTGCCGACGAAGTCCTTCTTGGCCTTGCCGATCGCCCAGTCCAGGCCCGCATCCTGCGGGGTGACGGTGCCGTCGGTGTCCTGGCCCACGATGATATAGCCCTTTTCGGCGCGCAGAACGTGCATCGTCTCGGTGCCATAGGGGCAGATGTCGTATTGCTGGCCGGCATCATGGATCGCCTTCCACAGCTGCAGGCCGTGGCGGGCGGGGACGTTCACCTCGAAGCCCAACTCTCCGGTGAAGCTGATCCGGAAGAGGCGCGCGGGCAGGCCCGCGACCGTGCATTCGGCGACCGACATGTGCGGGAAGGCCTCGTCCGAGAGGTCCTGCCCCTCGACCAGCTTCTCCAGCACCTTCCGGGCGTTCGGGCCGTTCAGCGCGACCGTTGCCCACTGTTCGGTGGTCGAGGTCAGCCAGACGTCCAGGTCGGGCCATTCGGTCTGGAGGTAGTCCTCCATCATGTTCATGACGCGCGCCGCACCGCCGGTGGTGGTGGTGACGTGGAACAGGTCCTGCGACATGCGGCCGATGACGCCGTCATCGCGGATGAACCCGTCCTCGCCCAGCAGGAGGCCATAGCGGCAGCGACCCGGCGCCAGCTTGGTCCACGGGTTGGTGTACATGCGGTTCATGAACTCGACCGCATCCGGGCCTGCGACCTCGATCTTGCCAAGGGTCGAGGCGTCGAACATGCCGACGGATGCCCGCGTCATCCGGCATTCGCGCGCCACGGCGGCGTGCATGTCCTCACCGGCCTGGGGGAAATACCAGGCGCGGCGCCACAGCGAAACGGGTTCGAACACCGCGCCTCGCGCCTCGGCCCAAGGGTCGATGGGCGTCTTGCGGGTGATCTCGAACGTGGCGCCCTTGTGATAGCCCGCAAAGGCGCCGAAGCTGGTCGGCGTATAGGGCGGGCGGAAGGTCGTCAGGCCCACCTGCGGAGGTTCCTTGCCCAAAGCGTCGGCGGCGATCATCAACCCGTTGATGTTCGACATCTTGCCCTGGTCGGTCGCCATGCCATTGGTGGTATAGCGCTTGACGTGCTCGATCGAACGCATCCCCTCGCGCACGGCCAGGCGGATGTCCTTGGCGGTCACGTCGTTCTGGTAATCGACGAAGGCCTTGGCCTTGCCGGGGCTCCGGTCGGTCGGCAGTTCCTTCTGGCTGCTGCCGGTGCCGGGGCGGTCGCCTTCGACCCGCGCATCAGACCCTTCGGCGCTGCGGCCTAGCGCCTGAGCGGCGGCCATGCCAGCCTTGACGCCATCCTCGAGTACCGGGCCGTAACCCCAGAGCCCGCGTCCGGCACCCGCAATCTGGCAGGCCTCGGTCTTGTGGTTCGGCAGGAAGGTGCGGCTGTCGGCGTCCCAGGTCAGCGAGCCCTTGGTGTGCGAGAAGAGGTGCAGCGACGGCGTCCAGCCGCCTGAGATCAGCAGCACGTCGCAGGCGATCTTGCGGCCCGCGCCAACCTGGCCGTTCCGGACCGGGTTCACGCGGACGGACTTGACGCGCAGGCGCCCCTCGGTCGCGGTGGCGGTGTGGCCGGTCAGCACCTGGATGCCGCGCTTGCGGGCCGCGTCCAGAAGGTCGGGTCGCACGCTGTCGCGGGTGTCGGCGATGGCCGCCACGCGGGCGCCGGCATCGACCAGGTCGAAGGCCGCATAGTAGGCGCTGTCATGGCTGGTCACGACGGCAGCATTGTCGCCGACCTTGACGCCATAGCGGTTCAGATAGGTCTGCGCGGCGCCGGCCAGCATAACGCCGGGACGGTCGTTGCCGTCGAAGACCAGCGGCTTTTCCAGCGCGCCCTGCGCCAGGACCACCTGTTCGGCGCGGACATGCCACATCCGTTCGCGCGGCGCGCCATGCGGCGGCTGGTCCAGGTGGTCGGTCACGCGTTCCACCAAGCCCACGAAGTTCTGGTGATAGTAGCCGATGGCCGTGGTGCGGGTCATCAGGCGGACGCCGACGGCGCGCAGCTGCGACAGCTGCTCGGCCAGCCAGGCCCAGGACCCGCGCCCGTCGATGCGGACCGACGGATCGGACAGAAGCGAGCCGCCCATCTCCGGGTTCTCGTCCACCAGCACGACGCGGGCGCCGGATTTCGCCGCCGTCAGTGCGGCCGAGATGCCGGCGGGGCCGCCGCCCACAACCAGCACGTCGGTATGCAGGTTGCGGTGTGCATAGCTGTCGGGGTCGACCTCGGTCGGCGACTTGCCCAGGCCCGCGGCGGCACGGATGAAGGGCTCGTACACCTTGTCCCAGAAGCTGCGCGGCCACATGAACGTCTTGTAGTAGAAGCCGGCCGAGAACAGCATGTAGGCCCGGTCATTCACGGCGCCGATGTCGAAGGACAGCCGCGGCCACTTGTTCTGGCTTTCCGTTGTCAGGCCGGCCCGCAGCTCCTGCACGGTGGCGCGGGTGTTCGGCTCGAAGCGGCCCTTGCCGCGCGACGTGCCGATCAGTGCGTTCGGCTCCTCGGACCCCGCCGTGACCACGCCGCGGGGCCGGTGGTACTTGAACGACCGGCCCATCAGGTGCACGCCGTTGGCCAGCAATGCGGATGCGACCGTGTCGCCCCGCAGGCCCTGATAGGTGCGGCCGTCGAAGGTGAAGCTGACCGTTGCCGCAGGATCGACGCGGCCCATGCCGGGGATGCGATAGCGGCTCATTCTGCGGCCTCCTTCACGGTCAGGTCTGGGCGGGCCTCACCGGCCTCGTAGGTCATCAGGAAGCGGTCGCTGACGGTGTCGCGAACGGCGTTGAAGAAGCGCCCGCAGCCGTGGATGTGCCGCCAGCGTTCATAATGGGGACCGCGCGCGTTGGTGCGGATGAACAGATAGTCGCGCCATTCCTCGTCCGACAGCGCCGAGGGGTCTGCGGGGCGGTTGATATGCGCCTCGCCGGCATAGGCGAACTCGGACTCGGGCAGGGTCTCGTCGCAATAGGGGCAGTGGATCAGAAGCATGGCGATGTCCTCAGTGCGCGACGGCGGCGGCGGCGGCTTCGTCGATCAGCCGGCCGGTGGTGAAGCGTTCAAGCGTAAAGGGCGCGTTGATCGGGTGCGGCTCGTCCTTGGCGACGGTCCAGGCCAGCGTGTGGGCAGCGCCCGGCGTGGCCTTGAACCCGCCCGTGCCCCAGCCGCAGTTGACATAGAGGCCCTCGACCGGCGTCTTGCCCAAGATGGCCGAGCGGTCGGGGGTCACGTCCACGATCCCGCCCCATTTGCGCAGCATTCGCATGCGGTTGAAGATCGGGAAGACCTCGCAGATGGCCGCCACGGTGTGCTCGATCAGGGGCAGGCCGCCGCGCTGGCTGTAGCTGGTATACTGGTCGGTACCCGAGCCGATGACCAATTCGCCCTTGTCGGACTGGCTGATATAGGCGTGAACGGTGTTCGACATGACGACGCAGGGGAAGATCGGCTTCACCGGCTCGCTGACGAGCGCCTGCAGCGGGAAGCTCTCCAGCGGCATCCGGACGCCCGCGCTGTCCATGACGACGCTGGTATTGCCGGCGGCCGAGACGGCGACCTTCTTGGCCTTGATGAAGCCTTTCGCGGTGTCAACGCCCTGCACAGACCCGTCTGGGCCGCGCCGGATCGCGATGACCGGGCAGTTCTGAATGATGTCGACGCCGCGCGCCGCTGCGGCACGGGCATAGCCCCAGGCCACCGCATCGTGGCGCGCCGTTCCGGCCCGCATCTGCAGCGCCGCACCCATCACCGGGTAACGCGCGTCGGGGCTGATGTTCAGCGGCGGGCAGAAGGCTTTGGCCTCTTCCTTGGTCAGCCAGCGGTTGTCGACGCCGTTGAGGCGGTTCGAATGGACGTGGCGCTGGAAGGACTGCACGTCATGGACGTTATGCGCCAGCATCATCACGCCGCGCTTGGAATACATGACGTTGTAGTTCAGCTCCTGGCTCAGGTTCTCCCACAGGTCCAGCGCGTGGTCGTAGAGCCGCGCGCTTTCGTCGTAGAGATAGTTCGAGCGGATGATCGTCGTGTTGCGGCCCGTGTTGCCGCCGCCCAGCCACCCCTTGTCGATGACCGCGACATTGGTGATGCCGTGTTCCTTGGCCAGGTAATAGGCCGCACCCAGGCCGTGGCCGCCGGCGCCGACGATGACGACGTCGTACTCCGCCTTGGGCTGGCTGTCGGGCCACTGCTCGCGCCAGTTCTTGTGGCCGGTCAGCGCGTTCCTAAGCAGGGACATCGCAGAGAAATGGGTCATGGCGCGGGTCCTTCGGCGGTATGGATTGCCCGATTTGTGACAGAAGATGACGGCGATTCACTGTATCTTTGCGTCATTGTCGTGTTATCTTTGCGCCATGCCCGAGAACGATCCCGCACCCGGCCTGCGTGTCGGCTTCATCCTGGCCCGTCGCTTCACGCTGTCGGCCTTTGCCAACTTCATCGACGTCCTGCGCCTGGCCGCGGACGAGGGCGACCGTTCGCGCCCCATCCGCTGCAGCTGGAGCGTGCTGTCCGCCAGCCGCGACCCTGTCCGTTCCAGCTGCGGCATCGCCGTGACCCCGGACGAGCGTTTGGGTGACCCGTCGCGCTTCGACTATGTCGTGGTGGTTGGCGGCCTGATCGACCAGGCCGAGACGCTTGACCCCGAGCAGACCGAGTTCTTGCAGCGTGCCGCCGGTGCCGGGGTGGCGCTGGTGGGGGTCTGCACTGGCGTCTTCCTGCTGCACCGGGCCGGGCTGATGAACGGCTATCGCTGCTGTGTCAGCTGGTTTCACCATGACGATTTCCTGGAACAGTTCGACGGGCTGGTGCCGGTGTCCGACCGCATCTTCGTGGTGGACCGCGACCGGCTGACCTGTTCTGGCGGCGCAAGTTCGGCGCATCTGGCCGCCTGGCTGGTCGACCGGCATATCGGCCGCGCCGCCGCGCAGAAAAGCCTGCACATCATGATCATCGACGCAGCCATGGCCGCCGACGATCCGCAGCCAGGCCTGCCGCTGGAGCTGAACAGCCGCGACCCGCTGGTCCGCCGCGCGCTGCTGCTGCTGCAGCAGAACCTGGACGACCCGCCCTCGGTCGCGCAGGTGGCCGAGCGTCTGCAGGTCAGCCGCCGCAAGCTGGAGCGTCACTTCACCGACCGCTTGGGCATGTCGCCGTCAGATGCCTTCCTGCGGGTCAGGCTGTCGCAGGTGCGGATGCTTCTGGGACGGTCCGACCGGACCATCAGCCAGATCGCGGCTGAAACCGGGTTCTGCGACGCGTCCCACCTGATCCGCATCTTCCGAGAGAAGATGGGCGTGACACCCGAGGCCTGGCGGCAGGGCGCCGCGCCGCTGGAGAAGGTCTAGCCTCGCCAGGGCAGGATCTGCCCGCCGCCACGCCGCCCCGCGATGTCGGCCAGAAGGCACAGCCCGAACAGCAGCAGCGTCGACAGGACCGATACGGCGGCTGCGGCGGTCGAGTTCCCCTCGTATTGCAGCGAGAATACCATCACGCCGATGGTTTCATGCCCCGAGGACCAAAGCAGCGCCGACAGCGTCAATTCGTTCAGGGCCGTCATCGCGATCAAAATCGCGCCCGCCAGCGCGGCGGGGAGGACCGAGGGCGCGAAGATGCGCGTCAGCCGCGCGGGCAGGGCGATGCCGGCGATGCGCGCGGCCTCGTCCAGGGCAGGGTCGTCACCCTGCGCCGCCGCCGCGACCGGGCGCAGCACCAGCGGCAGGAACCGCGCCAGATAGGCGATCAGGATGATCGCCGCCGTGCCATAGAGTGACAGGCCGATCATCGGCAGCGGCGGCAGGAAGGCCAGGATCATCGCCAGTGCGACGACGGTGCCCGGCACGACCCAGGGCGCCTCGGCCAGCAGGTCCATGGCCGCCACCGCCGGGCCGGGGCGATGCATCGCCAGATAGGCCAGTGGCAGCGCGACCAGCGTGCAGATCACCGCCGCCGCGCCCGAGAGCATGAGCGAATTCGCGAAGGCTCGCGCCACCGCGTCATTGGCCAGCACCTGCCGATATTGATCCAGGCTGGCCACCTGCAACGAAAACGGCACCCCGATGGCCGGGACCAGCGATGTCAGCACCAGCGCCAGAAGCGGCAGCACCGCAACGGCGAGCACGCTTGCCCAGACCAGCGCCTGCACCCAGACCGGCGCACGGCGCGCGGGAGTGAAGCGGCGCCCGTCCTCGATCCGCATCCGCAAGTGGCGCATCAGAAGCCCGCGCAGCGTCAGCGCCGCCACCGCCATCAGCGTCAGGATCAGCGCCAGCACCGCGACCTGCCCTGCGGCCGAGGGACCAAACGCGTTCAGCCGCTGATAGATCAGCGTCGTCAGCATTGGCACGCGGCCGGGGATCCCCAGAAGCGCCGGGACCCCGAAATTCCCGACCGCCGCCGTGAAGGCCAGCAGCGCACCCGCCAGGGCGGAGGGCAGGGTGATCGGCAGGACGATCCGCGCCAGCACCAGCCGGGGCGGGATGGCGGCGATGCGCGCCGCCTCGATCAGGTCGGCCGGCAGCGACTTCAGCGCGGCGCCGACGGCGATGAAGACCAGCGGCATGTGCTCGATCCCCATGATCAGCGCGATGCCGGGGCCTGAATAGAGGGGATTGCCGCTGCCCGGAGCCGGGGCCACGCCAAGCGGCGCCAGGATCGGCGACTGCGTTCCCAGAAGCTCGATCCAAGCCAGCGCGGTCACCTGCGACGGGATGATCAGCGGCATCAGCGCCAGGAAGGCCAGCACCGTCCGGAAGGGCATCCGCAGCAGGCCCACCGCCAGGGCCAGCCCCGCGCCAAGCGTCACCGATACCGCGACCGACAGCAGCGACAGGGTCAGTGTGTTCCAGAAGGCGCGGCCGGTTGCACGCGACGACAGCGTGTCGCGCATCACGCCCAGCATCCGGCCCTCGTCGCCGGGTGCGAAGGCGGTCAGCAGAAGTTGTCCCAGTGGCCAGATGGTGATCAGGCCGACCCAAGCGCAGAGCGCGATGGCAAGCATGCGCTCGCCACCGCCGGTCCTCGGGTCGCCGAACAGGCGCAGTTCAGCCGCCATAGAGGTCCGCGAAGGTCTGCTTGACCTCGTCGCCGTCAGACAGAAGCCTGGCGTTGTCGGCCTCGATCACCGTCAGCGTGGCGGGGTCGGGATAGCCTCCGGGCGCCTCCATCCCCTCCAGCAGCGGGAAATAGCCCTGATCGACCGACTGCGCCTGGGCTGCCTGCGACAGCTGCCAGTCGACAAAGGCCTTTGCGGCTTCGGGCGCGTCGGTGCCGGCCATAATTGCGACCGGCTGCGTCACCGCCGTCACGCCCTCGGACGGGAAGACGAAGTCCACCGGAGAACCTTGGTCCTTCGCGTTCATCGCCATGTATTCGACCAGCACGCCATAGGCCTTTTCGCCGCGCGCCACGGCCTCGAGGACGGTGCCGTTGCCTTGGCCGGCAACCGCGCCGCCATCAGCCATCGCCTCGATAAATTCCCAGCCCATGTCGGGCTGCTGCACCAGCGTTCCCACATGGATCGCCGCGGCCCCGGAATAGAGCGGCGAGGGCATGATCGTCCGGCTGGCGACATCCGGCTTTGCCAGATCCGCCCAGGACGTCGGCGGCGTGTCCACCAGATTGGCGTTATAGACGATGCCGGTGGTGATCAGCTTCGTGGGGAAGAACATCTGGTCGTCGTCCAGCAGCGCGGGCGAGATGCCGTCGGTCGGCGCCTGAGGATAGGCCATCAGGCGGTCGTCCTGCTTCAGCTGCGTCATGGCGACCGCATCGGCGATCAGAAGCACGTCGGCGGGCGATCCACCGGCGGCGAATTCGGCCTGAAGCTTGGCCATCACCTCGGTCGTGCCGCTGCGGAACAGCTCGACTTCGATCTCGGGGTGCTCCTCGTTGAAGGCGGCGATCACCTCGGTCATCTGGTCCTGCGGCTGCGAGGTGTAGACGGTCAGCGTCTCGGCCTGGGCCGACAGCGCAAAGCCGGTCAGGGCGGTCGTCAGAAGAAGGGTGCGGGTCATGCGATCCTCTTGGAGTTGGAAGCGGGGGTGTCCGGGGTCGGCCGCGGCGGCGTGGCCGACCAGGTGCCGCGGTCGTCGCGCGACAGGGTCAGCAATTCGCAGTTGCGGGGGCGGTGGAACGGCAGGGCCAGCAGGGCCATGATCTCTCTGACGGTGCCGGAATGGGCGACGATCAGCGGCGGGTCCTCAGGGACGGCGGGGGCGGCGATGGCGATCAGGCCGGCGCGGATGCGGTCGCGGAAGGCCAGGGGGCCCTCGCCGCCGTAAGGCGTCGCGTCGCGGGCCAGGACGGCGCGGGGCTGGCCCTCCCATGCGCCCCAGTCGCGTTCCGCCAGCAGCGGCGCAACCTCGACCCGCAGGCCGGGGCGCTGTCGGACAAAGGCGTCGGCCGTCTGGCGCGCGCGCAGCAGGGGGGACACGATCAGGCGGCCGATCGGCAGGTTGCGCCAGGCCCGCGCAGCATCGTCTGCCTGGCGGCGGCCAAGGCTGGTCAGCGGGATGTCGGTTGCACCGCAGACCAGCTCTGCCGCGTTCAGCGCCGTCTGACCGTGCCGCAGAAGGTGGATCACGGGATGGTCCAGAAGGCTCACCAGGTCAGCCTTTCGCCCTTGGCGATGGGCCAGCCGCTGGCCGTGCGCAACCGGTCCAGCGTACCGGGATCGCAGAAGGCGGCGATCATGGTGCGGGGCGCGCAGGCGGTGACGATGTCACTGGCGCCGCTGAAGGACGGATGCACGTTCCAGCGGTGGAATTCGGCCTTGCCGGCGGCTAGCAGATCCTCGGCCTGGCTGCCCCGGCCGACATGTCCGGTCAGCACGATCCGGGCGCCACCGTCCTGCACGATCCGCTGCGCCAGCGGGCGCGCGGTGCCGCCGTCGAGGTTCGGACTGGCCGCGACCATGATGCCGCGCAGACGCGAATCCTCGTCCAGCTGACCGGTGTGCTGCAGCAGGTGGTCCAGCGCCTCGGCGCTGCCGGCGTTCAGCCAGTCGGTGAAGTCGCGCAGCCGCGTGGCGACCTGACGGTGCGACGAGCAGATCGAGACCGGAAGCCCGTGTCGCAGGAAGGTCCAGGCAATCTCCAGCCCCCGGCCGCCTGCGGGGCAGGGGAACAGGACCGGCCCGTCGGCCAGCGCCAGGATCGTCTGCATCTGCCGCCCCAAGGCCTCGCCCAGGGCGCCATAAGCACTGTCCAGGATCAGCGCTTGCGCGGCAGGCGGCTGGCGATAGCGGAAAAGGACGCTCTCGGCGCTGATGTCTCCGGTATAGAGCAGCCCCTGCGGGCCGCCGATGCGCATCCAGACGGCGCCGGGGGCATGGCCGGCGGGGCCGGTCTCCAGCGGCAGGCCGCAGATCTTGTCCAGCGTCTCAAGGGCAATGGCCTGTTGCAGGGCCGGCTGCCGGGCCAGCGCGATGGTGGGCGAGGTGGCGAAGAGCGGCGGCTTGCCCAGGTCTTCCCACAGCTCCAGCCCGCCGGTGTGGTCGGCATGGCCGTGGCTGAAGAGGATCGCGTCGATCGGGGGCAGGCCCTGCAGGTCCGGCAGTGTCGCGCCGTCGGGACCGCGCCCCAGGTCCAGCAGCAGGTTGCGACCCTGCATCCGCAGCAGGAAGCACGCCGGTCCCTTGACCCCCACGCCCGAAATGGCGACCAGCTCAGGCATCGGCTTGCTCTTTCGCGGTAGCGTCATGGCCCTGGGCGCAGGTCCCGTCGCCGATGACCCACCCGCCAGTGATGTCGATGCCGATCTGCGCATGTGCGGGCAGCGGGCGATCCACCGCCAGCGACAGCGAATCGATGTCGATGCCGCGCGGCAGGACATGCGTCAGATAGCGTCCGTGCAGGAAGGTCTGCGACAGGACCTCGGCCCGCAGATGCCCTGCGCCGGCCGAGAGGCGCAGGTCCGGGCGGTGCAGGCACAGCCAGCCGCGCCCCGGTCGTGCATCGCCCGGCAGAGAAAGCGACGTGCCGCCAAGGACCAGATCGCAGCGACCCTCGTGCGTCGCCGTGATCGCGACCGGCAGCGTGATGCCGTGGTCGATGAAGCGCGCGACTATCGGCGTTGCCGGACGACGGTAGAGGTCTTCGGGCGTGCCGACCTGCTGGATGCGACCGGCATCCATGACGGCGATATGGCTGGCCACCGCCATCGCCTCGTCCTGATCGTGCGTGACAAGGACGAAGGTCGTCCCGGTCGCGGCGTGCAGGCGCCGGAACTCGGCCAGCATGCGGTGGCGCAGATGCGCGTCCAGGTTCGCCAGCGGCTCGTCCAGCAGCAGCAGCGACGGGCGCAGCGCCAGTGACCGTGCCAGCGCGACCCGTTGGCGCTGGCCGCCGGACAGCTGATGCGGTCGCCGGTCGGCCAGATGGGCCAGACCCACGGCCTGCAGCATCTCATCGACCCGGGCCGCGCGTTCCGCATGGGGCAGGCGACGCGCCTTCAGCGCAAAGTCCACATTGCCGCGCACCGTCATGTTGGGCCACAGGGCATAGGACTGGAAGACCATCCCCAGGTCGCGATCCTCGGGCGGCACGAAGCGGCCCGGCCCCAGGATCATCCGGTCGCCGAAATGGAGACTGCCCGAGTCTGGAACCTCGAGCCCGGCGATCAGGCGCAGAAGCGTGGTCTTACCGCAGCCCGAAGGCCCCAGCAGCGCCAGGAACGCCCCGCCAGGCAGGTCCAGGTCGATATCATGCAGCACGCGGGTACTGGAGAATGATTTTGCCAGACCGCTGGCACGGATATTGCGCATTGCCGACACCTTTCGCCGCGGACCTACGGGTGAAACATGTACGGCCTGCGACATGAACATGAAACTCTGGTGACAGGTCGCATGGTTCCCGCGGAATTACACAGGAACTTCGGGGCGCTGCCTTGGTTCAGGGACCTCAAACAGCAGGGGGCGCGGGGTGACGACGATCTATCAAGCGATGTTGCTGCTGGCGGTGGTGCCGCTGTTGCTGGGGATGATCTCGGCCAAGTTGGAGCGGAGCGTGATTTCGATCCCGATCCTGGCGATGTCTGCGGGCATCCTGGCGGGGCCGGCGGTCCTCGGCTGGATCCGACCTCAGGATTGGCCGAACCTGCATGTCATTCTGCGAGAGATTGCGCGCATCACCATCGCGATCAGCGTCCTGGGCATCGCCATCCGCACCCCGCCCGACAGCTGGAAACGGGTCCTGAGGCCGACGGCGGTGCTGCTGACGCTGGGCATGGCGGGGATGTGGGCCATGTCCAGCCTAGTCGCCTGGGGGGTGCTTGGGGCAGGGGCCGCGACGGCGCTGCTGATCGGGGCGATCCTGACGCCTACCGACCCTGTCGTCGCGACCTCGATCGTGACGGGACCGTTTGCAGAAAACATCCTGCCGGACAGGTTGCGCAGCACGCTGTCGCTCGAATCGGGCGCGAATGACGGGCTGGGCTTTCTGTTCGTCATGCTTCCGCTGACGGTGCTGATGGACGGACAGACGCTTGACGGCATGCGGGTGGCCGAGATCCTGTTCAAGGAAGTGCTGGGCGCGGTCCTTCTGGGCCTGGGGGCCGGCTGGCTGGTGGCGAGGGCGCTGAAGATCTCGGACCGGTACAAGCTGGCCGAGCAGCATTCCCTACATGGGCTGACCCTTGCGCTGTCGCTGGCGGCACTGGGCCTGTCGCGCACGATCGGGGTCGACGGCATCCTGACCGCCTTCTCGGCAGGCGCGGGCTTCTGCTTCTTTGCCGACCGGCGCGAGGACTTCGAGGAGCAGTCGGTGCAGGAGACGATCAGCAAACTGCTGACGGTGCCGATCTTCTCCCTGTTCGGCCTGGCGATCCCGTGGAGCGGCTGGGCATCCCTCGGGTGGCCGCTCCTGGTGCTGGTGGCGGGCATCCTGGTGCTGCGACGTCCGCCGGTCGTGGCGGTGCTGGCCCCGTGGCTGGGGGGCGGCCTCTGCCGGCGCGACCTGCTGTTCGCGGGCTGGTTCGCCCCCATCGGCGTGGCCGCGATCTTCTACAGCCTCGACGCATCCGAGAAAACGGGCGACATGATCTTCTGGCACGTCGCCAGCGCGATGGTCGCCACATCGATCGTGATCCACGGCGTCACGGCGGCGCCCGCCGTGCGGCGCTACGGCGCCTCGTCGCGCTCGTGCAGTTCCGGGGGGGACAGCCGGAAGAGATAGGCCGCCATGTCGGCCGCCACGTCTCGCGACACGTCGAGATTCGGCATCGCGCTCAGCGGATCGACCTTCTGCGGGTCCATGATCCAGCGGATCATGTTCTCGGGCGTGTTCGGCAGCACGCCGGCGATATAGCGCCGCGAGCCTGCACGTTCCAGAGACGGCCCCACGTGAACCTTTCGTCCCACCAGGCCGGGGATGATGTGGCAGGACCGGCAGGCATATTGCTGCATCAGCAACGGGGCGCGGTCGGGATCGGCGTCCAAGGAGGTCGGGGCCGCAGGTTCCGGGCGGGGCTGTGGCGCGGACGCCAGCAACGCCTGGTATTCCGCGGGGGACAGGTCCGGAAGCGCCTCGACCAGCGCGGTGACGTCCCACATCTCGTCCTCGGTCATGCGCTGCTGCCAGGCGGGCATGCCGCTCATCTTCAGGCCCTCGCTGACAAAGCGATAGATCTGTTCCGGCGACCGGTTCATCGCCATGTCCACCGGGTTCGTCGGCACCGGCAGCATGGCCAGCGCGAAATCCTCGGGCGGCAGGCCGGGTGCGCCGTGGCAGCGCGCGCAGTTGTCCTGAAACATCGCAGCGTTCTGCGGCGTGGCAATGGGGGTGAAACCGTCGGGCAGGTCGATGCCGCTGCTGTCCAGCGCGATCACCGCGTCGCGGCCAAGCGCGATCGCGCCATAGACCCAGGCCGGGTGCTGCCGGACGGCGGAAAGGTTGTAGAACTCTCCCAGCAGCAGCACGCCCGCACCTGCCGCGGCGATGGAGCCGGTCGAGACCAGGAATGCGCCAAGCCAGCGTCTCATCATGTTCCCCCGTGGGCGAGAAGATAACGGGCGATCAGCTGCGCCTCGTCCCCCGAGAGGCCGAGGTCAGGCATCGCGCTGCGCGGGTCGATGGCCTGCGGATCAAGGATGAAGGCCGTCAGCATGTCGAGCGTGTTCGGCGCCACACCCGCGACATAGGCCTTTTCGGCCTGACCCGTCAGCGGCGGGCCGGTGTTGGGCGCCGGCCCGGCCATGCCCGGCACGGTATGGCAGGACCAGCAGCCATGCGCGCGGATCAGCGCCTGCGCGCGCGCGGTTTCGTCCTGCGACAACTGGCCGGGCGGCTGGCAGAAGCTTAGGGCAAGGGAAAACAGCAGCGGCGTCCTCATCTGGCGGTCCTCTGCATCCGGCGGTCGGTGTCCGACAGCAGCCGCGCCATCAGCGACACCGCCGTGCCGATGAAGATCGCGCAGCAGGGGACCCACATGATCAGCCCGCCCAGCTGCTGGTCCTGCATCCGGTCCAGCCCCCAGGCGCCGCCGCGATAGGCCGGATACCACAGCACCTGCGACGTCGTCAGCAGCGCCGCCAGCGCGCAGGAATGGACGGCGGTCGCGAAGACCGCGAAGAAGGCGCCGACCCGGCCCTCGGCCCGCGGACGTTCCAGCACGGCATGCCAGAACAACATCGCCGCGCCGAGAAAGCTGAAATGCTGCGCCGCGTGGACCCCGTCCGACAGCAGCGCCGCCTGATGCAGCGGCGGCAGGTGCCATCCCCACAGGACCACGAAATAGGTGATCCAGGCCCCGAGAGGATGCGACAGCCAGCGCCAGGGCCGCGCGTCGCCCGCCCGCGCCAGCGGCTCCCGCCACGATTGCGGCATCGCCCACAGCGCGACCAGACCGGGGCGACCCAGGACCATCAGCGGCGCGGCGATCAGCATCAGCGCGAAGTGCTGGATCATGTGTGCCGTCAGCAACAGCCGGGTCAGGTCCGACAGGCGCGACAGCAGCAGCCCGGCCGCCAGCAGGTATCCCGCCGCGAACAGCGCGACCCGTATGCGGCTGATCCCGCGCCCGACGCCCCCCTGCCGCCATATCCGCAGAACACCCAAGGCGTAGATCGCGCCGCCCACAGACAGCGGCACCAGCGCCCAGATGTCGTTGACCGGGGCGGCATGACCATCATGCGCCAGCGCGGTCGTTGGCAGGAACAGCAGGGCAAAGAAGAGCGCTCTCATCTTCAGACTCCCGTGCAGAGCTCGATCCAGAAGGAACCGGCATATTCGACGACGATCCCGCCGCAGGCGGCGGCGCACAGCATGAAGCCCACCAGCGCCATCATGCGCAGACGCTCGGCACTGCGATGGGGGCGGACCTTGCGGCCGCGGCGCAGCGCATGGAGTGCCGCACCAAAGCCCGCCGCGCACATGGTCAGCACAACTGCGGTCAGAACATGATAGGGCCAGCGGACCTGGAATTCGCACAGCCACGGTGCCATTGCATAGCCGCCGCCCTGGTGCAGCGCCCAGGCCATCGGCGCCAGGAACCAGCCGACCCAGGGGGTCAGCGCCTCGCGCCCCTCCTGCCGGGCCAGGATCAGGTCGCTGTCCTCGTCCTTCGTCTCGGGCGGGCGATGGCTTTCGGGCTTGCGGGTCATGAGAGCACCCGCGGCACCCAATAAAGCACCAGGTAGATCGGCAGGAACACCGCCGCGACGAAATACCAGTAGAGCGTGTCGACCACGACGCCCAGCTGCCGCTCTGGTGTGAAATAGCCGCGCCAGGCCAGGACCGACACGACCGCTGTACCCAGGATGGCTGACACGATGTGGGTGTAGTGAAACCCCGTGATCGTCCACAGCATCGACCCATAGGCGTGATCGTCCCACCGGATGTCCAGTTCGGTGAACTGCACCGACCGCGCCACCAGCGCGAGTGACGCGATGGCGACGCTGGCGGTCACGCCGATCGCCAGCTGCCGCTTGCGGCCTGCGTCCGATCCCTTGCCGGCCCACCACATCGTCCAGCTGCTGGCGGGCAGCAGGCACAGCACGATCGTCGGCCACAGAAGGTCCGGCGGATCGACGCCCTCGGGCGGCCAGGCCGGCGACTGCAGCGCCAGATAGAAATAGCTGGTCAGCAGCGTGGCGACCACTGCGGCCTCGATGGCAACGGCGCCCAGGACCCCCCACCACAGGGGGTGATGATGCGGGTCGTAGGAGGGATGTTCGGACGCATCGACGGTCACGCGGACATGCATGTTCACTCCTCCCGATAGGGGTGGCGGGGCCAGAACCACAGCACGAAGGTCGCGAAGACGGCCAGGATGCCCACGACATAGAACCACGGGCTGAAGATCAGTCCGATGAAGCCGACCGAGGCCGCGACGGCTGACACGAAAGGCCAGGGCGTCGGCCCCGGCAGCACCTGGACCATCGCCGGGCGCGCATCCAGCAGCGTGGTCACCAGCGTCTCGCGGCGATCGTCGCGCAGGCCGCCCACCACCGGGCGTTCGTCGTCCTGCTGCCAGTCCCAGATCGGCGTGTGGCTGTCGATGACCGGCGGCTGCGGAAAGTTGCTGTTCAGGGGCGGCGAGGCGGTGGCCCATTCCAGCGTGGTCGCATTCCAGGGGTTGTCGCCCGCAACCTCTCCGCAAAACACGCTGCGGATCGCGTTGATCAGCGTCAGCCCGAAGCCCGCCGCCAGAACGAAAGACCCCGCCGTCGCCAGCTGGTTCAGGAACTGCCAGCCCATTTCGGGTACGTAGGTATAGACGCGGCGCGGCATCCCCTCCAGCCCCAGCTGGTGCATGGGAAAGAAGGTCAGGTTGAATCCCAGGAAGATCAGCAGCGCGCTCCACCAGCCGAGGCGCTCGGACATCATCCGGCCGGTCATCTTCGGAAACCAGTAGTAAAGCCCCGCCATCAGCGGAAAGACCGCGCCGCCGACCAGGACATAATGGAAATGCGCCACGACGAAATAGCTGTCATGCACCTGCCGGTCGAAGGGCACCGACGCGACCATGACCCCGGTCAGGCCGCCCGCGATGAAGACCGCGAAGAAGCACAGCACGAACAGCATCGGCGTGGCGAAGCGGATCTTTGCCCCCCACATGGTCGCGATCCAGCAATAGACCTGCACGCCTGAAGGAATGGCGATCATCGAAGATGCCGCCATGAAGAAGCTGCGCCCCATCAGCGGCAGGCCGGTCGTGTACATGTGGTGGACCCAGAGGCCGAAGGACACCATCCCGATGCCCACCATCGCCAGCACCAGCGCGGTGTATCCGAAGACCGGGCGCTGCGTGAAGGTCACGATGATCGTGGTGACGATGCCGAGCGCGGGGACCAGGATGATATAGACCTCGGGGTGGCCGAAGAACCAGAAGAGGTGCTGCCACAGAAGGGGCGACCCACCGCCCTCGGTCACGAAGAACTGCGTGTCCACCAGCCGGTCCATCATCAGCATCGCGGATGCGACGATGACCGACGGCATCGCGAACAGCATCATGAAGGACATGACCAGAACCGCCCAGACGAAGATCGGCAGCCGGTTCAGGGACATGCCCGGTGCGCGCAGCTTGAAGATCGTCACGATCAGCTCGACCGCGGCGGTCAGGGCGGATACCTCGATGAAGGTGATCATCGTGGTCCAGATGTCGACGCCATAGCCGGGGGCGAATTCCTTGTTCGACAGCGGGACGTAATTGAACCAGCCGGCAGCCGGCGCCATGCCTAGGAACAGCGACAGGAAGAAGGCAGATCCGCCGATCAGGTAGACATAGTACCCGAAGGCATTGAGGCGCGGAAACGCCATGTCGCGGGCGCCGATCATCAGGGGCGCGACATAAATCGCCACCCCCTCCATCGCCGGAATCGCGAACAGGAACATCATCGCCGTTCCGTGGACGGTCATGATCTGGTTGTACTGGTCCGGCGTCAGCAGGTCGTTCAGCGGCACCAGAAGCTGCAGCCGCATGGCCAGCGCCAGAACGCCCGACAGGAGGAAGAACACGAAGGACGTGACGATGAACCGCCGTCCGATCGCCGTGTGGTTCACCGGCATGAACCAGCCCAGGAACCCCGTGGGCGATGCCCAGGTCCGCTCGATCCGGGCCAGGCGCTCTCGGCCTTCGTCGTCGGTGCGTTCCCGCAGGTCCAGCGCAGGTGTCGCGTCGGTCATTCCAGCGCCTCCAGATAGGTCAACAGGGCGTCGAGGTCGTCGGATGGCGGGGCGAAGGCGGGCATCAGCGCGCCGGGCTTGATGTCCTGCGGGCTGGTGATCCAGCCGCCCAGGTTCCCGCGGGAGTTCGGGATCGTCGCTGCCGCCAGCGTGCGGCGCGAGGCCAGGTGGGTCAGATCGGGGCCCTTCTGGCCATCGGCCGCAGTGCCGCGGATCGCGTGGCATTCGCCGCAGCCCAGGTCCATGAAGACCTGAAGCCCACGGCCTTCCCTGACCACGGCGCCGGCGGCCTGCGCCTGCAACCAGCGGTCGAAGTCCTGCGGCGCGTCGGCCTGGACGACAAACCCCATCAGCCCGTGCTGCAGGCCGCAGAACTCGGCACACTGGCCGCGCCAGCGCCCGGCGACGTCGGGTTCGGCATAAAGCGTGTTGACCTTGCCGGGGACCAGGTCGGTCTTGCCCTGAAGGTTCGGCGCCCAGAAGCTGTGAATCACGTTGTCCGACATCAGCCGAAGCGTGGCGCGCTGGCCGACCGGCAGGTGCAGCTCGTTCGCGGTGGTGGCGATGACGCGGCCGTCGCGGTCCAGATACCGGAACTCCCACCACCAGCGCTTGCCGTGAACCTCGATGACGGGGCCAGAGCTGCCGGCGTCGCCCTCGACCTCGTCGCCGATCATCACGCCCGACAGGCTGACCGCGACAATGGCGGCGATGGGGGCGATGACGCCGCCGATCACCACCATGACCGTCGCGTTGCGAAACGAGATCCGGCGCGCCTCGCGCTTGTGGCGCAGCGCAACCCCGGTGATCAACAGGCCCATGGTGACGACGAAGATAAAGGTCGCCGTCGCGAACATCCACCAGGCCAAGTCCGCGACCATCCGCGCGTCATCGCTGGCGGGCGACAGGACGGACTGCACCCCCTCGCATCCCGACAGCGCGGCTGCCATGGTGGCGCCAAGAACGACCCTTCGTGGCCTCGCGTTGATGCGGCGCTCAGGCCGCATGGGGGTCCCTGTCCCGCGCGGGGGCATGTCTGTCCGGTCCGTGGCGGACCGCGGCGGCTGTCATGCTGACGCTCCCTCTGTCTGACCGGACCGGACCGGCGCCCGTCGTCCGGCTGCCTAAACAAGCAACCGCGCCGGTTGTTCCTGCACCGGCCGCACATGCACATCGCTTGACCCGGCCGATAGTTTTTTTACTGTCAACGAAATTCATGCGGCCGCAGGTGGTCCGTGCGGTTTACCGACGCGCCGATCGGTGATGCTGGATCGTGACGGTTCCGCGCCATGTCGCCGAACCGCAGGTCATTAGGAGGGAGATCCCATGCCGACTTCACTGGTTCTCGAACGCAAGGGTCAGCTGTCGCTGCGCGACTTCCCGCTGGACACGAACCTCGGTCCGACCGACGTGCGCATCGCGGTCCGCACTGTCGGCGTCTGCGGGTCTGACGTGCACTATTACACCCACGGCAAGATCGGCCCCTTCGTCGTGAACGAGCCCATGGTCCTCGGCCACGAGGCTTCGGGCGTCGTGATCGAGGTCGGCCAACAGGTTCGCCACCTGTCCGTGGGCGACCGCGTCTGCATGGAGCCGGGGATCCCCGACCCGCAGTCGCGCGCCTCGAAGCTGGGCATCTACAACGTCGATCCGGCGGTGCGCTTCTGGGCGACGCCGCCCATCCACGGCTGCCTGACGCCAGAGGTCGTGCATCCCGCCGCCTTCACCTATCGGTTGCCGGATCATGTGTCCTTCGCTGAAGGCGCGATGGTCGAACCCTTCGCGATCGGGATGCAGGCTGCCATGCGGGCGCGCATCCAGCCGGGCGACATCGCAGTCGTCACCGGCGCGGGGCCCATCGGCATGATGACGGCGCTGGCGGCGCTGGCCGGCGGGTGCTCCAAGGTCTATGTCAGCGACCTGGCCCAGCCAAAGCTGGACATCATCGGCGCCTATCCGGGCATCGAGACGATCAACATCCGCGAGACCCCGGCGGCCGAGGCAATCGCCAAGGCCACCGACGACTGGGGCGCCGATGTCGTGTTCGAATGTTCCGGCGCGGCGCCTGCCATTCTCGGCGTGCCGCAGCTGGCGCGTCCCGGCGGGACCATCGTGCTGGTCGGCATGCCGGTCGATCCGGTGCCCTTCGACATCGTGGGTCTGCAGGCCAAGGAGCTGCGGGTCGAGACGGTGTTCCGCTATGCCAACGTCTATGACCGAGCGATTTCCCTGATCGCGGCCGGCAAGGTGGACCTGAAGCCGCTGATCTCTCTGACGGTGCCATTCGCAGACAGCATCGCCGCCTTCGACCGCGCCGTCGAGGGACGCGAGACCGACGTCAAGATCCAGATCGAAATGCCGGTGGAATAAGGGGGCAGGGATGTATCTTGGACTGGATATCGGCACCTCGGGGGTCAAGGCGATCCTCTTGGACGGCAGCTTCGCCGAGATCGGCGCCGCGCATGCGCCCCTGACCGTATCGCGCCCCGCGCCCGGCTGGTCCGAGCAGGACCCCGACAGCTGGATCGCCGCCTGCGAGGCGGTGATCGGCGAGCTGGCCGCATCCCGGCCCGAGGCGATGGCCACGTTGCGCGGCATCGGCCTGTCGGGCCACATGCACGGTGCCACCCTGCTGGACGCGTCGGACCGTCCGCTGCGCCCCTGCATCCTGTGGAACGACGGACGGTCTGGCGACCAATGCGCCGAATTGGAATCACGGGCCGACTTCCGTGGCATCGGCGGCAACATCGTCATGGCCGGTTTCACGGCGCCCAAGCTGCTGTGGGTCGCGCAGAATGAGCCTGTTATCTTCGAGCGCACAGCCAAGGTCCTGCTGCCCAAGGACTATGTCCGGTTGTGGCTGACCGGAGAGCACGTGTCTGACATGTCAGATGCCGCGGGGACGCTGTGGCTGGACGTCAAGCGCCGCGACTGGTCGGACGACCTGCTGGCCGCGACCGGCTTGTCGCGCAACCACATGCCCGCTCTGGTCGAGGGGACCGCGCTTTCCGGTCATCTGCGGCGCGATCTGGCGCAGCGTTGGGGCGTTCCGCAGGTGCCGGTGGCTGGCGGCGGCGGCGACAATGCCGCGACCGCCTGCGGCATGGGCATCGTCGCACCGGGGACGGGGTTCCTGTCACTGGGAACCTCGGGCGTGTTGTTCGCGGCCACCGACAGCTTCGCCCCAAACACGCAGGACGCGGTGCATGCCTTCTGCCACGCGGTGCCGGAAACCTGGCATCAGATGGGCGTCTTCCTGTCCGCGACCGACGGCTTGACCTGGCTGTCCGAAATCGTGGGTCGTCCGGTCGCTGATCTGGCTGCGTTGCTGCCCACGCAGATCACCGCCCCTGCGTGCTCAGGCTTCCTGCCCTATCTGTCCGGCGAGCGGACGCCTCACAACGACCCCGGTGCCACCGGCGCCTTCTGGGGCCTGACGCGCGCGGCAGGTTTGCCCGACCTCGTACAGTCTGTAATGGAGGGCGTGGCCATGGCCTTCGCCGACTGCGACCGTGCCATGCGGGCCGCCGGATCGGGCCTCGACGCGGCCTATGTCGTCGGCGGCGGTGCGCGGTCCGACCAATGGCTGCAGATCATCGCGGCGGTGACGGGGCTCACTCTGCTGAAGCCGCGCTCGGGCGATCTGGGCGCCGCGCTGGGCGCCGCACGGCTGGCTGCGGCTTGCGCCGAAGATGACATCTCTGACCGCATATTCGCCGCGCCGGCAGTCGGTGCAGAGGTTCGGCCCGAACCGGAACTGGCCGCGCTGTACGCAGAAAAGTACGACACGTTCCGCCGCGCCTACCCGCAGTTGCGCAGCCTGAGCTGAGACTTTTTGCCAGCGTTGACCGGGTAATCCTGGGTGAAGGTCGGGCAAAGGCACGCTGCATTGCAGCGTGCCTTTGCAGTTGCATCATCGCCCTCTGCGTGTGGGCTGATGAAATACGGGCGCATCATGTAAAAAAAGTATTGGAAGAAAGTCTCTGCCGTCGTGGCCTGGCATATTGCCAGGATGCTACCTTGGATCGGCGCCGACAGGAGGGTGGCACCGCGATAGCGGGCCGCGCCGGCGGGAGAGGGGGACATGATGCAGCCGGATCTGGAGCTGGTGCATATCCGCAAGGGTGAATCCTTTGCCGCCTGGAAGCATGGCTATCCGTTTCGGACGGTGCGCTGGCATTTCCACCCCGAATACGAAATCCATCTGGTCGTGGCGACGACCGGCAAATACTACATCGGCGACCATGTCGGCGAATTCGGCCCGGGCCAGTTGATCATGACCGGCCCCAACCTGCCGCAGAACTGGATCAGTGCCACCGCACCCGACGAGGTCGTGCCGCAGCGGACCGAGGTCATCCAGTTCCCAGAAAGCTTCATCGAAAGCGCTCGTGCTGCATTCCCAGAAATGTCCGGTGTGCAGCATCTGCTGGAACGCAGCCGCCGGGGCATCCTGTTTGACGACACGACCAGCCGGGCGGTGCGGCCGCTGATCGGTGCGCTGATCGAGTCGCGCGGCGTCCAGCGGCTGGGGCTGTTCTTCCAGATCCTCGACCTGCTGGCGAACGCGCCGCGGTCGCAGACGCTGGCCAGTCTCAGCTTCGTTCTGGACCTTGAGCGGGCCGAGGACTCCGACATGAACCGCGCGATCGGTCACCTGCGGGAAAACCTGCACGAGCCGCTGAGCGAAGGCGAGCTGGCCGAGTTGACCGGCCAGAGCACAAGCGCCTTCTCGCGGTCGTTCAAGCGCCACACCGGCACGACGCTGGTGCGCTATCGCAACCAGCTGCGCATCGACCTGGCGTGCCACATGCTGCTTTCAGACCCCGACGCCAAGGTGGCCGACATCTGCTTCGAGGTCGGCTTTTCGAACCTGTCGAACTTCAATCGGCATTTTCTCAAGCTGAAGAAGATGTCGCCGTCAGAGTTTCGCGCGACTTTCGCGGCCAACCGCACGATCCGCATGGCAGGTTGACCGTGACACCGATCCCCTGGCCCAAGCCGGGGACCACCAGCTTCATCAAAGGGAGGACCCACATGAAGACCCTGCTCAAGTCCGTATCCATCGCCGCGCTTGGCGTTGCCGCCTCGGCGGGCCTTGCCGCGGCCCAGGACGATCAGCTGAAGATCGGCATGACGTTCCAGGAAATGAACAACCCCTATTTCGTCTCCATGCAGGAGGCGCTGAACGAGGCCGCCGCATCGATCGGCGCCGAGGTCATCGTGACCGACGCGGGTCACGACGTCGCCAAGCAGATCTCGGACGTCGAGGACATGCTGCAGCAGAACATCGACATCCTGCTGCTGAACCCGACCGACAGCGCCGGCGTCGAATCCGCCGTGCGCATGGCCAAGGACCAGGGCGTGGTCGTGGTGGCGGTGGACGCCAACGCAAATGGCCCGGTCGACAGCTTCGTCGGGTCGAAGAACCGCGACGCGGGCTACCAGTCCTGCAAGTATCTTGCCGAAGCCCTTGGCGGCGAAGGCGAGGTCGCGATCCTGGACGGCATCCCCGTCGTTCCGATCCTGGAGCGGGTCGAAGGCTGCAAGGCCGCGCTGGAGGAACACGAGGGCATCACCCTGGTTGACACCCAGAACGGCCGCCAGGACCGTTCGGTTGCCCTGGGCGTGGTCGAGAACATGATCCAGTCGCACCCGAACCTGGCCGGCATCTTCTCGGTCAACGACGGCGGCGCGATGGGAGCGCTGGCCGCCATTCAGGGCTCGGGCCGCGACATCAAGCTGACCTCGGTCGACGGTGCGCCGGAAGCGGTGCAGGCCATCGCCCAGGGCGGCCCGTTCATCGAGACCACCGCGCAGTTCCCGCGCGACCAGATCCGCGTTGGTCTGGGCATGGCGCTGGCCCAGCATTGGGGCGCCAGCGTGGTCCCGAAAGAGGTGCCGATCGACGTCCAGGTCGTCGATGCGGAAAACGCAGCCGACTTCAGCTGGTAATGCGCTTGAACCCGCCGCGCCCCCACCGGGGTGCGGCACCATCGTACGGCAGGGGGGCGACATGCTTGAACTGAAGGATATCCGAAAAAGCTTCGGGCGGATCGAGGTCCTGCACGGCGTCGACCTGCAGGTGAAGGCGGGCGAGGTGCACGCCCTGCTGGGCGAGAACGGTGCCGGAAAATCCACGCTGATGAAGATCGTGTCGGGCATCATCCAGCCCAGCAGCGGCACCATCATCGTGGACGGACAGGAGCGCCATTTCGCCAACTATGACGAGGCCATCGCTGCAGGCGTCGGCATCGTCTTTCAGGAATTCAGCCTGATCCCCTATCTGAACGCCGTCGAGAACATGTTCCTGGCGCGCGAGAAGAAGACCGCGCTTGGCCTTCTGGACCGCAAGGCCATGCGCGAACGCGCCGCCGCGATCCTGCGCAAGCTGGAGGTCGACCTGCCGCTGGACGTTCCGGTCGCGCGCCTGTCGGTCGCCGAACAGCAGTTCGTCGAGATCGCCAAGGCGCTGTCGCTGGACGCGCGCATCCTGGTTCTTGACGAACCCACCGCCACCCTGACGCCCGCCGAGGTCGAGCACCTGTTCAAGGTCATGCGCGAATTGCGCGCCGCCGGCGTGGCGATCGTCTTCATTTCTCATCACCTGGAAGAGATCTTCGAGATCTGCGACCGGATCACCGTCCTGCGCGACGGAGAATATGTCGGCAGCAGCACCGTGGCCGAGACCAACATCGACCAGCTGGTCGAGATGATGGTCGGCCGCCGGATCGAGAACAGCTTTCCAGCGAAGCCCGCCGCGAAGCCCGACGCCAAGGTCGTCCTTGAGGTCGAGGAGGTGCAGCTGCGCCGTGGCGGCCCCGTGTCGTCCTTTCAGCTGCGCTCTGGCGAGATCCTGGGTTTTGCCGGACTGGTCGGATCGGGGCGGACGGAAACTGTGCTGTCGATCCTTGGCGCCTATCCGGCAGCACGTTGCAAGGTCCGCGTCGGCGGCGTCGAAAAGCGCCTGCGCGACCCGGCCGACGGGCTTGCCCACGGCATCGGCCTGCTTCCGGAAAGCCGTAAGGAGCAGGGGCTGGTGACCGACTTCTCGATTCTGCAGAACGTGTCGCTGAACAATTACGGCAAGTACCGGCAGGGCCACTGGTTCATCGACTTCAAAAAAGAACTGGCCTGCACCGAGGACGCCATGTCGCAGGTCCGCGTCAAGGCGCAGGGACCGCGTGCGCGCGTCGACACGCTGTCGGGCGGCAACCAGCAGAAGGTCGTGATCGCCCGCTGGCTGAATCATGACATGCAGATCCTGATCTTCGACGAGCCGACGCGCGGCATCGACGTCGGCGCCAAGGCCGAAATCTATCAGCTGATGCGCGACTTCACCGCGCGCGGCTATGCCATCATCATGATCTCATCGGAGCTTCCGGAAGTCATCGGCATGTCCGACCGCGTATGCGTCTTCCGTTCTGGCGGCATCGTCGCCACGGTCGAGGGCAGCGCCATCAACTCCGAGGAAATCATGACCCACGCAACCACCGGGAGGGTTCAACATGTCGCATGACGCCAACCTAGACGCCGCGTCGGCGGGCAGGGGCCGCAGGGCCGCCCTCGACTGGCTGTTCCATTCGCCGCTGGCCCTGCCGCTGGTCGGGCTGATCGTCGTATCGGTCCTGATGGGCTTTGCCAGCGACAACTTCTTCACCATCGACAACCTGCTGAACGTGCTGCGGCAGGTGTCGGTGGTGGGCATCCTGGCCGTAGGCATGACCTTCGTTATCCTGACCGGCGGGATTGACTTGTCGGTGGGCGCCGTCATGGCGCTGGCCGGCACCATGGCCGCGGGCGTCATGGTCAACATGGGCCTGCCCGGCGGCGTTGGGCTGCTGGCCGCGCTGCTGGTCGGGCTGGGGCTCGGCCTCTTCAACGGGTTCATGGTTGCCTGGGGCAAGATGCCCTCGATCATCGTGACGCTGGCGACGATGGGCATCGCGCGCGGCCTGGGCCTGATTTATTCGGGCGGCTACCCGATCAGCGGTCTGCCGGGCTGGGTATCGTGGTTCGGCGTCGGCCGCATCGGCATCATCCCGGTGCCCGTCATCATCATGCTGGTCATCTATGCCGTGGCCTGGGTGGTGCTGCAGCGCACGCCGTTCGGTCGCCACGTCTATGCCATCGGTGGCAACGAGACTGCCGCGCGCCTGTCGGGCGTCCGCACGCGGTCGGTCAAGCTGGCGGTCTTCGCCATTTCCGGCGTGACGGCGGCGTTGGCTTCGATCGTGCTGACGGGGCGACTGATGAGCGGCCAGCCCAACGCCGGCGTGGGGTTCGAGCTTGATGCCATTGCCGCCGTCGTGCTGGGCGGCACGGCCATCGCCGGCGGGCGGGGCCTGATCCTGGGCACGCTGATCGGCGCGGTGCTGCTGGGCATCCTGAACAACGGTTTGAACCTGGTTGGCATCAACCCCTACATGCAGGACGTCATCAAGGGTCTGATCATCCTGCTGGCCATCTATATCGGTCGGGAATGGCGCTGATGCCGGGGCACTTCATCGGCATCGACGTCGGCACCGGATCGGCGCGGGCAGGGGTCTTCGACTCGGCGGGCACGATGCTGGCCAGCGCCAAGCGCGACATCGATCTCTACCGCCCGTCCGGCGACATCGCCGAACAGAGCAGCGAGCAGGTGTGGTCCGCCGTCTGCCAATCCGTGGAGGAGGCCGTGAAGCGGTCCGGCATCGACGCCAGTGATGTTCAGGGCATCGGCTTCGACGCAACGTGTTCTCTGGTGGTGCGTGGCGACACCCCTTTGGGTGTGGGCGATGCCGCCCATCCCGAACGCGACATCATCGTCTGGATGGATCATCGCGCAGTCGAACAATCCGCCCGGATCAACGCCGGCGGTCACGATGTGCTACGCTATGTCGGGGGCCGCATCTCTCCGGAAATGGAGACGCCGAAACTGTTGTGGTTGAAGGAGAACCGGCGCGACGTCTTCGACGCGGCGCGGCATTTTTTCGACCTGACGGATTTCCTGACCTGGAAGGCGACAGGCAGCACGGCGCGGTCCACCTGCACCGTGACCTGCAAATGGACCTATCTGGCGCATGAGGGCCGGTGGGATGCAGATTACTTCCGCAGCATCGGGCTGGCGGAACTGGCCGAGGAAGGCTTTGCCCGCATCGGGACCGTGGTCGTCGAACCCGGCACGCCGCTTGGTGCGGGGCTGACACGGGACGCGGCCGAGGCGATGGGCCTGCCGGCCGGGATCGCCGTCGCGGCGGGGCTGATCGACGCCCATGCCGGCGGCGTGGGCACCGTCTGCGCCAAGGGCGGCGCAGAGGATGCGACGGCGTCGCTCGGCTATGTCTTTGGCACGTCCTCCTGCACGATGACGACGACGCGCGAACCGGCCTTTGTACCGGGGGTCTGGGGCCCCTATTTCTCGGCCATGGTGCCCGGCGCCTGGTTGAACGAAGGAGGCCAGTCGGTGGCCGGTGCGGCCATCGACCATCTGGTGTCGATGCACCCGGCCCATGGTCATGCCCTGGCCGCCGCGCGGGCCGATGGCAAGTCGCTGCCCGAATGGCTGGCCGACGCGGCGCTGACCCATGCGGGCGGCGCATCGCAGGCGGTGCGCCTGGCCGCCCATCTGCATGTCGTGCCCGAATTTCTTGGCAACCGCGCGCCCTTCGCCGATCCTCATGCCCGCGCGGTCATTTCCGGCGTAGGTGCGGATACCGACGTGAATTCGCTTGTCGCACTTTATGTCGCGGGGATCTGCGGGCTTGGCTATGGCCTGCGCCAGATCGTCCAGACGCAGCGTGCGCATGGTGCCGGCGTCGATCGCATCGCGATCAGCGGCGGCGCGGGGCGGCACCCGCTGATCCGCCAGGTTCTGGCCGACGCGACCGACCTGCCCGTGGACGCCACCGCCAGCGAGGAACCCGTCCTGCTGGGATCGGCGATGTTGGGCGCCGTCGCGGCGGGGGCGTTCCCTGACCTGGCCGCCGCCATGCCCGCCATGTCGTCTGTCCAGACGACCTATCGGCCCGATGACGGAACGCGGGCGCTGCACGCCGCACGCTTCGACGCCTTCCTGGCGCTGCAGTCCACCGCACGCGACATCCGCATGGCGACCGACGCGGCGCTGGCTGGCTGACCTGAAACATATCAAGAGGCATCAGATGCAATTCGAAGGCAAATCCGTCATCATCACCGGGGCGGGCAAGGGCATCGGCCGCGCCACTGCGCAGATTTTGGCGGCGCGGGGCGCCAAGGTCGTAGCGATCAGCCGCACGCAGTCCGACCTGGACAGCCTTGCGGCTGAAACCGGCGCCACCGGCATTGCGGCCGATCTTTCCACCGCAAAGGGCGCACGCGAAGCGATGGCCAGGGCCGGAACCTGCGATTTCCTGGTCAACTGTGCCGGAACCAACGTTCTGGAGAGCCTGCTGGACATGACCGACGACGGCTATGACACCGTCATGGACATCAACCTGCGCACGGCCCTGGTCTGCGCGCAAGAATTTTCCCGCGCCCGTATTGCCGCCGGTGGTGGCGGGGCCATCGTCAACGTGACTAGCATCGCAGGTCATCGCGGCTTTCCAGATCATGTCGTCTATGCCGCCTCGAAGGCGGGGCTCGAGGGCGCGACCCGCGTGATGGCCAAGGAACTTGGCCCCCACGGCATCCGCGTCACCGCCATCGCCCCGACCGTCACCATGACCGAACTGGCCGCCGCCGCCTGGAGCGATCCGGCCAAGTCCGCCCCGATGATGTCGCGCCACCCGATGGGCCGCTTTGCCGAGGCCGAGGACGTCGCCCGCAGCATCGCGCTGCTGCTGTCTGACGACGCCGCGATGGTCACGGGGGCCGTGTTGCCGCTGGACGGCGGCTTTCTGGCCGTCTGAACGCCAAGGAATTCGCGGGTCCGCCCGCAGGACGAAGGAGACTGACATGTCCATCAAACTTGACGGCAAGCTCGCCGCGATCACCGGGGCGGCCTCGGGGATCGGCCTCGCCACCACCCGCGCGTTGCTGGATGCGGGCGCCACCGTAGTGCTGGTCGACCGCAACAAGGACGCGCTGGACCAGCTGGTGGCCGAACTGGGCGACCGCGCCGTCGCGCAGGTGACCGATCTGCTGGACGCCGACAGCTGCAATGCCATGGTCCCCGAGATCCTGCAGAAGGTCGATCACATCGACATCATGATCTGCAATGCCGGCAGCTATATCGGCGGCGATCTGGCCGACACCGACCCGGCGGCGATCGACCGGATGCTGAATCTGAACGTCAATGCGGTGATGAAGAACGTTCACGCCGTCGCGCCGCACATGACGGAACGCAAGACTGGCGACATCCTGGTGACCTGCTCGATCGCGGGGCACGCTCCGATCCATGTGGAGCCGGTCTATTCCGCGTCGAAATGGGCGGTGACCTGCTTTGTCCAGACCATGCGCCGCCAGCTGATGGGCCACGGTATCCGTGTGGCCCAGGTCTCGCCGGGGCCCGTCATCTCGGCGCTGCTCTCGGACTGGGAGCCCGAGCGCCTGCAGCGCATGAAGGACGCGGGCGCCCTGATGGAGCCGACCGAGGTGTCGGATGCGCTGATGTTCATGCTGACGCGCCCGCGCAACGTCACGATCCGCGACATGATCGTGCTGCCCAGCAACTTCGACATCTGACGGTGCTGCCCGGCCTGCGCAGCCGGGCAAACCCTTATTCGCCGCGGGGGAAGCGCTTGTTCTCCTCCAGTACGTTCAGGTCCATGTGGTTGCGCATGTAGCGTTCGGACGCCTTCTGCAGCGGCTGGTGGTCCCACGGGTAATAAGCCCCGTTGCGCAGCGCCTCATAGACGATCCAGCGCCGCGCCTGACTTTCGCGCACGGCAGCGTCGAAGTCGGACAGGTTCCAGCGTTCGGCCGCCTTAGCAGTCAGCCGCTTCAGCGTGTCGGTATGGGCGGGGCTGCCCCCCAGGTTCGTCAGCTCATCCGGGTCGGCGTCCAGGTCGAACAGCATCGGCGGGTCGGCTTGGCAGAGGACCAGCTTCCACTGTCCGTCCCGCAGGCCGACCAGCGGTGCGATCGAACCTTCGGCGGCGTATTCCATCGGCACCGGGCCGCGACCGCCCGTGCCGGTCGCCAACGGGGCCAGATCCTCGCCCTCGGTCCACGGCGCCAGCGCGGCGATGTCCAGACCGGCCAGCCCAGCCAGTGTCGGCACCACATCCATCGTGGACACCGGCTGCGTCACCAGCCCCGGCCGCCATCCCGGCGCAGCGATCATCAGGGGCACCCGGGCCGAGCCTTCAAAGAAGCTCATCTTGAACCACAGCCCACGGTCGCCCAGCATGTCGCCGTGATCGCTGACGAAGAGGATGATCGTGTCCTCCTCCATCCGGCCGCGCTTCAGGACGTCCAGGATCTCTCCGATCTTCTCGTCGACATAGGAGATGCTGGCGAAATACCCCTGGCGGGCGCGGCGGACGTCTTCGGCGGTAATGTCGAAGGCTTCGTGATCGCAGGCCTCCAGCAGGCGCTGCGAATGGGGGTCCATGTCGTCGAAGGGCAGAGCGGGGACGGCGGGGTCCAGCGCCGGGCAGTCGTCATACATGTCCCAGAACCGCCGCCGCGCGACATAGGGGTCGTGCGGATGGGTGAAGCTGACGGTCAGGCACCAGGGCCGGTCGTCCAGCCGCCGCGACAGATCATAGAGTTTCTGCGTCGCCTGATGGGCGACGTCGTCGTCATATTCCAGCTGGTTGGTGATCTCGGCCACGCCGGCGCCGGTGACGGACCCCAGGTTGTGGTACCACCAGTCGATCCGCTCGCCGGGCTTGGTATAGTCGGGCGTCCAGCCGAAATCGGCGGGATAGATGTCGGTGGTCAGACGCTCCTCGAACCCGTGCAGCTGGTCGGGGCCGACGAAGTGCATCTTGCCGGACAGGGCGGTATGATAGCCCGCCCGGCGCAGGTGATGTGCATAGGTCGGGATGTCCGACGCAAATTCTGCGGCGTTGTCATAGACGCGCGTGCGGCTTGGCAGCAGGCCCGACATGAAGCTGGCACGGCCCGGCGCGCAAAGCGGGCTGGCCGTATAGCTGTTGGCGAACCGCACCGAGCGGTCCGCCAGCGCCCGCAGGTTCGGCGCGTGAAGGAAGGGGGCCGGGCCGTCGGGGAACAGCGTCCCGTTCAGCTGGTCGACCATGAGGATCAGGATATTCGGTCGGCTCATTACGTGATGCGACCTTACAAGCCAAGCGCCGCGCGTACGGCGGGTTCGGCGGGCTCGCCCTCCAGCGTGGTGACGCCGTCCAGCCAAGGGGTCAGAGCGTCGGGATTGGCGGCCAGCCATTCCTTCGCGGCGTCCTTGGCGTCGGCACCGTCAAGGATCTCACCCATCAGGGTGTTCTCCATCTCGATATCGAAGGTCATGTTCGTGAACAGCTGCGCGGCGTTCGGGCAGGCTTCGGGCCACCCCTTGCGTGCCAGCGTGCGGACTTCGGCCCCGCCGAAATTCGGCCCGAAATATTCGTCACCGCCTTCAAGGTAGGTGATGTCGTGGTTCGTGTTCATCGGGTGCGGCGCCCAGGCCAGGAAAACGATGCCATCCTCGGACCGTTCCATCCGCGACACCTGCGCCAGCATCGCCTGTTCGCCGGATTCAACCAGTTCCCAGTCGCCAAGGCCAAAGTCGTCGGCGGCAATCATCCGGGCGATGTTCTGGTTCGCGGGCGCGCCGGGTTCGATCCCATAGATCTTGCTGTCGAATGCCTCGGCATTGGCGTCCAGGTCGGCAAAGCTGGTGATGCCCTGATCGGCCATGTAGCTTGGCACCGCCAGCGTGAACTTGGCGCCGGTGAGGTTGGTGTTCAGCACCTCGATGGCGTCGGCGGCCTGCAGATCCTCGATGAAGGCGGTCTGGGCCGGCATCCAGTTGCCCAGGAACACGTCGATTTCGCCGTTCTTCATCGACTCGTAACCGATGGGAACCGACAGAAAGCTGATCTCGGGCGCATACCCCAAAGCCTCCAGCACCACGCTGGCGACGCCGTTGGTGGCGTTGATGTCGGTCCAGTTGGGATCCGACATGCGGATCGCGCGGCAGGTGGCGTCATCGGCCAACGCGGAACCCGCGCCGGCCACGATCGCGATCACGCTCAGCGCGCCGCAAAGAATTGCCTTGGTGTTCATGTCCGTTTCCCCTGTTCTGTCGCCGATGGCGTTGCGGGCCCATCGAAAGTCATTCGCGCCGCAATGTATACAGGGATTTTCACCCCAACCCTCGGAAATCCGGCGGGGGGCGATTCGTCTTCGTCTGTCAACTGTCGGGAACAACAGCGGCACAATTTGGTTGAGATGGCCCAAGGCATCGAATGGCAACAGCCGGAGGATGCCCAAGCAACCTGAACACCTCAGGAGGACCGAAATGAGCGCCGAATACACATCTGACACGGCCAGGACCCAGCAAACCTCCTCGACCATGAAGGACCTGAAGGACCAGGCTGGTTCGCAGGCCAACCGCCTGGCCGAGGGCGTCAAGGACGAGGTCTCGCGCCGCAGCGAGGAGATGCGCGGCAGTCTTGCCGAACGCGTCGACAATCTGGCCTCGGCCTTCCGGTCGGCCAAGTCCGAAGTCGGCGAGGAATCGCCGTTCGCCCGCATGTTCGACTATGCCGCCGAAAACGCGGAAGGCTTCGCCGACACACTGGAAGGCGCCAACGTCGTCGACAGCGTTCGCGAATTTGCCCGAGAACGCCCCGGCACGTTCCTTGGTCTCTCGGCCGTGGCGGGCTTCGCCGCAGCGCGCTTCCTGCTGGCAGGCAAGCCCGGACGGACCTATAGCAGCGGCGGGTCGAGCGCCTATCGCAGTGGCGGGTCGAGCGTCTATGGTGGCAGCTCCACCGGCGGCATGCCGAGCGGACGCCCGGCCACGCGTCCCGGTGCCGCGACCACGGCGGGCAGCGCCTGGGAAAGCACCACTTCGGCCTCCAGGACCGGGGCAGCCACCGGCAGCGGCGCGGGCCTGAGCACCGGGGCGGCATCGTCCACAGGCGCCAGCCGTCCGGGTGGCGCGGCAGGCACGACCGGCAGCGGCGCGGGCCTGGGCACCGGGGCGGCATCGTCCACGGGCGCCGGCCATCCGGGTGGCGCTGCAGGCACGACCGGCAGCACCGCCGGCGAAGGCTCGGGCAGCGGCGGCCCCACGACTGGCGTGACGAAGCCCGGCTACGGAGGCAACCGCAATGTCTGATCCCGTTCGTACCGATCCGGCCCCGCGGAGCGAAGGACCAGCATCGCTCGTATCGGACGTGATGCGACTGTCCAGCGACCTCGTTCGCAAGGAGATCGCGCTGGCCAAGGCCGAGGTTGGTCAGAACCTCAGCCGGGCCGGCAACGCGGTGGGCTTTATTGCAGTGGCCGGCGTTATCGGCCTTGTCACGCTGAATGTCCTTGTCGCCGCGCTTGTGGCTGCCCTGGCCGAGACGGACCTTGGTCCGATCTGGAGCGCCGTTATCGTCGGCGTGGTCCTGGCGCTCATCGCGTTCATCCTGCTCAAGAAAGGGCTGAACGACCTGAAGCTGAAGTCCCTGATGCCCACGCGCACGGTGGACAGCGTCCAGCGCGACGCCCACGCGATCAAGGAGGCGTATCATGACAAGTGATCCGGACAGCCCCGAGCATATCGAGCGTGAAATCGAGCGCGATCGGAATGCCCTGCGCGAGACGCTGAACGAGCTTCAGGACGAACTCTCCTGGGACGGCCTGTCGCGTCGTGTCAGCGACCAGTTCCGCGAGCATGGGGCCGAGTGGGCCAATGCCGCCAGCGATGCGGCTCGGTCGAATCCGGTCGCGCTCGCGCTGACGGGCATCGGCCTGGCGTGGATGATCTTTGGACGCGGCTATGATCCGACTCACCGGGCCATGACGCGGCGCCACCAGCCCGCCCGCCCGCGCTACCGCAGCCCGACCTATCACTCGGATGATATCGATACCGAGATGCCCGAGGGGCAGTCCTTCGTGTCGTCTTCCAGCTATGGCCGCGCATCGACGTCGGGTCCCCACGCGGACAGCCCCGGCCTTGGGGCATCGGGCATGTCCGCATCGCCTGCCGGCGTCGCGACGTCCTCGGGCGCCTCGTCGCGCGGGACCGCAACTTTAGACACAACCGCGCGGTCCGAACCGGGCTGGGCGCGCCGCACCATCAGCCGTGCACGCAGCCGCCTGCACCACACAGACCATCAGGAGAGCAGCATGACCGACCAAATGAAAGACCGGGCTCGCCACCTGCGCGACCGGCTGAGCGAAGGCACCGAGGATTTCAGTGAGGAAGCGCGCCGCCGTGTGCAGGATGCGCGCCAGCGCGCCCTTCGCGCCCGTGACGCCGCCAGCCGCCGGTTCAACGACAGCTCGCGGTCCGTGTCCGACGGCTATGAGGCCGAGCCGCTGATCTTTGGCGCCGCCGCGTTCCTGGTCGGTGCAGGCCTGGCGACGCTGCTGCCTCGCACCCGCCGTGAAGAAGAACTGTTCGGCAGCTACAGCCAGCACCTCTTCGAGGAGGCCGAAGCCATCTATGAAGAGGAAAAAGCCAAGGTTCGCCGCGCCGTCGATGCCGGCCTGGAGGAAGCGAAGTCTTCGGTCTCTGACGTGAAGAACGCGGCCGCGGACGAGCTGTCCTCGAGCTCGGAGAGCGACAAGACCAAGGCCAAGGCTAGCGGCCAGAGCACCAGCGCCTGACGCCACAACATAGACTTTCACAAGGCCCCGCTTGCGGGGCCTTGTGTTGCATCAGGTGCCGAGGGTCCAAACGTGACGGTACGGTCCCGGGGCATGTTTGGCAGGGTCTAAATGCTCTTCGATTTAGAAAGCGAGACACCAACGCTGCTGCATTGGCTTACTAAGCTTTAGACAGAATGATCTTGAGCTTTTAGTATGGTTCAGGCTCCGCGACCTGAACGATAAGCGATTTCTCGGGCAGGGCGACGCCCAGATGGACCGTCTGAAAATCGTTCTTTCCGAATGGCAAGCTCCACGCCGACGATTGTCGAGTCCTCAGCGGCATGATTTCATTAATTAGTCCGGCCTGAACAACTCCTACCGTTTTGATCTGATGTGCTGAAGCCGCGGTTCTGCTCGCTTCGGATTGCGGGGTTTAGTATGCTCTGCAGGATGGCCTGCTCCGTCCACGATTGGTC
>NZ_JAOTBE010000023.1 GCF_026162645.1 Paracoccus rhizosphaerae
TCAACGGCTTCTACAACCCGCGGCGCCGACACTCTGCATTGGGCTGGAAATCACCCGTGGCCTTCCAAAACAAGGCCGCCTAACATGAGCACGAGACCGGAACGGAACCGGGACAGGTCCAGACCAAGGTCTGGCCGCATTCGGACTACCCGCTGATCGAGGTGGGCGAGTTCGTCTTGAACCGCAACGCTGACAACTACTTCGCCCAGATCGAGCAGGCAGCCTTCAGCCCCTCGAACAAGGTGCGCGGGATCGGCTATTCGCCCGACAAGATGCTGCAGGCCCGTGTCTTCAGCTATGCCGATGCGCATCGCTATCGGCTCGGCACGCGTTATGAGCATCTGCCGGTGAACGCGCCGAAATGCCCGGTGCATCACTATCACAAGAACGGGAAAATGAACTTCTTCGGCCACCAGTCCGGCAGCCAGAACGCCTATTACGAGCCGAACAGCTTCGGCGGCGCCGTCGAGGATCCGTCCTTCGCCGAATCTCCGCTGAAGATTGCGGGCGAGGCCGGACGTCATCCGCATCAGCAGCAGATCGACGACTATGCCCAGCCCCGCGCGCTGCACGACAAGGTACTGTCCGAGGACGAGCGCGGTCGGCTCTACAAGAACCTCGCTGCGGCAATGCAGGGGGGCGGACGAGGCAGTTGTTGCGCGTGCGCTGGAGCATTTTGACCGCATCAGCCCGGCCTATGGCGCAGGCATCCGTGCCGCACGCGTCGAACTGGCCGCAGAGCAGCGTCACGCGGCCGAAAGACCGACTGGTCCGGGGCGCGCCCAATTCACGCGCGCCCCGACAATCTTCACCCGATCAGCGGTGAGCCCTTTCCGTAGGTCTCGGCATAGTGCCGTTCCAGCCGCATCAGCGCCAGCCGCAGCACGATCTTGCCCGAGCGCGCCGACCAGCCCAAACGCCGTTCCGTCAGCTCGATCCCCTCAAGGAAACAGCACACCCTCAGCACGATGTCGCCCATACCGGGCCCCAGCTCACGCAATGCAACGGCGACCCGGTCGCGCGCGGATTCGGATCCCCCTCGATAACCTGATCCGCCGCGGGACACATTGATCCCGGCGGTCATAAACCCATCCCAGTTCTGCGTCACGCGCGGGCCCATCTGGGCCAATTCGAAATCCTCTCGCAGCCGTTCGGCAGCCGAAACCATGCCGGCGGTCAAAAAGGCGTCGCCCGTGTGATCGCGCCGGCGGGCCAGCACCAGAAGCGGGCTTTCCGCAATGTTGATCCGCGTGCGCCGACGCTGCCCGTCCTCGGGGTCCTCGATGACCCGTTCTTCCCAGATCCGATGTCTGTCGGCGTGGTCCACACCTGAATGATCGAAGGACGCCGCAGCTTCGGCCATGCCTTCCTGAACCGTCACCGGCTGGGCGTCGGCAAAGGCCTCCGGCCCCATGTACTTGCCGCGCTGGCGGGACGACCGCAACATGCCGCGCAGCGCTTCGCGACCGGCAGGCGCGATCAGATACCGCTGCAGCCGCCCACCTTCGCCCGTCTGAACCACCCAGCCCTTCAGCGCCATTGCTTCGGCCAATGCCCGGTCGAGGACGGCGGTACGGATGTCGTCGCGCGTGACGATGGCCTTCTCCATCCCCAAGGCCGAGGCCATCACCGCACCCGGCTCGGCCAGGCGACGCAGCACGCGGAGCGCCTGCCGCTCATCCATCGCCGCCCGGGCCGGCATCGCCTCAATGGCGCTGTCGACCAGGGGGTCATCCCGCTTTGCCTCGAACCTGCGGATGCGCCGCAGGATGGTCGAGGCGTGGCAGCCCGCCTCTCGCGCCAGGGCACGGATCGTCACGCCTTGTTCGACATGGCGCAGATACAGCTGTGCATCCTGCGTCATCTCGTCAGGGCCGACCACAATGGTTCGTTGCTCCTGCGAACGATGCTCCGCGATGGCCGTGTCTATGGCGAAGTCACCGGTCAATATCGTCATGTCAGGTCCCTTGTCGTCCTTGGGCAGTCCGGCATGCAACCACCCTGGGTTGAATTTTTTCCCTGTTGGTTAACAGGAAGTTTCTGCACATAGCCGCAACATTCCCTAACAATTCCTAAAGAATCCTTCCCACGGCGCGCGGTGCGTCAGGGGTTTCGGCAACACATCCTAAGGTTGTGTGAAGCTGGCCACGTAGCGCATCACCGAGGATCGGCCCATGACCACAGCTTCTAACGTCATCATCTTTCGCCCGCGTCCGACCAATCAGGTCCTGCGCCGACCCGGCACACTGATCCGGGCGGCCCGCGAAGGGCAGAAGGGCTGGAAACGCAGCCGGGATCTGGCCCGGCTGCTGCGCACGGATCAGGCTCCGTCACCCGCCGCCGCGCTGGCCCGCCTGCGGGTCGAGGAAGACATCCAGAACGAGCTTCGCCTGACGCGCGCCGCCGAGTACGACGTCCGGCGTCACGTCCTGCTGATGGTGGCGATCCTTGCCGAGATGAGGGCCGCCGTCGACGCGGCGCCGCTGCCAACGGTCCAGGCGGTCTGACTGCTATCGCTTTCGCAGCAGCGATCCGAGCACTCCTCTGACAAGCGCCTTGCCGGTCCTGGTTCCCAATTGCCGGGCAAGGCTCTTGCCGAAAGTCTCGACGATTCCATCGGATCGAGAGGTTCGGGCCCTTTTGGCTGGCGCATCATCCTGAGAGTCCTGTCGCTGCCGCGGCTGTTCAGGCATGCGGAACAGGTCTTCCACGGCCTTGTCGTTCGCCGCTTCGGCCGCGCGCCGCGCCAGCATCTCATGCGCCGAGTCGCGGTCGACGGTCTTGCCGTATTTCAGCGCCAGCGGTGACTGGTTGACGATGTCGCGCCGAAGTTCGGACCCGATCGGTCCCAGCTGGCTGAACGGAGGCCTGATCAACGTCCGCTGCGCCACACCGGGCGCCCCCTTACCGTCCAGAAGTGACGTCACCGCCTCGCCGGTGCCGACCTGCTGGATGGCCTCGGCCACATTGAAGTCAGGGTTCGGGCGATAGTTGTCAGCCGCCTGGCGCAGCGCCTTCTGGTCCTTGGCCGTGAAGGCGCGCAGCGCATGCTGAACCCGGTTGCCCAGTTGTCCCAGGACGGCATCCGGAATATCGGCCGGGCTCTGGCTGACAAACCAGATGCTGACCCCCTTGGAGCGGATCAACCGGGCCACCTGCTCGACCTTGTCGACAAGCGCCTTCGGGGCATCGTCGAACAGCAAGTGCGCCTCGTCAAAAAAGAACGCCAGCCGCGGCTTGTCGGGGTCACCGATCTCCGGCAGCTGCTCGAACAGCTCCGACAAAAGCCACAGCAGGAATGTTGCATATAGCCGCGGAGAGTTCATCAAGCGGTCGGCGGATAGGATGCTGATCACGCCCCGACCGTCCGGCGCCTGGCGAATGATGTCCGAAAGTTCCAGCGCAGGTTCGCCGAACAACCGGTCGCCCCCTTCGTTGTCCAGGACCAGAAGCGCCCTCTGGATCGCACCGACGCTGGCGGCACTGACGTTGCCGTAGCGCAGCGAAAGGTTCGAGGCGTTCTGCCCGACCCAGAGCATCATGGACTGCAGGTCCTTCAGATCCAGAAGCGGCAGCCCCTCCTCGTCGGCGATGCGGAAGGCGATGTTCATGACGCCTTCCTGCACGTCCGTCAGGTCCAGAAGACGTGACAGAAGCAACGGCCCCATTTCAGAAACAGTGGCGCGGACGGGATGTCCGTTCTCGGCCCAGACATCCCAGAAGGCGACCGGGAAGGCACGATACTCCAGATCCAGCCCAATCTTCTGCGCGCGATCCAGGAAGGCCGCATGTAGCTTGCCTTCTGCGGAACCGGCCACGGCCATGCCCGCCAGATCACTTTTGACGTCGGACATGAACACGGGAACGCCGGCCATCGACAGGCTTTCGGCAAGGGTCTGCAATGTGACGGTCTTGCCGGTACCGGTCGCACCGGCGATCAGCCCGTGGCGGTTGGCCTGGCGCAACAAAAGCAGTTCGCGCACCGCATGATCAGCGCCTGCACCACCGACGAATACGGTTCCCGCCTCGGGGTCCATAACAGGGGACATGGTCATCCTTTCATGCCGATCCAGCGCAACATACGCTCTGACAAGACAATCTTAACCCTTGCATGGCAAGTTCAGCTTGTCCGGATCGGGCGACCTGTTCGGACCTTCCTCCCTGTTGGACTGCCGCGCCTTGCAAGGGCGCGGCATTTTTTTCGGTTCTCACAACGCCGCAAGCCCTGTTGACGGATCATGTCCACGGGACTAGCTTGCGACGCAATGATGACCGGCCAGTCCGGCAGGGAGCCTGAGTTAAAGAGGCCGCGGTTCACGCCGCGGCCTTTTCCTTTGTGAAGACGCAGCGGCCCCTGTTCTGGTTCCATCGCGTATCCGGCAGAGCATGCGCGGGACACGGCCGGGTCAAGGCAAGGTGACCCCTGCCGGGTTGCGCAAGCACTGACAACGGCTGAAGGCCGTGATAGATCGACCCCAATGCGTTGAGCAAAAGGAAGAATAATCTATGTCGATCAAGTCCTCGCATGCAGTGCTGGCAGCGCTGGCGCTGATGGCCGCGCCAGCATTCGCGCAAGAAGCCGCGACGCCGATGGAAAGCCCGACCGGTGGTCAGCCCGCCGAAGCCGCACCTGCGGACACGAATGCCGCCCCGGCCGAAACGACCGCGACCGATGCCGCCGGTGCGACAACGCCTGCAGCCGAAGCTGAGGGCGAAGACACCGCCGATGCTGCCGCCCCGGCCGAAAATGCCGATCAGACCGGCAGCTACTACCTCAAGTCCGAGCATGGCGACTGGGCCATCCGCTGCATCCGTGCCGGCCAGGGCAAGGATCCCTGCGAGCTCTACAAGCTGCTGACTGATGATGACGACAGCCCGGTCGCGGAACTGACGCTGATTCCTTTGGCCAATGGCGAAGTCGCGGCCGGTGCGACCCTTGTCGCGCCGCTCGAGACCGACCTGATCGCGGGCTTGGGCTTCCAGGTCGACAACGGCGAGCGGCGCGGCTATCCGTTCAGCTTCTGCGCACCCGTCGGCTGTATCGCGCGGCTCGGATTTACCGAACAGGAGTTGACCGGGATGAAGCGCGGCGCGACCGCCTCGGTTGAGCTGCTGCCCTTCGGTGGCGACCGCGAAAACCCGGTGGACCTCGACTTTTCGCTGAGCGGCTTCACCGCCGCGTTTGACGAACTGGCGGCCTATGCGGCAGCTCCTGCGGCGGAAGCCGAAGATGCCACCCCGGCCGAAACGGAATCCGCGCCCGCCGAGTAACCGGCACCCGAACCGCGCCGACCGGCGCGGTTCACTCCTTCACGCGCGACGCAGGGCGATCACTGCGTTCAAACCGCCGAACGCAAAGGCGTTCGACAGGACGGCTGCGATGCGGACCTCGCGCGCCTCGTTCGGGACCACGTCCAGCGCGCATTCCGGGTCAGGCTCTTGATAGCCGATCGTCGGCGCGATGATGCCGTCGCGCAGCGCCATGATGCAGGCCAGAAGCTCGACCGCGCCCGTCCCGCCGATCAGGTGGCCGTGCATGGACTTGGTTGAACTGATCATCAGCCGGTCCGCGTGGTGCCCAAAGGCATGGGCGACGGCGGCGCATTCGGTCTTGTCATTCGCCGCCGTGCCGGTCCCATGGGCATTGATATAGCCGATCTCGTCGCGATCCAGTGCGGCATCGACCATCGCCCCCGTAATGGCACGCTCGGCGCCCTGAGCCGAGGGCATGACGATGTCCTGCGCGTCCGAGGACATGGCGAAGCCCACGACCTCTGCCAGAATGTCGGCACCGCGCGCACGGGCACGTTCGTATTCCTCGAAGACGAAGACGCCCGCCCCCTCGCCCTGGACCATGCCGTTGCGATTGGCGCTGAAGGGGCGGCAGGCGTCCTTGGACATGACGCGCAACCCCTCCCATGCCTTGACGCCGCCGAAGCACAGCATCGCCTCGGACCCGCCGGTCAGCATGACGTCCGCCCCGCCCGAGCGGACCATCTGGAACGCCAGTCCCATCGCGTGATTCGAACTTGCGCAGGCGGTCGCCACGGTGAAGGCGGGCCCACGCAGGCCGAACTCCATGCTGACATGGCTGGCGGCGGCGTTGTTCATCAGCTTGGGGACCACGAAGGGGTGGACGCGGTTCTTCCCTTCCTCATAGACGGCGCGATAGTTTTCGTCCCAGGTATTCAGCCCGCCCCCGGCCGTACCCAGCACCACGCCCGATCGCAGGCCGAGCGCGCCCTCGAAGTTCAGGCCGGACTGCGCCACCGCCTGCTTGGCCGCCAGAAGGGTGAACTGCGTGAACTTGTCATAGAGCAGGATCTGCTGACGGTTGAAGTAGGTCTCGGGTGTCCAGTTATGAACCTGCGCGCCGATCTGGATCGACAGCCGGTCCACGTCGCGGAAATCAAGCTGCGTGATGCCGCAGCGCCCTTCGCGAAACGCCTCGAGGGTCGAGGCGACGTCGTGGCCGAGCGCGTTGATCGTGCCCGCCCCGGTGATGACCACTCGGCGCAGGCCGTGACGCGCGCCGCGGTTGCTGCCAGGCGCGATCGCTGGCGCCACCGCATCGGCCTTGTCTGCCGGTCCTTCAGGGCTCATGCGGCCTTGTCCGCCACCAGCCGTTCGACCGCCGCGATGATGGTGCCCATGTTCGAGATGTCGAAGTCCGATTTCTCGGGCTCGTTCGCGTTGAAGGGGATCGAGATGTCGAAGGCCTCCTCAATGGCGAAAATCGCCTCGACCAGCCCCAGGCTGTCGATCCCAAGATCCTCGGGGGATGACGTGTCCGTCACCTGTTCCGGTTCCAGCATGGCCTGTTCGGCGATGATCGCCCGAATCCGCTCTCTGATCATTTCTGTCATGTCGCCTCCTGTTCAGCCCTTTTCCAACAGGCGTGTAACGGTTTCCTGAAGCTTGGACAGCTGTTGCGCGAAACGCGGCAGCCGGCGCATGGCCTTCTGGATCTCCAGCTGCGTCTCTATCTTGACGGCCGGATTGCCAAGGATGACGCGGCCCGCCGGAACGCGGGTGAAGATCTTCGCGGCCCCGCCCGCGATCACGTCGTCGCCAATCGAGATGTTGTCGGACACGCCGACCTTCCCCGCCAGCACCACCCGGTCACCTACGGTCGACGATCCCGCGATCCCCACCTGGCTGCACAGCAGGCAGTCCTTGCCGACGCTGACATTGTGGCCCAGCATCACGAGGTTGTCGATCTTGGTCCCCGATCCTACACGCGTCGCCCGGATCGTGCCCCTGTCAATGGTGGCATTCGCCCCGATCTCGACATCGTCGCCCAGCTCGACCGTCCCAAGCGAGTGGATGCGCGTCCAGTGCTGCTGGCGGATGTCGGCACGGGCGCCCAGGGTCCGGCGGATCTCCTCTATGCCTGATTCTTCGGGGGTAACGAATGAAAAGCCGTCGCCGCCGATCACCGCTCCGGGCTGGATGATCAGCCGGTCGCCTGCGACCACGTCATGGCCGATGCGGGCGCCTGGATGGATCAGGGCGTCATCGCCGATGCGGGCATTGCGGCCGATGCTGACATGGGCACCGACCCGCGCGCGCGGGCCCAGGACCACGCCGGCGCCGATGACGACGAAGGGGCCGATGGCGGCATCTGCGCCGATGCTGGCGGATGCGTCGATCACGGCCGTCGGATGAATGCCGGGCACGATATCGGGTCCGCGATCGAAGGCACGTGTCAGGCCGGCCATGACCAGCCTGGGGCGGGGTGCAAAGATGGCAGCCGCCAGACCATAGGACTCGGGCTCCATCCCCTCGGCCAGGATGGCGATGCAGCCGGGCGTAAGCGCCTCGGCGTATTTGGGTGACATGGCCAGGGCCAGCTGCCCCGCTCCGGACTCGACCGGCGCCGTCGAGGACGGCTCACCTGCCCCGGTGACCCGGATCCCCGTGTCGCCCCACGCCTGTGCCCCGAGCGACGCGGCGAGTTCTGCTATCGTGACGGCCATACTGTCCCCTTTCCGGCAAGGGATTAGCCTGTTTGGCGGTCCCGTTCCAGCGAAAGGCGCAGGCGTTCCCTCACAAGCCCTGGCGCGGAAGATCGACCCCGGCATCCTGCAGCGCCTGCCACACCCGCGCGTCACGGCCATACACGTCGGCAAAGAACCTGACGCGGCCCGACGCGTCAGGCCAAGCGGTGAAGTACACCAAGTGGACTGGCACCGGCGGCTGCAGCTTCAGCCAGGTTTCGCGACCACTGTCGAGGGCGCGCCGGAACATCGCTGCGGGATCGTCCGTCTGCCGCGACAGCAGGGCCTGCGCCAGGTCGACCGGGTCGCCGATGCGGATGCACCCATTCGATTCTGCCCGCACCCGGTTGCCGAACAAATGCTTGCTGGGCGTGTCGTGAAGATAGATGTTCCAGCGGTTCGGGAAGATGAACTTCACGACCCCCAAGGCATTGTCGCCGCTTGGCTTCTGGCGCAGTCGGTACGGGAAGTTTGCCGCCGTATAGCGCGAGAAATCCACCGCGTCGCGGGACAGGACCCGCCCGGATCCGTCCACGACATCCAGATGGGCCACGGCATTCCTGTTGTCCTGCAGCTTCGGCAGATAGTCCCTGACGGTGATTGACCGCGGCACGTTCCAGCTGGGATTGACGACCAGATGGGACATCATCTCGGAGAATTCGGGCGTGCGCATGTCCGAGATGTTGCGGCCCATGACGCTGCGCGTACGAAAGACCTCGGCCCCCTGGTCGACGATGATAGTCGAAAATTCCGGGATGTTGACCCAGACGTGGCGTGTCCCCAGGTCTGTCCCTGCCATCCAGCGCATCCGTTCCAGTGCGATGAGGATGGCGCGCTGCCGGTCATCCTGCCCGCTGGCCGCATCGCCGTTCAGCATCCCGATCGTGCGAGGACCGGCAACCCCGTCATCCGGCAGTCCCGCCGCCCGCTGATACTCTGCCACGGCATCGGAAAGCGCGGTGTCATACAGTGTCGGGTCGTCAGACACGGTACGAAAGCCGATGGCGGCAAGGCGGTCGCGCAGCGGCACGACACCGTCGCCGCGCATGCCTGAACGCCACACGGCCTCCGGCGCCTTGGGAAGGTCCGCGGGCACCGCAAGCTCGGCCGGACCGGACAATGCCTCCTGCAACGCCAGATAGGCAGGATGGCGAGGCGCCGCCTGCCGAAGGATCGAAGCCGGATCGGCGGCAATCTGGAACCGGTCGAGCAGCGCCGGAATTGAGGGCCGCTGCGGGGCGCGCTTGATCTCGGGATCGGCGCTAGCCGGGGTCAGGATGCCGCCGCTGAGATCACGAAGCAGCCGAGCGGCCTGTCGGCCGTAGGCAATCTCGTCCTGCAACGACTCTGCTACTTGCGGCAGACGGTCTGGCCGATAGCGTTCGGACGGGATACCGTGGCGCGGCGCCTCGGCGATGACATTGCGCAGCGCTTCGCGGCGCGCCGCGCCTCCGGCGCCCAGAAAGATCGGCTGCAGGCCGTTGCCGCCGTAGAAGGCGGCAAGATCGGCATCGCCCGCGACCATTTGTGCAAGCGCCATCTGCGACGGGGTAAAGCGCAACTTCGGCGCGATCGCCGCGCTTACGGAAGCGACACCGTCCTGTGCAACGACCGCAACCGGCACGCCCAGCATCAGCGTCAGCGTAACCACCAAGCCTGCCAGCCGCTTCATCGCCATCCTCCTGCGCATCTTCTACCGATGTTCCATATTTTCCCCACGCCGGCCATGCGGCAAGTCGTTGATCCGCTGCAATGAACCGTGCGTGTTGCAGTTCCGGCACATCGGCGGACCCATCCGCAACAGCGCAACCTATCGGCGAAATCCTGCCTAGATAAGGACGACTGCTGCGGTCAAGGCCAGAATCCGCTTCGCTGCGCACCGAGATTTGACATATTGTTAAGTGGTCGGGGATAAACCACGACAAGCCGTGCGGGACCGTGCAGGCTGAAAAAAACGAAGCAGGACAGGCGATCTGAACATGACAATGGACCTCATCTCCCGTCGCGGCATCTTGGGTGTGTTCGCGGCGACCAGCGTTGCGGCCGCTCCGGTGATGGCGAATGCCTTCGGTTTTCTGCGCGGTGCCGGCGACATGCGGCGCGTCCGCATGTATTCCGGGCGCACGGGTGAAAGCTTGGACACCGTCTATTGGGTAGACGGCAAATACATCCGCGAGGCGCTGAACGAGATCAACGTCTTCATGCGCGACTGGCGCACGGGCGAAGTGATCGGCATCGACCCCCGCACGATCGATGTCGCGGCGGCTTCCTCTCGGCTGCTGCAGACGAACGAACCCTACATGATGCTGTCGGGCTATCGCTCGCCCCGGACCAACGCGATGCTGCGGCGGACCTCCAGCGGGGTCGCCAAGAACTCTCTGCACATGACGGGCAAGGCGGCGGACCTGCGGCTGAAATCCCGCTCAGTCGGGCAGATGTACCAGGCCGCGGTGGCCTGTCGCGCGGGCGGCGTCGGCCGTTACAGCCGCTCTAACTTCGTGCACATGGATTGCGGTCCGGTCCGCACCTGGGGCAGCTGACACGCGCCCAACCGGCTTTTTGAAAAGCGCCTTCTGCATCGCAGATGGCGTTTTTGCCGTTTTAACAGCGGCTTCAACAGGCTATACGGGGATACATGCATCACGAAATTGAGCCTTCATGAGCGTTCTCCAATCGCGCCGCCACCGGACCGCAAAGAAGATCCAGGTTGCGGCCGTCGCACTAGCCGTCCGCGACGGGCTTGCCAACGTCACGACTGAAGCGATCGCACGGCACGCCGGAATTAGCACCCGCACCTTCTTCAATTACTATCCCTACAAGGAAGCGGCCCTGATGGGTCCGCCGCCCGATTATCCCGCCGAGGCATCAGAAGCCTTCGTGGCGGGCAAGGGCCGCCTAATCGACGATCTGGGCATTCTTATCAAGGCCCATCTGTCGCGGTATTTGGACGAGCGTGAGATGATCGGCCAGATGCTGGCGCTGTCGGACAGCGACGCTAAGCTTGAGGCGCTGCGGAATAGCGCAATGCTGGCGCGCCGCGCCCAAATGCGCACCCTGCTGCATCGGCGGATGCCCGGCTCCGACGAACGCGTGATCGAGATCCTGGCGGCCGCCATCATCGCGGCGACGAATGCTGCGACGAAGGACTGGGCGGCCGGCAGGCGGATGGATTTTGTCGCCGCCGCGCATGAGAACCTGCGGCTGATCCTTGTCGCCGCCGAGATGCTGGACAAGCCGACCGGCGGCTGAGCGCCCTCAGGGCGCCAGCAGCTTGCGGTATAGATCGTCCAGAAACACCAAACCCTCCTGGTAGGGATCATGCCCCGGCCCCAAGACTGCCCGGACCTGGATCTCGAAGTCGGCGTAGTGCTGGGTCATCGCCCAGATCGAGAAGATCAGGTGGCGCGGCTCCACACTGGCAAGGCGGCCATCACGCATCCATCCTTCCAGCACCTCGACGGTGCGGTCGACGATCTCGCGCAGGCCGCCGCCCAGAACCTCGGTCAGGTGCGGGGCGCCCTGCAGGATTTCATAGGCGAACAGCCTGCTTTCGCGGGGAAAGTCACGCGACATCTGCAGCTTGGCCTGGACGTAGCGCAGGATCTCGGCCAGTGGATCGCCCCTGGGATCGATCTGCTGCATCGGCGCCAGCCACATGTCCAGCAGCGTCGTCAACAGCGCCTTGTGGATCTCATCCTTCGATCCGAAATAGTAAAGCACGTTGGGCTTCGACATCTGCGCGGCACGGGCGATCTGGTCAATGGTGGCGCCGCGAAAACCGTTGGTCGAAAACGCCTCCAGCGCGGCCTGCAGGATCAGGTCGCGATTCTTCTGCTGGATCCGCGTCATCACGGGCGGCGCCGCATCTGTCATCCGAAAGCCACCTTTCCTCGTGATCCGAAATTGGGCAGAGTTGCCGCCTGCGCTGGCCGATGCGTCTGAACGCTTGACTGACCCATGACCCGTGCTAGCGTGATCCTGACCGTTTGGTCAATATTCTGCGAGGTTCCCAACCCATGCCGCTCGACCGCAAGCCCGCCCCCAACGATCTTCGCGCCTTCTGGATGCCGTTCACGGCCAACCGCCAGTTCAAGTCGGCGCCGCGGATGCTGGTCGCGTCCAAGGACATGCACTACACCTCGGCCGACGGACGCCAGATCCTGGACGGCACAGCGGGCTTGTGGTGCTGCAACGCCGGCCATTGCCGGCCGCGCATCACCGAAGCGGTCCAGTCTCAGGTCGGAGAGCTGGACTATGCCCCTGCCTTCCAGATGGGCCATCCGCTGGCGTTCGAGTTGGCGAACCGCATCGTCGACATCGCGCCCGAAGGGATGGAGCATGTCTTCTACTGCAACTCCGGTTCGGAAGCCGTTGATACGGCGCTGAAGATCGCGCTGGCCTATCACCGCGCCCGCGGCGACGGTGCCCGCACAAGGCTGATCGGCCGCGAGCGTGGCTATCATGGTGTGGGCTTCGGCGGGATCTCGGTGGGGGGGATTGTCAACAATCGGCGGCATTTCGGTACACTGCTGGCGGGCGTCGACCACCTGCCCCACACCCACCTGCCGGAGAACCGGATGACGAAGGGCCAGCCGGAGCATGGCGCGCATCTGGCGGACGAACTCGAGCGTCTGGTCGCGCTCCACGGAGCCGAGACCATCGCCGCCGTCATCGTCGAGCCGATGGCCGGATCCACCGGCGTCCTGATGCCGCCGAAAGGGTACCTGCAGCGCCTGCGCGAAATCACCAGGAAGCACGGCATCCTTTTGATCTTCGACGAAGTCATCACCGGCTTCGGCCGTCTTGGCAGCCCCTTCGCCGCCCAGCATTTCGGCGTGGTGCCGGACATGATCACCTGCGCCAAGGGCTTGACCAACGGCGTGATCCCAATGGGCGCGGTCCTGGCGACGGCCGAGATCCACGACGCCTTTATGCAGGGGCCTGAACACCTGATCGAGCTGTTCCACGGCTACACCTATTCGGGCAACCCGATCAGCTGCACCGCTGCCATCGCGACTCTGGACACCTATCAGGAAGAAGGTCTTCTGACCCGCGCTGCCAGTCTTGAAACCTATTGGCAAGAGGCGCTTCACGCGTTGCGCGACCATCCGAACGTGGTCGACATCCGCAATATGGGCCTGATCGGGGCGGTCGAACTGGCCTCGATCGACGGTCAGCCGGGCAAGCGCGCCTTCGACATCTTCGTCAAGGCGTTCGAGGCCGGCATCCTGATCCGCGTAACCGGCGACATCATCGCAATGTCGCCGCCCCTGATCATCAGCGAGGCGCAGATCGACCATCTGATCGGCACCCTCGGCGACGTGCTGAAGTCGGCCGCCTGAGCGGCGATCCTTCGGACGACAAGACCCATTCAAGCCGACCCCGCGACAGAACGGGGCGGCCAGACAGGAAGGACACTGAATGAGCGACGAGAGCGCGTTGATGTCGGCTGCCAACATGAAGGTCGACGGCGACCGGCTGTGGGACAGCCTGATGGAGATGGCCGCGATCGGCCCCGGCGTCGCGGGTGGCAATAACCGCCAGACACTGACCGATGCCGATGCGGAAGGCCGCGCGCTGTTCCGCCGCTGGTGCGAAGAGGCAGGCATGACCATGGGGCTCGACCGGATGGGCAACATGTTCATGCGGCACGAAGGTGTCGAGCCCGACCTTGATCCCGTCTATATCGGCAGCCACTTGGACACCCAGCCCACCGGTGGAAAATATGACGGCGTCCTTGGGGTCCTGGCGGGGCTCGAGGTGATCCGCTCGATCCGTGACATGGGGTTACGGACAAGGCGCCCGATCGTGGTGGCCAACTGGACAAACGAGGAAGGCACACGCTTTGCGCCCGCCATGTTGGCATCTGGCGTCTTTGCGGGGGTGCTGACGGAAGACTATGCCAACAGCCGGACCGATGCCGACGGCAAGCGTTTCGGCGACGAATTGGACCGCATCGGCTGGCGCGGGGACGAGGTTCCCGGCGATCGTAAGATCCACGCCATGTTCGAATACCACATCGAACAGGGTCCGATCCTCGAAGCCGAGGGCAAGCAGATCGGCGTCGTGACCCATGGCCAGGGGCTTTGGTGGCTGCAGGTGACGCTGACCGGAAAGGATGCGCATACCGGCAGCACGCCGATGAACATGCGCGTCAACGCGGGCCTTGGCATGGCCCGGATCATCGAGGCGGTGGATTGCATCGCGATGAACCACCAGCCGAACGCGGTGGGCGCCGTGGGGCAGGCCAATGTCTGGCCGAACAGCCGCAACGTGATCCCGGGCCGCGCCGTCTTCACCATCGACTTCCGGTCGCCGGACCTGGAGAAGCTGACCTCGATGCGGTCGAGATTGAAGACGGAAGCCGCTGACATCGCAGCGGAACTTGGGCTGGGCATTGAGATTGAGCCGGTCGGGCACTTTGATCCAGTGACGTTTGACGAAGCTTTGGTAACCAAGGTGCGCCAAGCGGCCGAGCAGCTGGGCTATAGCCACATGAACATCGTGTCCGGCGCCGGCCATGACGCCTGCTGGATCGCCAAGGTCGCGCCGACGGTGATGATCATGTGTCCCTGCGTGGACGGCCTGTCCCACAATGAGGCCGAGGAAATTACCTCGGACTGGGCGCGCGCCGGATGCGACGTGCTGCTGCACGCGGTGCTTGAGACGGCGGAACTTGTCCGCTGAGGGACTGGGGGCGTCGCCTCCGAACTTCAAGAAATTCGACCACTAGGAAAGAGGGCAGCCATGGGCACAGTGATCAGGGGCGGAACGATCGTCACGGCGGACCTGAGCTATCAGGCGGACGTGCTGATCGAGGATGGCAGGATCGCGGCGATCGGTCGGGGCCTTGTCGGCTACGAGGTGCTGGACGCATCGGGATGCCTGGTCATGCCGGGCGGTATCGATCCGCACACGCACCTGGAGATGCCCTTCATGGGCACCTATTCGGCCGACGACTTCGAAAGCGGCACGCGGGCGGCGCTGGCGGGCGGGACGACGATGGTGGTGGACTTCGCCCTGCCCTCGCCCGGCCAAGGGCTGCTGGACGCGCTGCAGATGTGGGACAACAAGTCGGGACGCGCGCACTGCGACTACAGCTATCACATGGCAGTGACCTGGTGGGGCGAACAGGTCTTCGAAGAAATGCCAGCGGTCGTCGATCGTGGCATCACCAGCTTCAAGCACTTCATGGCCTACAAGGGCGCCCTGATGGTGAATGACGACGAGTTGTTCGCCAGCTTCCGTCGGGTTGGCGACCTGGGAGGCATCGCAATGGTCCACGCTGAAAACGGCGATGTCGTGGCCGAACTGTCGGCGCGGCTGCTGGCCGAGGGGAATACGGGACCCGAAGCGCATGCCTATTCCCGCCCGCCCCAGGTCGAGGGCGAGGCCACCAACCGCGCCATCATGGTGGCTGACATGGCGGGCGTGCCGCTCTATGTCGTGCATGTCAGCTGCGAGGACAGCCACGAAGCGATCCGCCGCGCCCGCCAACAGGGCAAGCGCGTCTGGGGAGAGCCGCTGATCCAGCACCTGACGCTGGATGAGGGCGAATACTTCAACCAGGATTGGGACCACGCCGCGCGGCGCGTCATGTCGCCGCCGTTCCGCAACAAGATGCACCAGGACAGCCTCTGGGCAGGCCTGCAGTCGGGCAGCCTGTCGGTGGTCGCCACCGACCACTGCGCCTTCACGACGGACCAGAAGCGGACCGGCATCGGCGACTTCACCAAGATCCCGAACGGCACCGGAGGCCTCGAGGATCGGATGCCGATGCTGTGGACGCATGGCGTCGGCACCGGACGTCTGACGCCCAACGAATTCGTGGCCGTGACCTCGACCAACATCGCGAAGATCCTTGGGATGTATCCGAAAAAGGGCGCGGTGCTGGTCGGCAGCGACGCCGATCTTGTGGTCTGGGACCCTCAGGCCGAAAAGACGATCACGGCCGGGGCGCAGCAGTCGGCCATCGACTATAACGTGTTCGAGGGGCAGAAGGTGAAGGGCCTGCCGCGTTTCACCCTGACCCGCGGCGTCGTCGCCGTGACCGAGGGGAAGATCGACAGCCGCGAGGGCCACGGAGAGTTCGTCGCCCGAGAGCCGCGCGGCACAGTCAACCGCGCGCTGTCCGAATGGAAGAACCTGACCGCCCCGCGGCCCGTGCAGCGCAGCGGCATTCCGACCAGTGGGGTCTGACTTGCCTGCAGCGACACAGGTCACCGGTGCGCCGGTCATCCAGGCCGAACGCGTCGGCCTGACCTTCCAGACGGCCGATGGGCCGGTGCATGCGCTGAAGGACGTTGACCTCGCGATCAGGGCGGGTGAATTCGTCAGTTTCATCGGCCCCTCGGGCTGCGGCAAGACCACGTTTCTTCGCTCGGTCGCCGCGCTGGAAACGCCGACGGCGGGGACGCTGCGCGTGAACGGAGTTGATCCGGATGCGGCGCGCCGGGCGCGGGCCTATGGCTATGTCTTCCAGGCGCCGGGTCTTTATCCTTGGCGGACCATTGCGGGAAACATCTCTCTGCCCTTGGAGATCATGGGGTTCTCGAAGTCCGACCGGGAGGAGCGGATCGCCCGCGTCCTGGACCTGGTGGAGTTGTCGGGCTTTGGCGGCAAATTTCCCTGGCAGCTATCGGGTGGCATGCAGCAACGCGCCAGCATCGCCCGCGCCCTGGCCTTCGATGCCGACATCCTGCTGATGGATGAGCCCTTCGGCGCCCTGGATGAGATCGTCCGCGACCGGCTGAACGAGGCGCTGTTGGCGCTGTGGCGCAAGACCGGGAAGACCATCGGCTTTGTCACGCACTCGATCCCCGAGGCTGTGTATCTTTCCACCAAGATCGTGGTGATGTCGCCGCGTCCCGGCCGGATCACGCGGGTGATCGACAGCCCGCTGCCGCCCGACCGCCCGCTGGACATCCGCGACACGCCCGAGTTCATCGCCCTGGCCCACGAAGTCCGCGAGGGGCTGAGAGAGGGGCACGCCGTTGACTGACGCCGCAACCCCCCGATCCCGCTGGCCCGGAACCGGCAACCTGCTGCCGGTCCTGACGGTGATCCTGGCCATCGTCGCGCTGTGGTATCTGGCGGCGGTCTGGATGAATGCCACGTGGGAGCGTGACCAGACCGCCCGCGCCGGGGTCGAGCTTGCCTTGCCCGACCTGATCACCCTGACGCTGACGCAGGACCGGCCGGTGCTGCCGGCGCCTCACCAGGTGGCGCAGGGGTTGTGGGAGGGGCTGGCAGGTCAGCCCGTCACCTCGCGCCGCAGCCTCGTCTGGCATGCATGGGTGACGCTGTCGGCGACACTTGCGGGCTTTGCCATCGGCACGGGGGCCGGCATCCTGCTTGCCGTCGGCATCGTCCACAGCCGCAGCATGGACCAGTCGGTCATGCCCTGGGCTGTGGCCAGCCAGACCGTCCCTATCCTTGCGATTGCGCCGATGGTCATCGTGGTGCTGGCCAGCGCCGGCATCACCGGGCTGCTGCCCAAGGCGATCATCGCGGCGTGGCTGTCATTTTTTCCGGTGCTGGTCGGCATGGTCAAGGGGCTGCGGACGCCCGACGCTATGCAGCTGGACCTGATGCGGTCGTGGAGCGCCAGCCGACCACAGGTCTTGGCCCGCCTGCGCCTGCCGTCCTCGCTGCCCTATCTGTTCGCCAGCCTCAAGGTCGCCATCGCGGCGGCACTAGTCGGGACCATTGTGGGCGAACTTCCGGCGGGGGCGACGGCGGGGCTTGGGGCGCGGTTGCTGTCTGGAAGCTACTATGGGCAGACGGTGCAGATCTGGGCGGCGCTGTTTACCGCGGCCTTCCTCGCGGCCGGCCTGGTCGCGCTGGTCAGCCTGATCGAGCGGCGCGTGCTGGCACGGATGGGGTTGGCGGGATGAACGGGCAGAAGGTGGCGCGGACCTATTTCTTTCTCCAGAACCTTCAGTTCGTGGCGGGCATCGTCATCGCCTTGGTCGCCGCACAATGGCTGGCCCCCAAGGCCGCACCGCTGGTCGCGCTGTGGCTTCTGGCCTGGATGATGAACGCCTGGCTGGCCGGGTTCGACACGCGCCTGACGCGCACCCTGGTGCCCCTGATCTTCGGCGCCACCATCATCGCCCTGTGGGAGATGATCGTCAGGACCTATGCGGTGCCTCCGGTCATCCTGCCGGCGCCCAGCCAGATCGCGGCAAGCTTTGCCGCCAACGGCGCGATCCTCTGGACCGACTTCGTGCAGACCATCCTGCGCGGTGCGCTGACCGGCTGGCTGATCGGCGCCGCCGCCGCGATCCTGACGGCCATTGCCATCGACCGCAGCCCGTTCCTGCAGCGCGGGCTGCTGCCCATCGGCAACTTCGTCGCCGCCCTGCCCATCGTCGGCATCGCCCCCATTCTGGTCATGTGGTTCGGCTTCGACTGGCAGTCGAAGGCTGCCGTGGTTGTGGTGATGGTGTTCTTCCCGATCCTCGTGAACATGGTGGCGGGCCTCAGGGCGACGGATGCGATGCAGCGCGACCTGATGGCAAGCTGGGCCGCCCCCTATGGCGCCAGCCTGTGGAAGCTGCGGCTGCCGGCGGCGATGCCGTTCCTGTTCAACGGGCTGAAGATCACCACGACGCTGGCGCTGATCGGCGCCATCGTGGCCGAGTTCTTCGGCAGTCCGACGCGGGGCATGGGGTTCCGCATCTCGACCGCCGTGGGCAGGCTGGACCTGCCCTTGGTCTGGGCAGAGATCGTCGTGGCGGCCATAGCCGGGACGCTGTTCTATGGACTTGTGGCGCTGATCGAAAAGAAGGTGACGTTCTGGCACCCGTCGCAGCGCAACTGACCGGGGCCGTGCCCCACCAACAGGAGAGTGACGAATGGAAAGACTGATGATCGGCGCCGCCACCCTTGCGCTTCTGTCCGGCGCCGCACAGGCCGGAGAGCTGACGCTGCAGCTGAAATGGGTGACCCAGGCCCAGTTCGCCGGATACTACGTGGCGCAGGAAAAAGGCTTCTACGAAGAAGAGGGCGTCGACGTCACGATCCTGCCGGGCGGTCCGGACATCGCGCCGACCCAGGTGCTGGCGGGCGGCGGGGCCGACGTCATCGTCGAATGGATGCCTGCCGCGCTGGCCGCCCGCGAAAAGGGCCTGCCGCTGGTCAACATCGCGCAGCCGTTCAAGTCGTCTGGCATGATGCTGACCTGCCTGAAGGAAACCGGGATCGAGAACCCGGAGACGGACTTCGCGGGCAAGACGCTCGGCGTGTGGTTCGCCGGGAACGAATATCCGTTCCTGTCCTGGATGAACACGCTCGGTCTCTCGACCGAGGGCGGACCCGAGGGCGTCACGGTGCTGAAGCAGGGCTTCAACGTCGATCCGCTGCTGCAGAAGCAGGCAGCCTGCATCAGCACGATGACCTACAATGAATACGGCCAGGTGCTGGATGCGGGGCTGACGCCGGAAGACCTCGTGACCTTCAAGTACGAGGATCAGGGCGTGGCGACGCTGGAAGACGGGCTCTATGTGCTGGAAAGCACGCTGGAGGACGAGCAGAAGGTTGAAGATCTGGCCGCCTTCGTCCGCGCCAGCATGAAGGGCTGGCAATACGCCGCCGAGCACCCCGAGGAAGCTGCCGAGATCGTGCTGGAGAACGACGAGACTGGCGCCCAGACCATCGAGCACCAGACCCGCATGATGACCGAGATCGCGAAGCTGCTGGAGGGGTCAAACGGCACGCTGGAGGAGGCGGACTATCAGCGGACGGTGGACATCCTGCTGTCTGGCGGATCGGACCCGGTAATCAATGCCGCGCCGGAAGGGGCCTGGGTGTCCACCATCACCGACCGCGCCTTCGACTGACCGATCGCGCGGCCCGTCATTCGGCGGGCTGCGCCACCCTTTGCCGCTTGTCGGCGCGACGCAACCGCCGCCGCCCATCCCAGGCCAGAAGCGTCGGCGTCAGCAGCAGCGTGACGACCGTAGCGACCACCAGACCGCCCGCAATGCCAGTAGACAGCTGGATCCAGAACTGCCCCGACGGCGCGCCGAAGAACAGGTCGCGCCCGACAAAGTCGATGGTCATGCCCATCACCATCGGCAGCAGGCCGATCACCGTGGTCGACGCCGTCAGGATCACTGGCCGGAAACGCTCGGCAGCCGCGCGGCGGGCGGCGCGGTCGGGGTCCAAGCCGGCGGCGCGGTGTTCGTTATAGGCGTCGATCAGCACGATGTTATTGTTCACGACCACGCCCGCCAGCGCCATGATGCCGATCCCGCTCATGACGATCGAGAACGCCTCTTGCCGGATCATCAGGCCCAGGAAGACTCCGGCGATCGAGAAGATGATCGCGGTCAGGACCAGGAACGCCTGGTAGAAGCTGTTCATCTGGATCAGCAGGATCGTGAACATCAGGAAGATGGCGGCCACGAAGGCGCCCATCAGGAAGGTCATCGCCTCCTCCTGGTCCTCGATCTCGCCGCCGAACTCGATTTCGACGCCGTCGGGAAGATCGGCCTGGGCAATGGCCGCGTCGATGCGGTCCAGCTCGGCCTGAAGGGTCGTGCCGGGGGCGAGGTCAGCGGTCAGGGTCTGCGTCTCGCGCCCGCCGATGCGGGTGATCGCCGCCGGTGCGGGCGCGGGCACGATCTGCACCACGTTCGAGATGGGAACCTGCAGCCCTGACTGCGTCGTCACCCGCAGTGACGCGAGATTCTCGAGGTTCCGCTGCTCGGCCGGATAGCGCAGGACGATGTCGACCTCGTCCTCGGCAAAGTCCGGCAAATAGGTGCCCAAGACGACGCCGTTGGTCAAAAGCTGCACGGCGGTGCCGATCGTGTTCATGTCGACGCCGTAACGGGCGGCCTCCTCGCGATCGACCACTAGTCGGATCTCGGGGTTCGGGCGGGGCGTGTCGTTGACGATGTCGACGAAGCTGCCCTGCTCCTCCATCAGCCGCTCGACCGTGGTGGCCGCCTGCTGAAGTGCGGGGCGCGTGTCGGCCGACACCTCGATTTGAACGGGGCGCGAGGCGGCGGGTCCCGATGCCGCCGCCTCAACCTGGATGCCGATGCCCGGCACCTCGCTGGCGGCGGCGCGCATCTTCTCGATCAGCTCGGGCGAGCGGATTCGGGTGCGCCAGTCGGTGAACTCGACCTGGATCTGGCCAATGACATCGCTGGACAGGCTGGACCGCACTCGTTCCTCGACCGAGCCGATGGTGCGGGCGTAAAGCCGCTCGATCCCTTCAAAGCCCAACAGGCGGTTCTCGACCAGGCGGACCAGCTGGTCGCTTTCCTGCACCGACAGGTTGCCGTTCGCCGTGATCTGGACCTGCGCGCGTTCGGCATCGGTCTCGGGAAAGAAATCCACCCCGCGGCCCAGCTGCCCATAGGCATAGAAGACGATCAGGATTCCCAGGATCGCCAGCCCCAAGGTCGTGCCGGGCCGCCTGATCGTCCAGCCGGAAAACCGGTTCATGAAGGACGGAACGTCACCGTCGTCCTCTTCCGGCGACAGGTCCTGCCCACCGCCCAGCATGGTTCCTGTGACGGGGACGAAGATCAGCGCCATCAGCAACGACATCGACAGCGTGGCGATCATCGTCGCCGGAAGATAGAACATGAACTGTCCCGCCAGCCCCGGCCAGAACAGCAGCGGGAAGAACACCGCCAGCGTCGTGGCGGTCGAGGCGATGATCGGCCAGGCCATCCGCTGCGCCGCCATGCGGAAGGCGGTGCGCTTGGACTTGCCCTGCGCGATCAGTCGTTCGCCCAGCTCGACCACGACGATGGCGCCGTCGACCAGCATGCCGACCACCAGGATCAGCGCGAAAAGGACGATCACGTTCAGCGTGAAGCCAAGCGCCCAGATGATCAGGATGCCGCCCAGGAAAGATCCCGGAATGGCGACCGCCACCAGCAGCGACGCCCGGACGCCCAAAAACAGCACGGTTACCAGCATGACCAGCACCACGGCGGCGATGACATTGTTCTGCAGGTCGGACAGAAGGTCGCGCATCTCCTCGGACTGGTCGTTCATGAAGACCACGTCGACCTGGTCGGGCCAGTCGATGCGCGCCTCTTCGACGATGTCGCGGACCGCCTCGACCGTGTCGATGATGTTGGCGCCTGCCGACTTGCGCACGTCGATGGCCAGCGCCGGCTGGCCGTCGATGCGGGCGAAGCTGATCGGGTCCTCGAAAGTCTGGCGCACCTGGGCCAGGTCGCGGACACGCAGCACCGTCGGCCCGTCGACCAGAACGGGGATGGACAGGACCTCGTCCAGCTGCACGACTGTGCCGGGAATCGACACGCCAATGCGCCCTGCCCCGGAGTCGAATGACCCAACCGCGATCAGCTGGTTGTTGGCCTGCACCGCCTGCGTCAGCTGGGTGGGCGAGATGCCATAGGTCTCCATCAGCAGCGGGTCGATCAGGATCTCGAGTTGGTCCTCGCGCTCGCCCGTCAGGTCGGCCTGCAGGACGCCGCTGACGGTCTCGATCTCGTCGCTCAGGTCGCGGCCGAGGCGGATCAGATCGCGCTCGGGGACCTGGCCGGACAGGGCGACGGTCAGGATCGGAAAGGTCGACATGTCGATTTCGCGCACGAAGGGACCGTCGGCCTCGGGCGGAATGTCGGGTTCAGCGTCGTCGACGGCATCCTTGACCGACTGCAGCGCGCTGTCCTGGTCGAAGCCCGGCTCGAATTCCAGCGTGACGGATGCGAAGCCTTCGCTGGCGACCGTCTCCATCCGGCGCAGCCCTTCCAGGGCATTGACCTGCCGCTCGATCGGCTCGGCCAACAGGGTTGCCGCGTCCTCGGCGCTGACGCCGCTATAGGTGACGTTGACGATGAAAATCGGAATATCGACCTCGGGCATCGACTCCTTGGGGATCGTGACATAGGCCAGCGCCCCCGACATGATCAGCGCCACCATCGTCAGAACGATGGTGCGAGCGCGGGAGAATGCGGCGGCGATCAACGCGTCCATCGTGACTTCACTCGATCTGAGGCGAGGCGATTTCGCCGGCATTGGCCGCGCCAAGAAGCGCCGCGGCGCTGTCAGGATCGGGGATGTCGGAACCTCGGGGCGCGTCGCCCAGCACACCGCGATATGTCTCGGGCGTCTCACTGATGCGGGCTTTCTGGCCATCCTGCAGCGCACCCTGCGAGATCGTCACGATCTGCGCCTCGGGCGGAAGGCCTGTCACCCACAGCGCCTCGGCCTTGGCCTGGACGATCTCGACTGGCTGGAAGCGCAGCGTCTCGCCATCCTCGGCGACGGTAAAGACGCCGATCCGCCCCGCGTCGTCCAGCCGGATCAGCGCCGGAGAGATGCGGTGCGCGTTCACCTCGTCCATCGGCAAGGCGATCTCGGCGCTGAGGCCGGCGGGGATTGCCTCGTCCGGGTTCGCGATCTCCAGTTCGACCTTGAAGGTCCGCGTCTCGGCGGTGGCGACTGGTGCGATGAAAGTGACCTCGGCCTCGGCTTCTCGGCCGCCCTGGAAGATCACTTGCGCCCTCTGGCCCAGATGAACCGAGGAGATCTCGTTCTGGCGCACTTCGACCTCGGCGATCAGCGGGTCGATGTTGACGATCTCCAGAACCTCTCCGCCCGGCTGCACGAAACTGCCGATCTCGGCGATCACGTCGCTGACCGTGCCGGTGATCGGCGCCATCAGCAGGGTATTCTGCAGTTCCAGCTCCGCGGCGCGGACGCCGGCGCGCGCGGCCTCTAGCGCGGCGAAGCGCTCCTGCAGTTCGGCCTCGGAGGTGACGCCACGCTCCTGCAACTGGCGTGCCGCTTCATAATCGCGCTCGGCCGAACGCAACTCGGCCTCGGCCCGCGCCACCGAGGCTTCCCGGTCATCGGCCGACAGGCGGGCCAGCTGTTCGCCCGCCTCGACCTCGACGCCCTGGCGCACGACTTCTTCGACGATGCCCCCGGTTCGCGCGCGCAGGATCGAGGTCTGGTTAGGTACGATGTTGCCGAACAGCACCGTCCGCGGCCGGATCACCTCGGCCTCGGCCAGGCTTGCCGCAACCTCCGGGACCTGGACTTCAATCGGCTCGGCCTGTTCGGGCGGCTGCCGGTTCAGCATGCCGCCGCCGATCCAGAACGCGAGGAAGCCCAGGATCGCAAGGAACACGAGCGTCGAAGAAGAGAGAATACGCGACATTACCAATCCAAGTTTACATGGGACGGCAGATGTCCCGCCGCGCCGGGCGTGCCTCGCGGGACGCGCCGCCGTTGCCTGATAGTTGGGAAGCGCAGCCTTCCGGGTCAACCGAGAAGCCGGCGAAAGCCGATGGTGGCCCGTGAGAGATTCGAACTCCCGACCGGCCCGGTGTAAACGGGACGCTCTACCACTGAGCTAACGGGCCATGTCTCGGGCGTCACCCGGACGGCTGCATAGAACAGCGGAGGCGCGAAAATGGCAAGCCGAAATCGGGATCAGCGCGGGTCTTCGTGATGCCGCAGCACCGCGCACGCGCCACCGCTGATCCGGTAGACCACCCCTTGCCGCATATCGCCCTCGGCAAGCCGCTCGCGGGACTGGCCAAGCGCCAGCAGCCGCAGCATTCGCAGCGTGATCCCATGCGTCACGATCAGCGCAGGCCCGTCGAGCCGTTCCAGGAAGCCGCGGCAGCGCCGCTCGAGCGCGTGCAGGCCCTCGCCGCCAGGGCAGCGGTCGTACCAGGACAGCGGCGGCCCCTCGAAGGCGGCAGGTGCCTCGCGGCGCAGGTCGTCCAGCAGGCGCCCGGCGAAGCTGCCGATGCCGACCTCCGAAAGATCCGCATCCAGCGCGAAGCCCTGCCCTCCGAAGACCCTGCGGGCGGTCTCGATGGCGCGGCCCTGTGGGCTGGAGAAGCGCTCGCTCAGGCAGCCACACACAAGGTCCGCCTGCCATCCCGCCTGCCGTTTGCCCAGTGCGGTCAGGGGCGCATCCAGCCCACCATGCAGCCGCCCGTCGCGGTTCCACACCGTTTCACCATGCCGCATCAGCCACAGGTCGGGAAAATCTGGCATCGTTCCAGCACACTCTCGGGATCATTCCCATGGTCGGGGCGATCTGTCTGATTTCCCCCTGGCTTGTCCAGAGCCTCGGTGACCGGTTGTAGCGTCCGGACGTGCTCCGCCAGAAGGCTGCGTTCCCGTGTCCAGCGATATCAGGAAATGATCTCCTTGCGGCAGTAAGACCCTTTCTGTGTGATGGGTAATGGCAGGGTGCGCCGGAGCGGCCTTTTGCAGAAGGCGGCTCCGGCGCTTCTCGGGCAACCGGTAGCTCTTGCCTTGGATGGTGATGACGTGGCTGTGGTGGAACATCCGGTCGAGGATCACAGTGGCGACGACTGCGTTGCCGAAGATGCCGCCCCATTTGCCGATAGACCTGTTCGAGGTGACGAACAGTGCGCGGCGTTTATGACGGCGCCTGACGGTCTGGAAGAAGAGATGTGTCGCATCCGCAGATAGCCAACTTCGTCAATAATGAGCAGCTTCGGCTTGGCGAAATGCACCGGCTTCTCCTCCGGCCTCCCCTCGGCATGCGCCTTGGCCAAGGTGGCGCCCAACGTCATGGCCGGGACGAAGAGCACGGTATCCCGCCACGATCACCTCCCGGCCGATTGCGACAGCGAGGCGGGTCTTGCCCACTTCGGTAGGGCTCAGCAGCAGCACGGCCTCGCTGTTCGCGATGAAGCGTCAGGTGGCAAGGTCACGCACTTGCCCCTTGTCGACCGAGGGCTGAGCCTCAAAGTCGAAACCGGAGAGGTCCCGTCTCGAAGGCTATCACCAGGCTTCTTCCGCCGCAGCTTCGTATACACTGACCGGCCGCAGAAGTTCCAACAACATGGTTGCGTTCGCTGCATCGCCCTGCGGCGCCGGGTGGGCCAGCGGGTTGGCCGTGATGCCTTCGAAGTGCGTCCGTTCCACGATCCGCGCCCGACGCGCCGGTCGCAGTTGATGGCACCCGACTCCAGGCCCGCATGGCTGACGCGCCATTCCGAGCCGGTAACCGGAATGCAGACGCTCGCGGATCGCAATCCCTCTCTCCGTAGCCAATGCCTGAAGCACCACGTCCGCGTTCCCGGTGTGCCGCCGAAAACGCTCTGCCACCCCTTCGTCGAGCCTGTCGAGCGCCTTCGACCGACAGGCTGCCGTCTGAAACTCCGATGTCAAAGGTCCGCGTTGACGGTCAGCTGTGCGGCAGAGCAGTTCGCCGACCCCGAACCGGCTCCCTGCCGACTCCCATGCGATTGACAACGGAAGCCGGCAGGTCTGATGCTGTGACTGCGCAAGCGGAAATGCTTGTGACACTCGGGAGTGCCGCTCGATCCGGTCACAGGCAGCCTAGATCATCATCTCCTTCGTCGCCGTCAGCTTCAGGTCGGGGTGGTCCCGACCGATGCGGTCGATGTCCCACTGCAGGCGCGTCAGATAGACCAGGTCGCCGTCGTGGTCGTGGGCCAAGTGGCCCTTGTTGGCCTCGGCGAAGGTCGCGACCTTGTCCTTGGGTCCCGCCACCCAGCGGGCCGAGGTGAACTGGCTGCCTTCGAAGCGCACGGGGATGCCATATTCCAGTTCGATCCGGCTGGCGAGAACCTCGAACTGCAGGGCACCGACGACGCCGACGATGAAGCCCGAGCCGATGACCGGCTTGAAGACCTTGGCTGCGCCCTCCTCGGCGAACTGCATCAGCGCCTTCTCCAGGTGCTTGGCCTTCATCGGGTCGGTCGCGCGCACCGATTGCAGCAGCTCTGGGGCAAAACTGGGAATGCCGGTGAAGCGCAGCGCCTCGCCCTCTGTCAGGGCGTCACCGATGCGCAACTGGCCGTGGTTCGGGATGCCGATGATGTCGCCGGCCCAGGCTTCCTCGGCCAACTCGCGGTCGGCGGCAAGGAAGAGGACCGGGTTCGATACCGCCATCGGCTTCTTGGAGCGGACATGAACCATCTTCATCCCACGCTCGAAGTGCCCCGAGGCAAGGCGCACGAAGGCCACGCGGTCGCGGTGCTTGGGGTCCATGTTGGCCTGCACCTTGAAGACGAAACCGGTCACCGGCGTCTCTTCCGGCGAGATCTCGCGGTCGGCACTGTTCTGCGGCTGCGGGGGCGGCCCGTATTCCGCGATGCCCTTCATCAGCTCCTGCACGCCGAAGCTGTTGATCGCGCTGCCGAACCAGATCGGCGTCATGTGCCCTTCCAGGAAGGACCGGCGGTCAAAGGCGGGCAGCAGCTCACGCGCCATCTCGACCTCTTCGCGCAGCTTCGCCAGAAGGTCGGCCGGGACATGCGCCTCCAGCTTCGGATCGTCCAGACCGGCGATCTTGATCGACTCGGCGACCTTGTTGCGGTCGGCGCGGTCCATGAGTTCAAGCCGGTCGTGCAACATGTCATAGCAGCCGATGAACTCGCGCCCGACCCCTATGGGCCAGGATGCCGGGGCCACGTCGATTGCCAGGTTCTCTTGGATCTCGTCGATGATCTCGAACGTGTCGCGGCTTTCGCGATCCATCTTATTACAGAAGGTCAGGATCGGCAGGTCGCGCAGGCGGCAGACCTCGAACAGCTTGCGGGTCTGGCTTTCGACGCCCTTGGCGCCGTCGATGACCATAATCGCCGCGTCCACCGCGGTCAGGGTGCGGTAGGTGTCTTCGGAAAAGTCGCTGTGGCCCGGCGTATCGACCAGGTTGAAGCGATGTCCGTCAAAATCGAACGACATTGCGGATGCCGAGACAGAGATGCCGCGGTCCTGCTCCATCTTCATGAAGTCCGACCGCGTGCGCCGCGCCTCGCCCTTGGCACGCACCTGTCCGGCCATCTGAATGGCGCCGCCATACAGCAGGAATTTCTCGGTCAGCGTGGTCTTGCCGGCGTCCGGATGCGAGATGATCGCAAAGGTCCGACGGCGGGCGATTTCGGGCGGAAGTTCAGGGCGGTTGCTCATGCGCCGGGCTTTATCGCGCCTTCGGCCCCGGCGCAATTGCCGCGATGAAGCCTGCATCGTGTCGAATTGTCTGCAAGCGCCGCTTGATCGGTGCCGTTCCGACGGTCTTGATCCGGGGAACGACCTGACGGGGCAGAGAATGGACGGCTCGCTCAACCAGTTGATGCGCCTGCTTGCGAACCGCGGCACCGAGTGGCTGCGCCAGAAGATCCTGGAGTTGCCCGCAGACTGCCCGATCGATCATCCCGGCATTGGGCTGCTGGCCAGGGCCGGACGGATCGCCGCCATCCTGACGGGGCTGCGCGGCCGCATCTCTCCGCTGGAGGTGATCGTGCAGCGCCGCCTGACGCCGGCGCTGGTCAGGGCAGGCGCGGCACGGGTGATCGCTGGCGACCGCGCCGAGGCGATGGTCGACCTGATGCTGGCCGGGGCTCTTGTCGCGCGCAGCGATCCGCTGTGGCAGCTTGCAATCGAGGAGCTTTCGGACGACGATACCCTGCCGCTGGCCTTCCGGCTGGCGCTGTCGGATGACCCGGATCTGATGCATCAGGTCGAAGCATCACTGACGCGGCCGCTGCTTCCCTGTAACGGCGCGCATGTCATTCGCATCACCGAACAGGTGATGCAGCTTTTCCAGCACGGGGCAAGGCGGCCACGGCTGGGGGCGCGGACCGGCAGGGTCATTTACGACCAGTTTATGGACATGGCCAAGCACTCGCGACGAACGAACTGCGTGCAGTCGCAGGCCGGACTGGCGGTGTGCCTGTGCCTTCTGGATCCGGATCATGACCTGTCAGGAATGCTGCCAGACATGATCCAGCTGCAGCGGCCCGATGGGTCGTTCCCGCCCCGGCTTGGCTTTTCGGACAGGGACCAGGGATTTGCGGACGCGGCGCTGCCAACGCTTGCGGTCGTGCTGGCGCTGCACATGGCCGTGTATCGCCGCTGGCGCGGTGCACGGCCGGTATGGCTGTCGTCGCGCCCACTGCAGCAGGCCTTGAAGGAAGCCGCCCGGGCGGTATCCAGATTGGCCGGCCCGGCCGCGCCGGCGGATGCCGCCATCCTGCTGACCTGCGCAACCGGGGAAAACTGGCTGCTGCGCCTGTCGCCGCCACGCCCTTCCAGCGCCGAAATACCGCACCTGGCCGCGCTCTGCTTTCGCGACGCGATTGCAGCGCGGCACCTGCGCCAGTGGCTGAACGGGGGCGCAGAGATGCCGGCCGCGACGCCGCACGGCCGCTGGCTGCAGGGCCGTTTGGTAATGCTGACCAAGCCGCCCGATGCCCTGCTGGCGCTATGGCAGCGGGCAGCCATCGCCTGCGATGAGGACGGCTTCATGACCTGCGTCCGCCTCGCCAGCTATCATCACGACATCCCCCAGACGGCTTCAATGCGCAGGATGACACGCCGGCTGGCCGCAAATGCGCTGGTTGGCTGCCACACTGCCAGCCTGACCGATGCGACCGCACATTTGGGACGGCTGGTGCTGCTCGCACGGCTCTCCCCGCAGCCGGCGATCACCGCCATGGCTGCTTGAGCCTCAGGCGGCCTCCGACAGCTTCAAAGCACCCGCGGCTTTCGCCGCGATTTCGAAGCTGCGAAGGCGCGCGGCGTGATCGTGGATCTGCCCGGTCAGGATCAACTCGTCCGGCTGATAGGTCTCAACCAGACGACCCAGCTGCTCGCGGACCTGCGCTTCATCCCCGACGGCGCTGATCCTCAGCGCGCGGTCAACTGCCTGCCGCATCGGCGCGCCGATCTCAGCGTCGATGTCGCGAACCGGACGCGGCAGCTTGCCGGGCATGCCCGTCCGCAGCCGCGCGAAGGCCAGCTGCATTGTCGTACGAAGATACGCGGCCTCCTCGGCATCCTCGGCGGCAAAGACATTTGCGGCCAAGATGGCGTAAGGCCTGTCATTCCAGGGCGAGGGCCTGAACCGGTCGCGATAGATCTTCAGCGCCTGTTCAAGATCGTCTGGTGCGAAGTGGCTGGCAAAGGCGTAAGGCAGGCCCAGATGCGCAGCAAGCTGCGCACCGAACAGGCTGCTGCCCAGGATCCAGATCGGAACATTGGTATCTTCGCCCGGCAGCGCCCTGACGGGCGCGCCCGGCCGCGCCGGTCCCAGGTAATCCAGAAGCTCCACGACATCCTGCGGGAAGCTGTCGGCCATCGGGTCGCGGCGCAGGGCGCGGATCACCGCGCCGTCACCTCCTGGCGCCCGCCCCAGCCCAAGGTCGATGCGCCCCGGAAAGGCTGTTGCAAGCGTCCCGAATGCTTCGGCCACGGTCAACGGCGCGTGGTTCGGCAGCATGATGCCACCCGCGCCGACGCGGATCGTGCCGGTTGCCTGCGCCACCAGACCGATCAGCACCGCCGTGGCGGCGCTGGCAATGCCCGGCATGTTGTGATGTTCGGCCAGCCAGAACCTGTGATAGCCCCACCGCTCGGCGTGCTGCGCGAGGTTGATGGTGTTGCGGATCGCATCCTGGGCGGTCTGCCCCTCGGGCACCGGAGACAGATCAAGGATCGAGAACGGAAGTGTCTGTGTCATCATCTGCAAATAGGGCGGAAGCAACGCATTGCAAGCCGCCCTTTTTGCAGTTCGCGCAAGAATGGCCGCTCAGCCCATCCGGCGCAGATAGGTCCAAGTCGGCACCCGCGCGCCACGCGCAACCGACCAGCTTTCGGCGTCGCCCAGATAGACGAAACCGCAGTTGGTCAGAACCCGTGCCGATCCGGGATTGTCCTGGAACGCTTCGGCAAAAAGGGTCCGTGCGCCGTGCGGGTTCGCCGCGGCCAGCGCCTCGACAGCCTCGGTCGCGAAGCCGGTGTTCCAGAAACCCGCGCCGATCCAGAAACCCAGCTCGGACTGGTCACCCTCCATCCGGGTCAGCGACACGACACCCAGAAGCTCGGCCAGCTTATTGTTCGACCCGTCAATCGCCCAGACATCCTCGGCCCGGTCGGCCGCCAGGGCCCGGGCGACGAAACTTTCCGACGCGCCGCGCGGCAGCGGGTGCGGTATGGCGCGAGTGCCTTCGGCCACGCGCCGGTCGGCCGTATAATGGGCAATCATGCCTGCATCCGACGGACGCAGGGGGCGCAGGGTAAAGCGCTCCGTCTGGATGACAGGCTGCGTCAGCAGCCCTTCGACGACGGGCTTGAGGTCGTCCAAACGGCTTCCCTCCCTCATAGGTGCAGACATCACCATGTTCCCTCCCCGGAAACTGGTCCAAAATGATGCGATCAAAACGGCACGGGGGACCGGCCTTCGCCGATCCCCCGTTTAACATCCAGATGTTACGCTTGGGTTACTCGGCGGCTTCAAGGCCGGCGGGAATCACCGAAATGAAGGTACGCCCCTTGAGGCCCTTCTTGAAGGTGACATGACCGTCGGTCAGCGCGAACAGCGTGTGATCCTTGCCCATGCCGACGTTCGTGCCCGGCCACCAGGTGGTGCCGCGCTGACGGACGATGATGTTGCCCGCGACGGCGGCCTGGCCGCCGAACAGTTTCACGCCAAGGCGGCGGCCGGCGGAATCGCGACCGTTGCGGGAGGAACCGCCTGCTTTCTTGTGTGCCATGGGTCGTTCTCCTTAGGCTTCGGCGGCTTCGACGGCCGGTTTCGCACGTGCACCGACCGCGGCCTTCACGCCGGTCTTGTCGGCACCCTGGTCCAGCACGTCCGTCACCCGCAGCAGCGTCAGCTGCTGACGGTGGCCGCGGGTCCGCTGAGAGCTGTGCTTGCGGCGGCGCTTGACATAGGTGATCACCTTGTCGGCCTTGATCTGGTCGATCACCTCGGCTTGGACGCAGGCGCCCGAGACGAGCGGCGCACCGAGGGTCGAGCCGACCATCAGAATGTCGTTGAACTGGACTTTTTCACCAGCCGCGGCTTGCAGCTTTTCGACGCGGAGGACATCGCCCGCCTGCACCTTGTACTGCTTGCCGCCAGTTTTCAGAACCGCGAACATCGCTTCTTTCCTTCATAAACCGCGTCCTGCGGCCCCTGCCCTTCGGCAGATGTTGCCGGGTTGCCCCGCCTTCGGACTGCGCACCCCATGTTCGGGATGTCATTCAATACAAATTCCGGCCACGGGCGCAGGCCCGGCCGGTCCGGGGCATATGGCGCATCGTCCGCCGCAAGTCAAGCGGGTGCGGAACCCGGCCGCCCGGCGCGGGCTTGTGTCAGTCCGCGGCCCCACGCAATACAGGACCCTCTGTCCCATGCAACGCTTCAACTGCCCCATGTGCGGGACACGCGCCTATTTCCACAACCTCACCTGCGCCTGCGGGACGCAGTTGTTCTTCGACCCCCAGACGGGGCGGATGACAGCCAATGCCCCGGCCTGCGCCAATCGCGCCAGCATCGCCTGCAACTGGGCCGCGCCGCTCGATGATGCTCTCTGCCCGTCCTGCGCTATGTCCGAGGTCGTGCCGGTGCTGAATGTCGGCGACAACCTGCAGTTGCTGGCCCGTGCCGAACGCGCCAAGCGTTGGGTGCTGGCAAACCTGGCGCGGTGGGGCTGGTTTACCGGCGACGATCCGGGGCGCCGGCCGCGGTTCCTGATGCTGTCGGAACAGACCGAAGGGCGCAGCCAGCAGATCACCATGGGTCACGCCGCCGGAGAGATCACCATCAACGTGACCGAGGCGGACGAGCTGATCCGGCTCCAGCGCCAGCGTGACCTCGGCGAACACTACCGCTCTATGGTGGGCCATTTCAGACACGAGCTGTCGCATTTCCTCTTCGACCGCCTTTCAGCCGATCCGGCCTTTCCGCCCGCCTTCCGCGAGATCTTCGGCGACGAGCGCGCCGATTATGGCGCTGCGCTGAAGCGCCATTATGCCGACCCGCAGGACCCTGGCGAGGATTTCATCACGGCCTATGCCACCGCCCATCCGCACGAGGACTGGGCCGAGACCTCGGCCCACCTGCTGCACCTGGTGGATTTCAGCGACAGTTTCGTCAGCGCCGGGCTGTCGATGCCGGGCGTCCCCGCCGACTTCAGCCCCTATGACGAGGTCGACTGCACCCGCCTGCTGCCCGTCGCGGCCGAGATCGCCATCGCGATCAACGACATCAACAGGGCGCTGGACAACAGCGACCTCTATCCTTTCGTGCTGACGGGGCCCGTGCGCGACAAGCTGGCGTTCGCGCATCGCTGGCTGCGCGGGACGCGCTGATCAGCCGGCCTTCTCCTCAAGCGTCAGCCACTCCTCCTCGGCATCCGCCAAAGCGGCCTGACGGTCGGAGAGGGCGAGGCTGGCCTTCTCGAACTTGGCCGGAGCCTTCGTGAAGAGGTCCGGGTCCGACAGGAACTCTGACAGCTTGGCGATCTCGGCCTCCAGCCGTTCGATGACGCCGGGCAGCGCCTCCAGCCGGTGCTTTTCGGTAAAGCTCAATCCCGCCTGCGCGGGCTTGGACTTTTCGGCAGGGGCCGCCGAGGGACGCAGAGCGGGACCGGGCGCCGCCGTCTCGGGCCTGTCCTCGCCGCGCTGCGCCTGATAGTCCGTCCACCCGCCGGCATAGACCGTTGCGCGACCGTCCCCCTCCATCGCGACCGTCGTGTCGGCCACGCGATCGATGAAATCCCGGTCGTGGCTGACCAGCAGGACCGTGCCGTCATAGTCGCCCAACAGGTCCTGCAGCAGGTCCAGCGTCTCGACGTCCAGATCGTTGGTGGGTTCGTCCATCACCAGCAGGTTCGACGGCTTGGCCATCAGCCGCGCCAGCAGCAACCGCGCCTTTTCGCCACCAGAAAGGCTGCGGACGGGTGCACGGGCCTGCGCGTCGTCGAACAGGAAGTCCTTGAGATAGGCCACGACATGCTTGGGCGTGCCGCGCACCATCACCTGATCCGCCCGCCCGGAAACCCGCATCTCGGGGTCACCGGTCAGCGACTCCCAAAGGCTCTGGTCGGGGTTCAGGGCCGCTCGGGCCTGGTCGAAAACGGCGATCTCTAGATTGGTGCCCAGAGTCACCCGCCCCTCGTCCGGCGCGATCTCTCCGGTCAGCATCTTGATCAGCGTGGTCTTGCCGGCGCCGTTCGGACCAACGAAGGCGATGCGGTCGCCGCGCTGGATGCGCAGATCGAACGGCCGCAGGATCGTCCGGTCGCCGAAGGTCTTGGCGATGCCCTGCGCCTCGATCACCTTCTTGCCGGACTGCGGGCCCGAGTCCAATGCCATCGCTGCGGTGCCCTGACGGCGGATCTGCGAACTGCGTTCGGCGCGCAGCGCTGCCAGCGCGCGCACGCGGCCCTGGTTTCGCTTCCTGCGAGCGCTGATGCCTTCGACGGCCCAACGGGCCTCGGCCTTGATCTTGCGGTCAAGCTTGTGGCGGGCGTCGTCCTCGGCGGCCCAGGTCGCCTCGCGCCAGTCCTCGAAACCCTCGAAGCCCCTCTCCTGCCGCCGCACCTCGCCACGGTCGATCCACAACGTGGCGCGCGTCAGGCGGCGCAGGAACGCGCGGTCGTGGCTGATCAGCACGAAGGCCGCTCGAGTCTGCGACAGGTGCTCCTCCAGCCAGCCGATGGCCTGGATGTCCAGGTGGTTCGTCGGCTCGTCCAGCAGCATCAGTTCCGGCGCCTGCGCCAGCAGCCGCGCCAGCGCCGCGCGCCGCCGCTCACCACCTGAGGCCGTCGCAACCGGCCGGACGGGATCGAATTTCAGCCCTTCGGCGGCCATGTCGACACGGTAACCCTCGCCCTCGGGCAGGCCGTCGCGAGCGAATTCGCCAAGCGTCTCATAGCCCGAAAGGTCCGGGTCCTGCTCCATGTAACCGGTCGAGATACCAGCCGACAGCACGACCTCGCCCCGGTCAGGCTCGACCAGGCCGGCCATGACCTTCATCAGCGTCGATTTGCCGGACCCGTTGCGGCCGACCAGCGCGACGCGGTCGCCGGGCTGGACGGTCAGCGACAGGCCGTCGAAAACAGGATCGCCGCCATAGGTCAGCGAGATGTCGGAAAGTTGCAGAACGGGTGCGCGTGCCATGCCTGCGCCCTAGCCTGCGGCCCGGCGATGGTCAATGCGTCGCAGGGCGTGGTAGAGGTTGACAATTACAGTCGGACAATTCATCAATCGCGGCGATACAGGAGGACTTTCCATGCGATATCTGATCCTTGCCTCGATTCTGGGCAGCACTGCCGTTCCCGCCCTTGCCCAAGAGGTGAACGTCTATTCCCACCGCCAGCCCGAACTGATCCAGCCCCTGATCGACGCCTTCACGGCCGAGACCGGGATTCCCGTCAACATCGCCTTCGTTGACAAGGGCATGGTCGAACGCCTTCAGGCCGAAGGCGACCGTTCGCCCGCGGATCTGGTGCTGACCGTGGACGTTGCGCGGCTTGGCGAACTGAAGGATGCCGGCGTCCTGCAGGCCGTCAAGGACGAGGCTCTGGACGTGATCCCCGAGCGGCTGCGCGACGACCAGAACCAGTGGTTTGGCCTGACCACCCGCGCCCGCATCGTCTATGCCAGCAAAGAACGCGTAGCCGACGGCGAGGTGACCACCTATGAGGATCTGGCCGATCCGAAATGGAAAGGTCGCATCTGCACGCGCAGCTTCACCAACGACTACAACGTCGCGCTGACCGCCGCCTATCTGGCCCATCACGGCGAGGAAGAGACCCTGTCCTGGCTGGAAGGTCTGAAGTCGAACCTGGCCAAGCGCCCCGAGGGTGGCGACCGCGATCAGGTCAAGTCGATCTGGGCTGGCGAATGCGACATCAGCCTGGGCAACACCTACTACATGGGCGCCATGCTGAAGGACGACGAACAGAAGCAGTGGGCCGACGCGGTTCGCATCGTCTTCCCGACCTTTGAGGACGGGGGCACGCATGTGAACGTTTCTGGCATGGGGATGACCGCTTCGGCCCCGAACCGCGACGCCGCCCTGCAGCTGATGGAGTTCCTGGTCAGCGACGAGGCGCAGCGCATCTATGCCGAGACGAACAACGAATTCCCGGTCAAGGACGGCGTCGAAGCCTCTGAACTGGTGGCCAGCTGGGGCGAGTTCACCCCGGACGACCTGCCGCTGACCGAGATCTCGGACCTGCGCCCGCAGGCGCTTGACCTGATCGAGCGGGTCAATTTCGACGGCTGACCCGGCATCAGGTGACGCAGGGGAAGGCGCAGGCAAGGCTTGCGCCTTTTTCTGTCGTGGAGCATTGATTTGCGCGCCAACTAAGGAGTTTCCCGCATGCCGCACAAGATCATCATCGACACCGATCCGGGTCAGGACGACGCGGTGGCGATCCTGCTGGCGCTGGCCTCGCCCGAGATCGAGGTCCTAGGGATCGTCGCGGTTGCCGGAAACGTGCCGCTGTCGCTGACCAGCTTGAACACCCGCAAGATCGTCGAATTGGCCGGGCGGACCGACATTCCGGTTTTCGCCGGCTGCGACCGGCCCCTTGTGCGTGACCTGGTCACGGCCGAGCATGTCCACGGCAAGACCGGCCTCGACGGCACGGACCTTCCCGATCCCACAATGCCCTTGCAGCCGCAGGACGGCGTCGACTTCATCATCGAGACCCTACGCCGAGAGCCCGCCGGTACAGTCACGCTGGTGCCCATCGGCCCGCTGACGAACATCGCGATGGCGTTCCGCCGGGCGCCGGACATCGCCGCGCGCGTGCAGCAAATTGTCCTGATGGGTGGAGCATACTTCGAGGTCGGCAACATCACCCCGGCGGCCGAGTTCAACATCCATGTCGATCCCGAAGCCGCGGCCGAGGTGTTCGCCGCAGGCGTGCCGCTGGTCGTCATGCCGCTGGACGTCACGCACAAGGCGCTGACCAGCCGCGACTGGGTTGACCGGATGCGCGACCTCCCGAACCGTTGCGGTCCGGCCGTGGCAGGCTGGACGGACTTCTTCGAACGCTTCGACACCGCCAAATACGGCAGCCTCGGCGCCCCGCTGCACGACCCCTGCACCATCGCGTGGCTGCTAGAGCCTGACTTGTTCCAGGGTCGCGAGATCAACGTCGAGATCGAGACGGAAGGCCGCTGGACCACCGGCATGACCGTCGCCGACTGGTGGCGCGTCAGCGGACGGCCTGCCAACGCCCTGTTCCTCAGGGACGTTGACCGCGACGCCCTATTCGACCTGATCAGCGATCGGATCGCCCGTCTGCCCTGACTCGGCGGGTTCGGCCTGCGGTATCGGCACGGCACCCTCGCCGTCGCCGATCCCCGCGTCGAGCGCGGTGATCAGATCGTTCGTGATGTCGATCGCGTCCAGTGACACGAAGACCGTCCGGCGATCCAGCACCGCGACCGCGCCGCGGTCCTGCATCACCTCGCCCATCACCGGCAGGGCGGCACGGAAGAACGCCTCTCGGTCGGCATCGGCCCAGGCATTCAGCGCCTGCACCGCTTGCGCCCGCTCTCGGCGTATCTGCGTTGCGCGGCGGTCGAAATCCTCGGCCAGGCGGCGGAACTCGGCTGGCGGCAGCGTGGCGCGCTGCGCGGTCAGGGCGGCTTCCTCGGTCGAAAGCAGTTCTGTCAGGCGCTCATTCTCGGCCGCGATGACCTGCCCCTCGGCCTCAAGACGGAACTGGGCGCGCAGGCCCCAGGAGGATGACAGGTAAAGCGCGTCCTGGTCCAGCGTCAGCACTGGTGCGGCGGGTTGCGGCCCCACCTCGTCGGGGGCGGCAATGGTGCTGTTCGGCAGATCGACCTCGGGCCGGGCGGACTCGACCTGCGGGACCTGGGGCTGCAGGGGCGCAGGCTCCTGCGCGCCGGCCGGCAGGGCCAGGCCCCCGGCCAGCGCCAGGGCGGATAGAAGACGCCCTGCCGACCTCATCAGAACGTCGTCTGGATGGTCAGGTCGAAGTTCTGCTCCTCGTCATAATCCTCCTTGCGGATGGTCTGCGAGAAGTTGAAACGCAGCGGCCCGATGGGCGTCGTCCAGAAGATCGATGCCCCGACCGCGGCGCGAACATACATGTCGTCATCGATCGTGACGGGCACGCCGCCCGGCGTGACATAGCTGGTGTCGTCCAGACCCCAAAGAGAACCCACGTCTGCGAACAGCCCGCCCTGGATGCCGTATTCCTCGGGCAGGCCGATCGGAAATTGTGCCTCGGCCCGCGCCGCCCAGTAATAGTTGCCGCCGATGGCGTCCTGGTTCTCGGCCACCAGGTCGCGGGGTCCATAGCCGTTCGGCTCGAACCCGCGGATGCGGTTGCCGGTGCGGAAGCGGTCCAGAATCCAGGTCGAATAGTCACCATAGGTATAGATCGCCCCGGCCTCGACTTCTCCGCGCAGGGTCACGTTCTGGCGCCAGGCGGTGCTTTCCACGCCAGCCAGTGCCGTCGTCGTCACCGTCTTCGTATCACCGCCAGCGCCCGCGAAGTCTTGCGCGAAGCGGAAGCGATAGGCGGTCAGCGGGTCCAGCCCCGTGCGGCGCGAGTCCCAGTTGTAGGTATAGCCGATGGCCGAGGTGAGACGTGTCCCCGCCTCTTCCTGAAGCAGCAGCGAGCTGTCGGTGGTGACGTTATCCAGCTTTTCTTCCGAGATGCGATAGCGCAGTTCGACCCGCCCGTTTTCCGACACCGGAAACTCGATCGACGGCTGGATGCGGATGATCCGCGTGTCGTAGTCCGAGTTCAGGTCGTCGGTTTCGTTGTAGCTGGCGGCAAAGCCGAAGCGCAGGTCGCGGCCGAGGAAGAACGGCTCGACGAAGTTGATGCCGGCGGCGCGATCGCCATCTGCCGTCGAGATCTGCAGTCCAAGGGTCTGGCCGCGGCCCAGGAAATTCCGCTCGGTCAGCGAGGCGTTCAGGCCAACTCCCGAGTTGACGCCATAGGACGCGCCGAAGGACAGCGAGCCTGTCGGCTGCTCCTCGACCGCCACGCCGACGATGACCTGGTCCGGCGAGCTGCCCTGGCGTGTCTCAACCTGAGCGTCTGCGAAATACCCCAGTGCGCGAATACGCTCGGCCGAGTTGCGGATCTCGCGCGGGTTGAACGGGTCGCCTTCGACGGTGTTGAACTGCCGGCGGACCACCTGGTCCAGCGTCGTCGTGTTGCCCTCGATGTCGATACGCTCGACGAAGATCCGCTCACCTCGGGTCAGGGCGAAGGTCAGGTCCAGCGTCTGGCTCGACGGGTTGCGGGAGATGCGGGGTTCGATGCTGACGAAGTCGAGCCCCTGCTGGATCGCCACCGTCTCCATCCGGCGGATGGTGGTGTCAATGTCCGAGGGATTGTAGACCGCGCCCCGGCGGACACGATTCTGCTCCGCGAACAGCGACGCATCCACGCCCGGGATCTCGGAGACCGTATCAACGCGGCCGAAGCGATAGCGCGGGCCTTCTTGGATGTTGAACGTGATGAAGAACGCGTCGCGTTCGCGCGCGATCTCGGGCGCGACGGCCTGCACGCGGAAATCGGCATAGCCGCGCGAGCGATAGAAATCGGTCAGCAGCTGTTCGTCCAGCGGGATGCGTTCGGGCGCGAAGGTGTCGCGGCGGATGAAGGTCCGCAGGATGCCCGCCTGCTTGGTCTGCAGCACGTCGCGCAGCCGGCGGTCCGAAAAGGCCCGGTTGCCGGTAAAGCTGATGCGCTCGATCTCGGTCACCGCGCCTTCGCGGATCTCGAAGACCAGGTCGACGCGGTTGCCGCTGCGGCGAATGATCCGGGGATCGACGCGGGCCGACAGCCGCCCCTCGGCCGCGTAGACTTGGGCGATGGTCTGCGCGTCTTGGATCGCTTGGCTGGGCTGATAGACGCGGCGGGCGCGGCTTTGGACGATCTCGGCCAGGCGGGCGTCGTCGACGCGGCGATTGCCCTCGAAGCTGATCTGGTTGACGATCGGATATTCGCTGACGCGCACCACCAGCTGCCCGCCCTCGGGGATCAGTTCGACTGTTTCGAACAATCCGGTGTTCTGCAGGCGTTGCAGTGCGTCGTTCACCTCTCCGGGGCTGACGTCCTGGCCGCGCGGCAGGTTCAGGGCCGACAGGATCGTTCCGTCCTCGACCTGCGCGTTGCCTTCAATGCGGATATCGTTGAAGACCAAGGCTAAGACCGGCCCCGGCGCCAAGCCCGCGGGCACAGTGATTGCCAAGGCCGTCATCAGCGCCACCGCGCGCTTGCCGAGTTTCCGTGTCATCGCAGCCCCTCATGCCTGCCGCCCGTGCCGGGCGTCTTGTTTTGCCTTTTCCTCTAGCCCCAACTGGCCCGGCCTGTCAAAACCGCATCGTCGTCAGGGGCAGAAAAGATCGTTGCTCAGGCCGAAGAGCATCAGTGACAGCACCGCAGCCATTCCCGCCGCGGTCAGCACGCCCAGCACCTTTTCCGAGGGCGGGCGGCCGCTGATCGCCTCGTAGGCGTAGAAGACAAGATGCCCGCCATCCAGAACAGGGATCGGCAGCAGGTTCAGGAACCCGATGGCTGCCGACAGGACCGCGATCCACCACAGGAAGTTCGCGCCGCCCGCGCTGGCCGCCTGTCCGGTGCTTTCAGCGATACTGATCGCGCCGCCCAAGTTGCAGGTTCCGATCTGCCCGGAGATCATCGCCCAGAGCCCGGTCAGCGACGACACGATGATCCCCCAGGTCTGCGCGGCGCCCAGTGACAGCGCCTCGACCGGGCCCACGCTGCGGGTCTGCGGCGTGAAAAAGCCCTCGCCCCCGGTGACACCGATCAGCCAGCGCTGCTCGAACCCGCCCTCGACGGGAAGATCCGACAGCTTGGGCCGCAGCGTGACATCGACTTCGCCCGCGCCTTCGCGCCACAGGCGCAGCTGCAGCGGATCGCCACCCGCCTCCTCGACGGCATCGCGCATCTGGGTGAAGCGCGTCACCGGCCGGCCGTCAATGGCCAGCACCACATCGCCCGCGCGGATGCCAGCATCGGCTGCAGCACTGCGGGGCGCGACGCCGCTGATGCGCGCAGGCATCGGGTCGGGGCCTGTCACCGTCACGGTCTCACCGTTGCGTTCGACTTGCCAGCGCTGCTGCGGGGCGACGGCCAGGACGTCGCCCGCAGCGCCCAGATCCGACCATGTCTCGACCGCGACGTCACCGACCCTCAGGATACGGTCGCCGGGCTGCAGCTGGTTCTGGATCCCCGGCGGGGCGCTGATGACAGTTCCGACGCGAACTTCGGTCGTGGGCAGCCCCTGGAGCAGCGCAAAGCCGCCGAAGACAAAAATCGACAGGATGAAGTTAAAGACCGGCCCCGCCAGCAGCGTTGAGGACCGCGCCCAAAGCGGCGCACCCTGCAAAGTCTGCCGTCGCAGCGCCGGATCGACCGCGCGTCCGGGCCCGGCGCTGGCGACATTGTCGTCGCCCAGAAAGCGCACATAGCCGCCCAAAGGCAGCGCCGCGACCTGCCAGACCGTGCCGCGCCTGTCGCGTCGAGCCGCAAGCCGCGGCCCGAAACCGATCGAGAAGACCTCTGCCCGGATGCCGGACCACCGGCCGACAATATAATGGCCGTATTCGTGTACGGTCACGATCACCGCCAGCGCCACGACGAAGGATGCCAGCGTCCAGAGCGTACCCGCAGTCTGTGCCAGAAAATCGGTCATGCGGCGACCTTTCGTCTGGCAAGCGCGTCCCAATGAAGGACGGTCGGCAGGTCGTCTGGCGCCTGCGAAAAGCCGGGTTCGGCCGACAGCGTCTCGAGCACCGCCTCGACCCGCGGCGCCATCTGGGTGAACCGGATGCGGCCCGCGATGAAGTCGTCCAGCGCCTGCTCCTTGGCCGCGTTGAAGACCGCGCCGGCCGCGCCTCCGGCGGCCATGACCTCGCGCGCGAGGCGCAGCGCGGGCCAGCGAACCTCGTCCGGGGCGCGGAAGGTCAGCGTTCCAAGCGCCGCCAGATCCAGCGGCGCCACCGGCAGGGCCCGGCGTTCGGGCCAGTGCAAGGCATAACCGATGGCGTGGCGCATATCTGGTGCCCCAAGATGCGCAATGCTGCCGCCGTCGACATGAGTGACCATTGCATGAATGATGGATTCTGGGTGGACCAGAACCTTGATCCTGTCTTCATCAAGGCCAAAAAACTCTTTGGCTTCGATGACTTCCATGGCCTTGTTGAACATTGATGCGCTGTCGATGGTGATGCGCTGCCCCATGGCCCAGTTCGGATGGGTCGAGGCCTCGGCCACTGTGGCGGCAGCCAGCCGCTCCAGCGGCCAGTCACGAAACGCGCCGCCAGAGGCGGTGATGGTCACATCCTTGACAGACTCTAGGTTCTCTGCCCCAAGGGCTTGAAATATAGCAGAATGCTCGCTGTCGACTGGCAGGATGGTTGCCCCCGAGTTCGCACCAGCACGCCTCAGCAGCGCACCCGCGCAGACCAGTGACTCCTTGTTGGCAAGGGCCAGGGTTCCGCCTTGCGCCAGCGCGGTCAGACCGGGCGCCAGCCCCGCGGAACCGACGATCGCGGACAGCGTCCAGTCGGCCGGACGCGCAGCCGCTTCGTTAAGAGCGGTCTCTCCGGCCATCGCCTCGACGCCGCTGCCTTCCAAGGCTTGCCGCAGGTCGTCCAGCAGATCGTCATGTGCGGTAACGGCGACTTCGGCCCTCAGCTCTCGGGCCATCTGCGCCAGGCGGCCGATGTTGCGGCCACCGGTCAGCGCCACGACGCGATAGGCATCCGCCCCACCGCCGCGACGGATGAGGTCGACGCCGTTCATACCGACCGAACCGGTCGCCCCGAAGATCGAGATGCGTCTCATCCGTCAGCCCACCACGGGAAGTTGTGTCAGGATGCCGATCAGCATGGTCGCCAGAACCGCGCCGGTCACTGCGTCAAACCGGTCCATGAAGCCGCCGTGGCCGGGGATCAGGTTCGAACTGTCCTTGACCCCTGCCCGCCGCTTCAGCCAGCTTTCCGCGATGTCGCCCATCTGGCCCGCGAAGCAGACCAGTGGCGAGACCCAGACCAGCGCGATGTCGCCGTGATTGGTCAGCGAGAGAAGCGCACCGAAGAGACAGGTCCCGATCCATCCGGCGACCGTGCCGGACCACGTCTTTTTCGGGCTGAGCTTCGGCCAGAACTTGGGGCCGCCTAGAATGCGGCCGAAGAAATAGCCGGCCGTGTCCGAGATGATGATGACCCCCATCAACCACAGAACGAAGCTGAGGCCATAGGTCTCGCGGAAACCGACGAGGCCATAGGCAACCAGCAGGATCGCGGTCCCGAAGATCGCATAGGTACCGCGGTCACGCGCGGCGGCGCCAGGCAGGCCCAGCAGGATCGGCAGCAGCAGCGCCGTCCAGGCCAAGGGGTGAAACTCGGTCAGTGCCAGGGCCTGCGATACGCCGGCGATCGACGCCAGCGCGATGGGACGGCTGCGTCCGAACAGGGTGACATGGCGCGCCGGATGTTTCCACCCGGTCATCGCCGCCAGTTCCCAGAAGGTGATGGCCGAGATGACGGCCATCCCCAGCCGCAGCCAGATGCCTTGCGCCACCGCCAGCAGCACGCCGATCGCCAGAAGAACCAGCGTCGAGGCGACGCGGCGCGACAGGTCCGCCCATCGGCCGGACGGCGGCGGTGGCGCTTTGCCGGTCGCGCCCGTCATGCGCCTCCGAAGCGCCGGTCGCGCAGGCCGAAGCGGTCCAGAATGCGGGACAGGTGTTCGGGCGTGAAGTCTGGCCAGAGCGTCGGCGTGAATTCGTATTCCGCATAGGCCGCCTGCCAGGGCAGGAAGTTCGAGGTCCGCGTCTCGCCCGAGGTGCGGATCACGAGGTCCGGGTCCGGATGGCCCGCGGTGTCGAGACAAGCCTCGAGATCGGCCTGCGTCGCCTCGGTGACATCGCCCTGGGCAATCCGCGCCGCCAGACGGTTCGACGCCCGCAGCAACTCGTCCCGGCCGCCATAGTTGATCGCCACGGTCAGGTTCAGCCGCGTGTTGCCCGCCGTCCGCGCCTCGATCGAGGCCATCAGGTCCTGCAGCTTGCGGTCCAGCCGGTCGCGCCCGCCGATGAAGCGCAGGCGCACGCCTTCGGCCGCCATACCCTGAGCCTCGTGCTGGATATAGCGGCGGAAGATTTTCATCAGACCCAGGACTTCCTCGGTCGACCGCTTCCAGTTCTCGGTCGAGAAGGCATAGATCGTCAGCCAATCCACGCCCAGATCCGGACAGGCGCGGGCGATCTGCTTCACGCGCTCGGCGCCGCGGCGATGGCCGACAAGGCGCGGCCAGCCGCGCTCGGTCGCCCAACGGCCGTTTCCGTCCATGATGATGGCGACGTGGCGCGGCCGTGCGCCCGCCGCGCCGCCCGCCATCTTGCCCCCTACGTCCTGCGCCAGTTCCATGATGGTGTCAGACCTGCATGATTTCGGCCTGCTTGGCCGTCAGCGCCTCGTCGACCGACGCGATCATCCGGTCGGTCAGGGACTGGATCTCGGTTTCCCAGAACTTCTGGTCATCCTCCGGCATGCCGTTCGACTTGCCCTTCTTGACCTGGTCCATGCCGTCGCGGCGCACGTTCCGGATCGAGACACGGGCGCTTTCAGCATATTGCGCCGCGACCTTGGTCAGCTCACGGCGACGCTCCTCGTTCAGTTCGGGGATCGGCAGCATGATGATGGTGCCGTTCAACTGCGGGTTGATGCCCAGGCCGCTTTCCCGCAGGGCCTTCTCGACCTTGCCGACCATGGCCTTGTCCCAGACGTTGATCGTCACCATCCGCGGTTCGGGCACGTTGACGGTGCCCAGCTGGTTGACGGGCGTCATCTGGCCATAGGCCTCGACCTGCACAGGCTCGATCATCGAGGCCGAGGCGCGGCCCGTGCGCAGGCTTGCGAATTCCGAGCGCAGGCTTTCCATGGCGCCCTTCATGCGCCGTTCCAGATCGTCGATATCGATTTCGATGTCCTCAGCCATGTCGGACTGCCTCTGCTTTGGATTTTCGTTGCTTGTAACCACTATGTCGCAGGTTGGCAAAGCCTTTGCCCAAGGCTTGCCGCCTGTCGACACAACCCACGGGACCAGTGGCCGATCACCGCGAGTTCCACGGGGAGAACGTCAGTTGTGGACGCGGGTATAGGTCCCCCGACCTTCCAGGATGGTGCGGAAGCCACCCAGCTGGTCCAGCGAGAAGACAATGATCGGCAGCTTGTTGTCGCGCGCCAGGGCAATGGCCGAGGCGTCCATGACGCCCAGGTGCTTCTGCAGCACCTCGTCATAGCTGACGTCACCATAGCGCTTGGCGTCGGCGAACTTGACCGGGTCCTTGTCATAGACGCCGTCGACCTTGGTGCCCTTGAAGATCGCCTCGCAGTTCATCTCGGACGCGCGCAGCGTCGCCGCCGTGTCGGTCGTGAAATAGGGGTTGCCGGTGCCGGCGGCGAAGATCACGATCCGCTTCTTTTCCAGGTGCCGGATGGCGCGGCGGCGGATGTAGGGCTCGCAGACCTCGTCCATGCGGATGGCGCTGATGACGCGGCAGTGCAGGCCCTTTGCTTCAAGCGCGGACTGCATCGCCAGCGCGTTCATCACGGTGGCCAGCATGCCCATGTAATCTGCAGTGGTCCGCTCCATCCCTTGGGCGCTGCCCTGCAGGCCACGGAAGATGTTGCCGCCGCCGATCACCATGCAGACCTCTACACCCATGGCCTGGACAGCCTCGACCTCGTTGGCGATGCGGGACACGGTGGGCGGGTGCAGGCCATAGCCCTGGTCGCCCATCAGCGCCTCGCCCGAGATCTTCAGCATCACGCGGCCATACTGCCTGGGGGTCTCGGTGGTCATCGGGGGGCTCCTGTCGCCGGTCGCTTTCATCGGGGCGGTAAATGTCGCAAAAGGGCCGCAGGTTCAACTGCCGGATGGCCGATGCGCGACCCAGACCTGACACAGATCGATCCCTCGCGCCACCTGCTGATCGCCGGGCCGACGGCCAGCGGCAAATCGGCGCTGGCGTTGGCCGTCGCGCGGGCGCAAGGCGGTTTGGTGGTCAATGCCGACGCGCTTCAGGTCTGGTCGTGCTGGCGGGTTCTGACCGCCCGCCCCACCACGGCGGACGAGGCCATGGCGCCGCACGCGCTTTACGGCCACGTCGCGCCAGGGCGTTCCTACTCGGTGGGCGACTGGCTGCGAGAGGTGCAGGAACTGACGGGCCGGCGGCTGATCGTCGTCGGGGGCACTGGCCTTTACCTGACGGCGCTGACGCGGGGGCTGGCGCGGATCCCGCCCACGCCGCCGGACCTTCGCGCCGCAGCAGACGCGCGGCTGAGGCAGGAGGGGGGTCTGGAAGGCATGGTGCGGGACCTCGACGACGCGACTCGCGCGCGGATCGACCTGCAGAACCCCGCCCGCGTCCAGCGCGCATGGGAGGTGCTGCAGGCGACCGGCCGCGGCATTGCCGATTGGCAGGCCGAGACCCCGCCCCCCCTGATGGCGCCGGACGATTGCCAGCGGGTGCTGATCACCACTGACCGCGACTGGCTGGCGGACCGGATCGCGATGCGATTTCGCGCGATGCTGGATTGGGGCGCGCTGGACGAGGTGCGGGCCATGCTGCCCGTCTGGGACCCGCAGGCGCAATGGGCCAAGGCCATCGGCGCGCCGGAACTGGTCGAGCATCTCCAGGGGCGGCTGACCCTGCCCGAGGCGACCGAACGTGCGATCATTTCATCACGTCAATACGCCAAGTCGCAGAGGATCTGGTTCCGGGGCCGGATGAAGGACTGGCATCTGTGGCGCGCCGGCAACGCCGGCGTGCATCCACTGCCCGAATCATGAAACCAAGCCGGCTGTCGTTGAGTTTCTCTGCAGATAGGCGATAATTCGCCTACGGACTTTGCAGATCGGACGCAGCAGATGTCGCTTTGGGATCGCACTGGCTGGCAGGGAGGATTCCCGTTTTCGCCGACGCGGCTTCGGCCGCCGGATCGAAGCGCGTCAGTCCAAGGCGCGACCAATGGCGTGACGGCCGCCAGCGTTCCGGACGCCGGGGCACCGCCGCGTCCCTGGACGGCAAGCGACGCACCGCTCGGCCGGATTCGAATGCCGGAAGCGCTGACCGTGCGGACGACACCTGCGTCCCGCAGGATCACGCCACGTCGCGCCGGCCTGAGGCTGGTTCCCCTTCCCGCCTTCGGCTGGACCGGGACGGATCCACAGGCGCAGCCGCGGACGCGCACTGAACACACGCTGATCTGGGTCACGGAAGGCCGGATGCTTCTGCGGTTTCCGCGACAATCGGTGGTGCTGGGGCCCGGCGACGTGCGCTATATCCCCGCCGGTACGGCCTTCGCGGCGCGGACCGATTTGGGGACCGACGGTTATGTGCTGACGCTCTCTCCAAGTCTGACAATTCAAGTTGATCCGCCGATGCCGGCTGCCGCATTCTCCGGCAGCATCGGGCATGCAAGCGACGCGATGCTGGTAAACCTGCGCGAGCTGGCCGAGGAGGCCGCGCGCGCACCGGAAGGAAAGGCCCTGACCTGCCAGTTGAGCCTGCTGTCGCTTCGCCTGTCGCGCCTTGATCCTGAACAGGATCACCATTCAAGCGGGCACGCGCCGGTTCCGGACCGTCCTCTGGTCGACCGCTTCCTGGCGCTGGCCGCAACCGAGTTGGGGGACGGCCGCACGCTGGCGGACATGGCCCAGGACCTAGGCACCACGCTGACGCACCTGGATCGCGCCTGCGCCGAGACGCGCAGCCAGCGTGCCATCGACGTCCTGAACGACCTGAGGCTGGAGCGTGCGGCCGAGCTTCTGTGCCATACCGACCGGCCGATGGCACGGCTGGCGCTGGATCTGGGATATGTCAGCCACGCCCACTTCACCCGCGCCTTCGTGGCCGCGACCGGCCGGACGCCGGAGGCCTATCGCAGCCAGATGAGAGAGTGACGGGCGCCCTGCCCAGACATCGCGCCCATCCTGAGCGGGGGCCTGCCGTGCATACTTCAGGGGCGCGGAAGGGGCCGACGCTTGGTCGATCAGGCCCAGTCAGAGATCCCGCTCGTCCTCACCTCGCTCCACGTCGCGCCCCCTGAAGCCCGTCGCAACCACGAACTTCTCGGACGAATCGCTGCGGCTGGCCGGCGGTTTGACGTTCGAGACCTTGGTGAAGTTGCGCTTGAGCATCGCCTGCATTTCGGTCTCGGCGCCGCCTGCAAGGACCTTGGCCACGAAGGTGCCGCCGGGCTCCAGCACGTCGAAGGCCAGTTGCGCCGCCGCTTCGACCAAGGCGACGATGCGAATGTGGTCGGTGCCCTTGTGACCAGACGACGCCGCCGCCATGTCGGACATGACAACATCGGCGGGGCCGCCCAGCCATCCCTTGACCTTGTCGTCGGCGCCCTCGGACAAGAAGTCCAGCACGTGTATCTCGGCCCCTGCGATCGGGTCGACCTCTTGCAGGTCAAGCCCCAGGACGCGGCCGATCTTCTTGCCGGATTTCTCGCCCAAGGCGTTCACGCGGGCCACGGCCACCTGGCACCAGCCGCCGGGGGCGCAACCCAGGTCGACCACGCGCGCACCGGGAACAAGGAAACGATACTTGTCGTCCAGCTCGATGATCTTGTAGGCCGCGCGACCGCGATAGCCCTCTCGCTTGGCGCGCGAGACATAAGGATCGTTCAGCTGCCGCTCCAGCCAGAGCTTCGAGGACATCTTGCGGCCCTTGGCGGTCTTCACCCGCACCTTCAGGTCGCGCGTGCCGCGGCCGCTGGTCTTGCCCGTCCGGCTGGTCGGTTGCTTCGTCATCATGCCACTCCGTTCAGTCCGTCAGGCGTCAGCACCCCATCGCGCACCATTTGGGCATAAAGCAACCCCTCGCGCAGGCCGCGGTCCGCGACCGACAGCTTGTTGGTGGGCCAGACGCGCATCAGCGTCTGCAGGATGGCGGCGCCCGACATGATCAAGGCGTGCCGTTCGCGCCCGATGCGCGGATCAGCACGGCGCCCGTCAGGTCCCAACTGCAGATAGCTGTGGATCACCCGGTCGATCTGGTCGCTGGTCATCTCAAGTCCGTCAACCTTGGTCCGGTCGTATCGACGAAGACCCAGGAAGCTGGCCGCGACCGTGGTGACCGTCCCCGACGTCCCGATGATCTGGAACCCCCCGTCGGGCGAGCCGTCGGCATAGGGGGTGAAGTTCGCCAGCGCCTCCTCGAAGAACCACGACATCAGCGCGAACCGGCCCTGGTCATCCTCGACATCGGCGAACTGGTCGCGCAGGGTCGCCACGCCTAGAGGGACGCTGATCCAGTCGACGACCCGCGCCCCGCCGGGCTGCGGGTTTCCGAACCCGTCAGACAAGCGCATGATCGCGCGCGGGCGTTCCTTGGGCTCCACGTCCTCGAGGTCGATCCAGACAAGCTCGGTCGAGCCCCCGCCAATATCGACGACCATCAGCGTTTCCGTCTTGTGGCTGACCAGCGGCGCGCAGCTGATGACGGCCAGCCGGGCCTCTTCCTCGGCTCCGATGATCTCGATCGGCAGGCCGGTCTCGCGGCGGATGCTGCGCAGAAAATCGCGGCTGTTCCTGGCGCGACGGCATGCCTCGGTCGCCACCAGGCGCATGTTACGCACCCGGTGCTGATCCAACTTGCGCCTGCAGACCTGCAGCGCATGCACGGTGCGCGCCATCGAACTGCGGGACAGCCGCCCCGAAGCTTCCAGCCCCTGACCAAGCTGAACCGGCTTGGAGAAGCTGTCGATGACCTGGAACTGACTGCCCGTCGGACGGGCAATCAGCATCCGGCACGAATTTGTCCCGAGGTCGAGGGCAGCATAAAGCGGCCCTTCCTCGGGGTGTCGGGTGCCCGACGGCTCGACCGTAGATCTCGGGAACGCGTCCGCACCCGCAGGACGCTTGGGCGCCATGACACACGCCCTCCGATGACAAGTTGTAGTTAACGTAACGCGGCGGGGCGGACCGTTCAAGGGGCGGCAGGCCCCGCACGCGGGCGCTTGACGGGGCGCGGGGGGGCGGGCAAGCAGGCGGAATGATCGACCTGCGTCCCGTGGCCCACCCGATTGGCAAGATCATCGTCACATTGGGTGCGGCGATGCTGCTGCCCATGATGGTGGACCTGTGGCAAGAGGACCCGCACTGGATGGTCTTTCTGGAGTGCAGCGCGATCACCAGCGTCGCCGGCCTGCTGATCGTCTTCGCGGCACGTGGGGATTCCCGGTCGCTGAAGATCCAGCAGGCGTTCCTGCTGACCTCGGGCCTGTGGGCGGTGCTGCCGGTCTTCGGCGCCCTGCCCTTTATCCTCGGCGCGCCAGGTGCCAGCCCGGTCGACGCGTATTTCGAGGCGATGTCGGGTTTCACGACCACCGGGACGACGGCGTTCCCCTCGCTGGACGACTTGCCCATGGGCACGCATCTGTGGCGGGCGCTGCTGCAATGGATGGGGGGCCTTGGGATTGTCGTGGTCGCGATGGTCTTCCTGCCCGTCATGAAGGTCGGCGGCATGCAGTTCTTTCGCTCGGAGGGCTTTGACACGCTCGGCAAGGTGCTGCCCCGCGCGGGCCAGATCGCATCCGAGATGTCGACCGTTTATCTGCTGATGACGGTCGCCTGCGCAATAACATTCATGGTGCTGGGGATGTCCGGCTTCGACGCGGTCGTCCATGCGCTGACGACCTGTTCGACCGGAGGGTTCTCGAACTATGACGCCAGCTTCGGGCGGTATCTGGGCGGGCCCGAATGGGCGGCCTCGGTCTTCATGGTCACGGCTTCGGTGCCCTTCATCCGGTTCGTGCAGGCGATGCGCGGCAATGTGGTGCCGTTGTGGCAGGACCGTCAGGTGCGCACATACCTGCGCTGGATCTTCTATGCCTGCGCGATCATCATCGTCTATCGACTGGTCTATCTTCAGGAAGACGCGCCCTTCGGAGAGATGGTGCGCGAGACCGTATTCAACACCATCTCCACCTTTTCAGGGACGGGCTTCGCCTCGACGGACATGACGGCGTGGGGGCACCTGCCGCTGGCGCTGCTGATCGTCGTCGGACTGATCGGCGGCTGTACCGGGTCGACGGGCTGCTCGGTCAAGATCTTCCGCTATCTGGTCCTGCTCGAGGCGGTGCGCGCGCAGATCCGCCGCATGCATTCCCCCCACCGCGTCTATCCCTTGCGCTATGAAGGCCAGCCGTTGGACAAGGACATCATCGATTCGGTGATGGCCTTCTTCACGCTCTTCATGCTGACCTTCGGCCTGCTGATCGTGGGGCTGGCGCTGACAGGCCTTCATCCCCGCACCGCGCTGACGGCGGCCTGGACGGCCATCGCCAATATCGGCCCCGCCTGGGGTCCCGAGATCAGCAGCAACGGATCGATCGTGGCCTTTCCCGAAAGCGCCAAGTTGCTGATGATCCTGGGCATGTACCTGGGACGCCTTGAACTGGTGTCAGTTCTGGTCCTGCTGCTGCCTCGCTTCTGGCGGGCATAGCTGCTTGATCCCAGGGTTTGATGGTGCGATCCTTTTTCAGGAATGGAAGGAAGCATTATGGGCCAGGTTCGTCACGGGAGCGCCACGACCACGCACGCCGTCAGAGCTGCAATAATGAGGGCTGGCCCGCCATCGGTCCGAGGGTCGGCCCGAATGATCGCAAGCTTCGCTCGCGACGCTGAGCCGGGAGCTGGGGATTAACCCCAAGACGGTTGCGAAGTGGCGCAAACGCCAGACGGTCGAGGATCTCAAGACGGGGCCGAAGGAGCCACGTTTGACGATCTTGACCGAGGCGGAGGAGGCGGCGATCGTTGCGTTCCGACGTCACACGCTGCTACCGCTTGACGACTGCCTCTACGCCTTGCAGCCCTCGATCCCACATCTGACACGCTCAGCGCTGCATCGTTGCCCTCAGCGGTGAGCCATTGCGGCGCCACCGGTTCAAGCCCAATGGCGAGTGCATCTCTCGACTGCCTGACATGGAAGGCGACAAGCCGAAGCGGTCGAAGTTCAAGCACTACCCTATCGGCTTCTTCCACATCGACATCGCCGAAGTGCAGACTGCCGAAGGAAAGCTCTACCTGTTCGTCGGCATCGACCGCACGA
>NZ_JAOTBE010000024.1 GCF_026162645.1 Paracoccus rhizosphaerae
CTCGAAATGAACGGCGAGAGTTATCGCCTCGCCAACAGCACCGCCCGAAAGCGGCAACAAAAGTCCTGAGATTAGATCGCCTCGATTTGGCCCCAAGGGGCCAATGCGCCATGGCACGCGCTAGCTCTATGGTAAGCGCGCGCGCCATGGCGCCGGCCATCGTCACCTGGCCTGATTTTACGCCGCCGCGTGGCCGGGTTTTGCACCGCCGTTGACAACTTCGCACGCAGGCTCAAGACCCTCGGCGGCCTCACTCCATACGAATACATCTGCAAGATCTGGACATCCGAGCCGGACAGATTCATCCTAAACCCGATCCACCAGATGCCGGGACTGAACACCTAGGCGGTCAGGCGGTCGGGTCAGAATCTCCGAAAGCGGTGTCATTTCTGCGGCTGCCGTTGCCGCGAACATGATCGCGGCAACGGCGACGGGAAACTTCCTCATGTTCTTGATCCTCATCCTTGGGAAAGCTCAAATCTCAGCCGGCAGCGCCGTCTCAACCGACGCCCGCAGCTGAGCGAGTGTCTCATTTCGGCGAGCCATCGTCTCGTGCCACTCCTGCGCCTCACGATCCTTGAAGAACGATGCCGACGGCGCGAGGCGAGCAACCGCCTCTTCCACCTCCTCCAGGCCGACCCGGAAAAATTCTTTGCGGAAGTTCGTCATGTTGATCCGCCGCTCGGCGAATTCCCGATGGAGCGCCGATTCCAGGGCGGGAGCTTCTTCCGAGTAGATCATAGCGTGGACATCGAAACCGAATGGCACCGAGGCGTCCCCAAGCTCCCGCACACGGTCGTCCGGATCGAGCCTCCTTGTGAGCCCGATCTTGACGACATCTTCCCCAAAACTCCCCACGTTCGAGATGACGTAGACATAGCCGGATTTCGTCATCGTCGCCATGGCCTGTGCGCGCTCGGCCGCCGAATGAGCCTCGGCCAGCAGAACCTCAAGCTCGGCAATTTTCGACTGATCGGCGCCTACTTCGGAGCGAGCTTTATCCAGGAGGCGCTTGTATTCTCTTTCCTTCTTTTCGGCGGCTTCAGCCTCAGCGAGCAGTTTCTTTTCCTCTCGCTCAGCGCGCGCCATCTCGGCACGTTCCTCTTTCTCCGCCTTTTGCTTTTCGCGATATTCGTGCGTGAGCCGGAGCTCCTTTATCCGCAGTTCGATATAGTCCTCCTCCAACTGCAGGTTCATCGAGGCGTTCGCGCCATCAATCTGGCTGGCTGACGTGCGGATACGCTTCTCCATTGCGTTCACGTTATTCCAACGAACGTTGGCAATGGCAGCCTCGCATTCGTTATTAAAGGCCCGCAAGGTCAGCTTCGTTTGGCGGTTTATCATGGTCTGTCCCTTCGACTTACTCCCGTCGACGGTCCAGTTGTTGTTGGCAGAAACAGCGGACTTATCGGAAACCATCCGCTTCTGCTCTTCACGGCATCGACGAATTGCGTCTTTGTATTCCTCGCTGTCCGAAAAATCGAAATGGGGCTCATAGACACCAAGCTCCGCGAACGAAAGCCGCTCATCGTAAACGGCCACCTGCTGCTCCAGCTGATTTAGGAGCTTGCGCTTTTCGGCATACGTCGACCGCACCTCGGCCGTTTCCCGACGAGTTGCGTCTGCCTTATCGCGCATGCGGGCGATCTCGGCATCGAGCGAGACAACGGGAGCGAAGCGCTCCTTAAGAGCCGTGGCTTCCTGAGACGAACGTCGGGATGATGACCTGGCTCGGAACCAAAAGAAGACCAGCACGAACGGCAGCAACATCCAGACCAATGCGACAACGGCAACAGGTTCCATTCAATCCATCCGTGAAAAATGATTGGTGGAACTTTGCCGACGAGGATGCTCGATTGCAATCGCGGCGTGCGGTGCAAGATCAGTTTTCCCGCTGCACGCTTGGACCTACGTCCCCTTGCGTGGGCCAGCTCCTTGCCCGTCAGGACGGCGGGGGCAGGCATCTCAATAAGATTCGCCCGGAACTGCCACAGGTCTTCCAGACGTCCGGGACTTTTATGGGCAGATTGTTGGTGCGCGCAGGCAGGCCATCTTTAGAGGCTACCGCCGGACGGCTATTCACGCAGCGCCCAGTGCTAACGGCTGCTCTAGAGCAGCTGCAGTGCGGCAACCGGATCAGCGCGACCGACAGTTCTGCGCAAGCTATTATTCGCTGCACTCGTATTCGCCGTGGCTGTTACAAGCGTTGGCGAATGGCTTTCGTGTTGCTCTGCCAGCCCTAGTGCCGCGAACGGCGCGGGGCAGCCACTGACTCGCGCACTCGGCCCAGTGCGGTCGGTCGTAGCGTGACGGACGTCCCGTGGTGCCTCTCCAAACGGGACTTTCGCGCCTCCCGAAGCGAGATCGAGCAGGCACGGTCTATTCTGTGAGACGAAGCCGTCACAGGGCTCCACCGGCGTCGACCGCCGCAAACTCGGCCACGCCCTCATCGCGGCCGTCGGTGAAGCTCGCCACGGTGATGGGTCTCAGCCGGTCCGGGAAGTGATAGACCGCGTTCACGCTGAAGGGTCCTCCCCCCGAATGCCCGAACGCGCGTCCCGCTCCTCCCATGCGGCCGATCATGAGGCCGAGACCATAGCCGCATCCCGTCCATGGCCGTCCCTCGATCGAGCCGCCGACCGGGATCGCGGCCAGCATCTGTCTGAGTGACGCCTGTTTCAGAAGCCGCCCCTCGACCAGCGCCTGCAGCAGTCGCGCGGCGTCACCGGGGGTCCCGATCAGGCACCCGTGGTAGACCCATCCCGGATGATAGCGCCGCGCGGCCGTCCAATGCACGCGTGCGAATGGTTCCCGGTCGGTCGCAAGCTCCAGACTTGCAAGCCCGAGCGGCACGCTGATCATCTCTCTGACCAGCGCCGCGAAGGCTTGACCTGCGGCCTCCTCCACCCGCTCGCGTGCCAGCATGTAGCCTATGTTCGAATAGGACCAGCCGCGGCCTGGCGCAAAGCGCATGCCCTGCGCCATGACGGCCGCCAGAAGATCGCCCCGCAGCCACGGCTCCTGGTCGTCCTGGACGGCCTGATGATAGGCTGGAAGCGTGCCGTAGTCCGGCAGACCAGACGTGTGGTTGAGGAGCTGGCGCACGGTAAAACGCTCCTCCCCCAGGGGCTCGTCCAGATCGATCTTTCCGTCCTCGGCCAGCCTCAGGGCGCAAATCGCGATGACCGTCTTGGTGAAGCTCCAGTAGGGCAGCAGCGGGGCGCCGTCCTCGTCGGCCGCCTCGCCGCGGAGAGAAGGAAGAATGCAGGAGAAGATGCGTCCGCCTAGCGTCATCGTTCCAGCGTAATGCCTTGCCCGCCGACTGCAATCTTCACCTTGAGTTGCCGCCTCCGGCGACGTGAACGCAATGGTTCAGCCTCTGACACGCCCACTCGGCCCATAGCGGACGGTCGATCCCCTTGAGGCGCTGAAGTGCAGCTTCCCAGAACCGGACGTTTGTGCTCCGTGCAGCAAAGCGATCCATGCCGTGTCGCAGTGCGCGGCGGCGTGCAGTGTTCCCGGTTGCTGCTGAGGTTAGCTTCGGCGGCTCGCTGCGCGTCGAGTCACCAAAGCCGCGAGCCTGACGTGCCCTTCAACCGATGCAGAGCAGCTTCCACAAGCCCTGAACGATGCAATGTGCAGCGCAGCCAACAATGTGATGTCACAGATCATGTCTTAGCGTTGCATGATCAAAGGTCTTCCGAGAACACTCTCTTCCTGTGCATGGCCCGGCGCTCTGACACCGGGCCAGTTCATGTCAGGGCCGAACGGCAGTAACTTCGAGTTCGACCAGCCACGCCGGGTTCACCAGCGCTTCGACCACCATCGCGGAACGGACGGGCAGGTTCGGCTGCTCGTCCGTGCCAAAGAACTGACGGTAGCCCGCCATGAAGCCGTCGAAATCGACAGCCTCTCCCTCTGGGGCCACCAGAAACGCCTGCATCTTGATGATGTCGCCGACGCTCATCTCCATCGCTTCCAACTGGCTCTGGATGCGCGTCATGACGCTGACCGTCTGCTCTTCCGTATTGCCATAGGCCTCGAGGCTGCCGGGTTCGGCATCCTGATTGATCATGGCCGGCACAGTTCCGCTGAGATAGACGGTCGTCATCCCCGCCGGCACCTCGACGGCCTGCAGGATCGGAAAGTCCGAGTTCGGGATCGGGTGGCGGATCAACTCCTGCGCGGCTGCGGGCAGAGAGAAGGCGGCAGACAAGGCAAGTGCGGCAAACGTGGTTTTCATGACTAATCCTTCTTCGTTCAGTTCAGCGTGCGTCAGCGACGTGCTCGGGAGTGGCAGGATCTTCGGCGAAGTCGTTGCCGAATGAGGTGCGGATGTAGTTGACGACGTCGGCGATCTGCGTGTCGTCCAGAACACCACCCAAAGGCGGCATCGCCTTCTGCCCGTTCAGGATCACATAGATCGCGTAGTCGGGCATCAGCAGGTTCTCGTTGCCTGCCAGCGCAGGATAGTCGCCGGCGCCGCTGGCCCCTTCGCCTTCCGGCATGTGGCAGGCAGCGCAGATCGCCTCATATACATCTTGCCCGCCGCTTTGGGTCAGGCGCGAGGGGTTCTCAAACCAGCCAGCGCGGTCGATCATCGAGGCTTGGCCCGCCTCCTGCGCGACAGCGGGAGGTGTGAGCGTCAACAGAGCGGCCATCACAGTCATCATTCGGTTCATCATGGCCTCCTCAGCTTTCTGTCACGGTGACGTGCAGACGCTCGACGGCGTCCAGGGCCGACAGGATCGCGCCTTCCATCCAAGCGGGCAGATAAGAAATATGCTCGCCCGCCATCAGCGTCCGGCCGTCCATCACCGTTGCGTCCATGTAGTCGGCGTCGCGGTCCTTCCAGATGCCGTAGCAACCGAGCACCCAAGGCACCTTGTGCCAACCCACCGAAACGCCCGAAACGAACTCGTCCCGATATTGCGGATGAATCTGGCTGCCATAGTCGAGGACAGCCTCTATCCGGTCTGCCGGGGGCAGCGCGTTGAACTGATACGACGATGCGCCCCAGCTGTAAGCCGCCAGCAGCACGCCCGGTCCGTCGCTGAAATAGTCGTTCGAGGGATACGAAATGAGCGAGATTGGCAGGTTGGTGTAGCTGATGCCGCCGTAGATATGCTCGTCCTGCTCCCAGAAGCGACGCTTGAATTCGAGCCCGCATTTGAAGGACGACGCGTAATACATGCTGTCGATGATGCCCGACATCCGCGGCGAGAAGTCGTGGTCGATCTGCCCAAGGATCGAGAAGGGGATGGTGCAGATGCAGTAGTCGGCTGTCTCGGTCTGTTCCTCTCCGCCGTCGGTCGGCACCCAAGTTGCCGTGACGGTGTTCCCCTCGTGGCGGATGCGGGTCACCTTAGCCTGGAAGGTGATCAACTCGCCCACTTCACGCTCGAAAGCCTGGGCGATCTGGTCCATCCCGCCGACGGGCTGGAAGATCGTCGACTGCATGTGAAGATTGTCGCCGGCCGTGAGGTTGCGCCACAAGTTCGACTGCAAGATGACGGACAGAGGATGGACCTCGGAAGGTTCGGGCCTGCCGGTCGTGCCGCCACCTTCGGGAACAGCCCACCCGCGATAGGCAGAGGATGCCTCGCCGGTCACGTATTCCATTTCATCGTTGAGCGCACCGTAGCGCTTCAGCGCGTCCATCAGCAGCTGAGCATCCGCTTCGGTCACATCCGCATCCAGCGCCTGCTGGTCCACGACCTTTGCCAGAAGCTCTGCCACATGGCCGCGGAAGTCGGTCGAGATCTCCTTGAACCGCTGCGGCTGGCCGTCGAATGAGGCAGTGTTGTGCAGATAGGCGTTGTAGTTGACCTGGATGAACGGCTCCAGCTTCACGCCGAAGCGCTTGCAGTAGTCCAGAACGGCGTAGTGGTCCGAGGGGATCCGCCAAGGGCCGGGGTTGAGGTAGTTGCCTTCGGAGAAGGTCACATCCTGCGTATCACCGCCCAGTTCAGTGTATCTGTCGCCTCCACGCAGCGTCCAGCATCTGCCCCCCGCCTTCTCCCGAAACTCCAGCACCTGGACTTGGTAGCCTGCTGCCCGGAGCTCGTATGCCGCCGTCATCCCCGCAAGTCCTGCACCGAGGATCAGCACCCGGGTGCCGTTCACATCGCCCTGCAGGTCAAGCCGTCCTGCATAGTTCGAACCCTGCGCCAGCCCCATGGTGCTCATGGCACTATACATTGCGCCTGCACCCGCCACTGCTCCGATCATCGACAGCAGCGAGCGCCTTGATATTCCATCCGAGTTGAACGTCATGCCTGTCCCTTGTTCCTTTGCTCCGGCGTCACGCACCAGTTGCGTGAGCAGAGGTGTCGCGGGGTGGTGCAGCCAGAGCAATGGAGGGCAAAGTGCAGAGCATGCGAAATTGTCGAGTGCGGAACGAAGCGACAAGCCATACGCGGTTCTGCTCGCACCGCGTGCATTTGTTCTTCAGGTGCCGCAAAGGCGAGAGCTCGATTATCTATGACGCGGACACATATATATCAGCGGCAATTTCCGCTCCGACACGCTCTCGACCTCGATCAGGATCGACGATCGGCCTGCGGAGACCCAACAGTGGTCGAAGCTCACCACGAGCAAGGGCTCCGGCCTCTTCGGCGTCCGGGCCGAGGCGATGATGCGCCGGCTCATGGAGGCTCAGAGGGTCTTCTTCCGTATCGAGGATGGCGGCCAGAGATACGATGCCTCATTCGATCTCGCCGGCATCCAGCCTGTGGTCGAGGCGGTGGCAGGCGCCTGCGGCTTCATCCTCCTCCAGCGCACACGCAACGACTACCGCGCCATCCAGACCATGCTGAACGCCGCCGGCTTCGACACGGGCGCGCCGGACGGCGTCTGGGGTAGCGGCTCGGCGCGAGCCATGCGGGAATGGCAGGAGAAGAACGGATTGCCCGCAACCAGTGCGCCCGATCGTATAAGCCTCGAGGCAATGGGCATTACGCTCGCGGCCGAGTAGTGCGAGAACCAGGAGGATGTTGCGATGTGGCTTCTGAAATCGCTGTTCGGCGGCAAGGGTAGACCTGCGCCGCCATCTTCCTCGTCCCGGGCTGAGGCCAAGGCACGGCCGGCGAAGGCCGGCGCACGCCGCGGGCGCGTCGTCACGGATCTCAAGACCTTCTCCTCGGACGCGGTCGGCGAAAGCAATCAGGACGCTGGCCATGGTGGCGGAAGGCTACTAACGGGACAGCCAGGCCTTTGAGATCCCGGTCGTCATCGCGCTCGATCCCGCGAACAGCTATGACCCGAACGCGGTCAAGGTCGAGATCAAGGGCAGGACAGTCGGATAGCCGCTAATGAGACCGAGGCGCGTGCTTAACCCCATCATGGCCACGGCCCGCGAGCCGATCCAACAGGCCGGATACATATGAGCGACTTCCGCAGCCACGCCTAATTCTCAATTGCGAACAGCAGCCGGCACATACATACATTTGGGCTATCACGTCGATCTGCCGCACCTTGCGATGGTGACGGTGCGGATCAGCCTTCGACCTGCGAACTCGGCCCTTAGCGGCCGGTTGACCCTGTGAGGTGCTGCCATACAGCTTCTCCTGACCTGCCGTTCAAGCCATTAGCAGCATGCTCGCGAGGAGCAGTGCTTCAGCGGTCGTCATTCTGCCCTGCGCGCGGTAGATCCGCTTCCGATGCTTTCGGCATGATGAGAGGTATCACGCCGAGGATGATCAGAACGATGACTGCAGATAAGATCGCGGTCGCCTCAAGCCCCAGGCCGGCAATGACACCAATGGCGGCGGTCGCCCAAATGCTCGCGGCTGTCGTCAGGCCCTCGACTTCGCGCTGCTTCGCACGAACTACGATGGCTCCGGCACCCAGAAAGCCGATGCCTTGCACAACGCCCTGCAGAACTCGCGACATGTCCTCGATGGGCATGCCGCTTTGCAGGGGGCCGATGACGAACAGTGCCGCGCCCACGGCAACCAGCATATGGGTTCGTATGCCGGCGCTTCGCCTCTTCCGTTCCCGCTCGTAGCCGAGGATCCCGCCGAGCGCTGCCGCAATCATCAATCTTACCGTGATGCGGGTAATGGTCGACAGGTCCGGGATGTCCGAAAATTCGCTTAAGATCGTCAACCAGATCTCTTCCTTCACGGTCGGTTCCTCGTGCTAGCCGCCAAGACTGATGGGAAGATCTGGTGTCGCGCAAGTGCTTTGCTGGCAAGCGGAAGCGATCAGCATCCTCTTAGCCAAAACGGCGCGAACTACGGCCGGCAGAGACGGGAGCCGGCCCGTCACTAGATCGCGCTTCCGCTTGCCGCCGCAGAACCGAGTTTCTAACAGCCTCGACCCGATGCCGCCGGCCGACGCTTTCGAGGCACCGTATTGCAGCAGGTCGAGACCAGATGTTCGCGTAGGACGCAGCTAGCCGTAACCTTTATTTGATCGGACGTGGAGAACACGGACCTGCGACGCAAACTCGTCGAAGGGACCTTCAATGGTCGTATCGCTGATCACGTCGCTGATTGGTAGCGGCCGGACCCGGAACGCGGGAACACCCAGTTCGGCAAGCCATTTCGTCATTTGAGCTGCCGAGCTGGCATAAACAATCCGGCCAAGCCCGACCCAGCCATGGGCGGCGGCGCACATGGGGCAGTGTTCGCCCGAGGTGTAAACCGTGGCTGTAGCACGGTCCTGGACGTCCATGTTGTTCGCAGCCCATCGCGCAATTGCGAACTTCGGGTGCTGCGTGTGGTCGCCTCCTCCGATGCGGTTGTGGTCCTCGAACAGAACGTCACCGTCGGAAGAGACGAGCACCGAGCCGAATGGCTCGTTCCCGCTTTCCAGCGCCTGAGCCGCAAGGTCGACACAGCGCTGCAGGTGCTGACGATCGGCATCATCGATCATGAAACTTCCTTCCTGTTCGACGTCCCGAACCCTCGTCCGACAGAGCTAGCTTCGCAAAGGGCAACTGACGCACGGAAGACCGGCGGTAGCGTGTTAAAGAAGGATGGCTGAGGGCCATCAGTCCAGCGCAGCCGCGATGGCGTCGAACACAACCAGGGGGTCGACGGGCTCTCGACCCACGGGCTTGGGTTGCGCCATGTGTGTCGCGATCACGACGTTCCGAGTCGGGTTGATGTAGATGTTCTGCCCTTGGATGCCGATCGCGGCAAAGGCGCCATCAGCAATGGACGGATCAGTCCAGCCTGGCCACCACATGTAGCCATACTCGATCGTCTCGCCGCTCTTCAGCTCCTGCGGCTGTCCGGCAGTTTCCGTCCATCCTTCTGGCAGGATGGTGCTGCCGTCGATCACCCCGCCCTCCAGGAAGAACTGCCCGAAGCGGGCGAAGTCGCGCAGGGTCGCCGAAAGGCCGCTGCCGCCAATCTCAACGCCATCGGGGCTGTCCAGCCACCAATTGGCATCGGCCTCCATCCCGTAGGGCTGCCAGATCTTTTCTGCCAGGTAGGTCGCCAGCGGCATGCCCACCGCACCATGGACGACCTCGCCCAGAACCTGGGTTTCTCCGGTGGAATATGTATGGTGCGTGCCAGGCTCATGCGCGCGGGGCAACGCGGCCATCACCTCCATCGCCGCGCCCGGGCGCTGTTCGATCTGCGCGCGCAGCAGGTCGCGACGGTCGGAGGCGGGATCGGTATAGGTTTCGTTCCACTCAACGCCCGATGCCATCAGCAGGATGTCGCGGATGCTGACCCCGTCATAGGCGCTACCGGCCAGCGCAGGGACATAGTCGGTGACCATGTCGTCCAGGCCGTCGATATGGCCGTCCACGATCGCGGCGCCGACCAGGGTGGAGGTGATGGACTTGGCCACTGACATCGACATCCAGCGGGTGTCGGGCGTGTTGCCGCGCTGATAGGTCTCGTAGACGACCTCGCCATCCTTGAGGACGATCATCCCGGTGACATTGTCCAGCGACAGGAAGTCGTAGAGGTCGTAGGTCGCCTCATCGACCTGATAGCTGACCATGCTTGGCAGGTCGACAAGGGCTTCCGGCAGTTCGCGGGGGCTGTCGCTGGCCGGGATGGTTCGGGTCGGGAAGAGGCGGTCGATGTTGCGGAAGGTGCTGACGGCCAGATCCGGCGTCAGGTGGCCGTCATAGACATCCTCGATGGTGCCGATGGGTTCATCCGCATGCGGATAATCTTGTGCATGCAGGGCAGCTGGCAGGACCAGGCAGAGACTGCCCAAGGTCAGCAGGATACGCGTCCGATATAGCGGGGGGTGGTTCATAACGTCCTCCATCCGTTTATCCCATGAGACGGCAGTTCGGGACGGCGTGCAAGTGGTGCCCTATCTCGCTCAGGGCATCGCCGGACCGTTGCTGACGTGGTCCATCGATATTGCCGCGTCACCCGCGACCTTATGATACCATTACGCTGTCGGATCATCCGAAGACGAGGCGGGGCTGGTGGACAGGAGGATACACCATGTCCATGAACTTGCTTCCGACGCTTCGGCCTGAGCGTCCTGCCTGGAACAAGGGGCGTATCATTGGCCAGAAACACCCCCCTGCTTCCTAAACACGTTTGGTCCATCCGTGTCCGCCTCGAGATGGCGGATAATCGACGCGACTTGGCGTTGTTCAACATGGGCGTCGACAGCAAGCTTCGAGGCTGCGACCTGGTCTGCTTGAAGGTCCACGACGTCTTCGCAGCGGGGAGGGTGAAGGAGCGCGCCTCCGTCACCCAAAGCAAAACGGGCAAGCCAGTTCGCTTTGAGACCACCGAGACGACACGCCAGTCGCTCGAACGCTGGATCGCCGATCCGGAGATGTTCGGGCTGGAGTATCTTTGGCCCAGTCGTCTCCACCACAGTGCGCATCTGTCGACGAGGCAGTATGCGCGCATCCTGCGCGACTGGATTACGTCGATTGGGCTTGAGCCGAGCGCTTATGGCACCCACTCGATACGCCGGACAAAAGTGGCGCAGATATCCAAAAGGACTGGTAAACTGCGCGCTGTTCAGCTTCTGCTGGGTCATACCAAGATGGACAGCACAGTTCGATACCTCGGTGTCGATCTTGATGACGCGCTGACGCTTTCCGAAGGAATAGATCTGTAGTCCGGAAGCCGGCCGGCGGGGATCTTGTCGGCCGGCCCCCTCGGCCCATTGCGGTCATTCATGCCCGTCGAAGCGAACGACTGGAGGCAGCCCTTAGCTACCGATCGTGCCGTGTGCAGCGACGCGGTGATGCGTAAGAGGAGCCTGTGGTCGCTGTATTGGACCTCGGACATTGAGTTTAGTTGCTACGCGCGCGTGACGAGCCGCCCCCACTGCGTCTATCCATTCCAACGAAGGATCACACCACCAAACTGCGTGCTCAAACAAGCAGTTCGTATATAGGTTCCCACAAATGTAGGAGGATGCTAACAAGGCGTTCAAAGGTTAAATCCTGAGGTTGAATGCTCGATGGCGAATGGCGACGAAGATACAGAGGAACCACAGGACGACGCGGCAGAAGCCGAGTCCGACCCTTCGTCACAGCCCAAAGGCCGGAGGCGCTCATTCGGGAAGGTTCGGCGCGAACTTACAGAAGACGAACTGGGGTCGCCCGGCGTTCAAAAGTTACTTCTTGACGAACTTGACCGCGCGGATGGCGCAGAGGGTGAATTGCGCGCAATCACCGAAAAATTCTACGACACCTATACGAAACTTGCTGTGGCAAATGAAAAGCTCAAAACTCACAATGCGTTTGACGTGATTTCTACGGGAACCGCGGCCGCCGGATCTCTCCTGTTTGGCGCAGCCTTTAGCATAAAGGACAACGACGCAATTTTCTGGTTGATGCTAATTTTTGGCGGCGCTCTGGTTGCCGTTGGGGTGGCGGCAAAGGTAATGCGGTCATGAGGCTGGAACTTCGATCCATCGTTGCCCCTGGCGATCTCAAGAATGAACGCCTCACGCTTCGCGCTTTGGCCGACTTGGACGTTGGCGATTATCTTGTCGCCCAGACTATGCTCATTGACGACTACCCCGCCACAAGCTTCGACCATATGCTGTGGTTTCCGTTTAAATCCATTTCAAAAGGGGATTTGGTTGTCGTTTACAGCAAAGGTGGAACCAATAAGGAGCGAACCCTTTCGGGAGGCAATACGGCCCATTTTTTCTATTTGGACCTAAATCAACCGATTTGGGACGACCCCAACAAAGGTGCAATCCTCCTTCATACACCTAGCTGGGAAAGCAAGTCGCGTGACGAACTGAAGCGTTCGTAACGAGTTTCAAGAATTGTGGGCATCACGCCATGCGGCACGGTAAGCGTAATGGTATTTTTGTAGCAGCGACCGTTCGAAGCTACTGAAGGTGTCGGCCCTCAGGCGATGTTCGTGCTTAATGCGTATAACGCCCGCTCCAGCCTCGAAGCGGACCTTACGGATATGGAAGCATGCGAGACCCTCGGTGATCTACAATCCGACCCACCTTTCTTTCCAAAGAGCTGCTAACGCCTAGAAAATCGTGAAAAATCCGAACGGAACGACCAGCGTTTCATTCGGCTAATCCCTCGTGGCTCGCGGGTGGAGACAGTCGAGGAATTGCCCGAAGCCACCCGCAAGTCGCTCATGCAGCAGGTGGAGTGGAAGCGGAGTCGCTTCGACTAAACGCCTAGCGAGCGCAAGCTTATGCCCTCTTCCTAAGAGGATCACTGAGCGCGCTATTTACTGTCTCCCGAAAATGGTGAGGCTCACGGATTCGGGCCTTTAGCTCCTTGAGAACAGGTTGGGCTTTGGCAATAGCGCCTTGTAGCTCGGCAATTGCACCATCTATCTCGGGGTCAGAAGAGTAGGCGGACTTAAGATCGATGAAAAACTGTAAAAGTGATTCTTCTGAGAGGTTAGCCTTTTCTATCCGTAGCCCGTCAAGCATTTTATGACCGCTCATTGTGATCGTGGGCGCATCGCTTTTCAAAATTGAAGCGGCGGCACACCTGCACTCTTCATCTGAAAGCCTCATGATGCGCTTCGGCTCAACAAGGTTGCTTGAACCGGAGCCCGGCGTGATCTTTGTCGCACCGAAAGCGGCAAATTTTTCGAGGGACAGATCGGTTATCTTTTCTTTAATTGAATCCAGCTTCCACCCGGCAACTAGTAGCGCCTTCTCTGCTTCTGTCATCAGCGCCACAAGGCGTTCTGGAAACAACGAATCTTCACCGCTTCGCTTCAAGGCAAAAACAGGTGGTTCTTGGTGTGGCAGCTTAGAAAAGCTGCTCCAGGTTTTCGGCTCAAATTTCTCGGCACGTTCAACCAAGTCATAGAAATGCTGATAAAGTTCGGAGTATTTCTCGCGCATCATTGCGCGGTCCCTTGTCTCTTTCCCGACTCTGGTCCCCATGAAGAAACCTGCCATAGCCAATATCCCGCTCCCCGCCAGGGTTGCCAAACTAGAATAAAGCGCCGCCAATTTACCGTCCCTCAAGCCATTCACTTTTCGCGACGGTAGCGCGGCGTTTGGGCATTGTCACCGCGTCAACCTCTTCGGCGCATCGCCCACCATCCGACCGGGCGGCGGGTTTGGGTGGTTGCGGTGAACTCTGCAAACTCTGCTTGCGCAAAGCCGACCTTGGTCAACACCGCGGCGAACGTCGGCTCCCCGCCCTTTGTGACGGACTGGGCGTCGGCTGTGCTGCGCCGGCGACGGACTGCCGCTCCTACGTCCTGAGACATTTGGTTCGCTGCACCACTGTCAGATCGCTCTCCGGCTCGGAGCGTGCCGTTCGGCCTTCTGACAGTCGTCAGAACAACGAGACCTTGAGGATGTGACGATCGTCCGCTGTCTTGAACAGGAACGATAGCTCTACCTTTGCCTCGCAGGCTGCGGCGTAGCGCAGGACGCTTTCCAGGTTCGGCAGGGCAGCCGTCGGGCTCTCCAGCCTTGATACCATCGCCTTGGTCAGCGGCCGGCCGAGTTCTTCGGATGCGCGCCGAAGCTCAGTCCGGCTCATCTGCTTCGACTTGCGCATTGCGCGGAGGGCCATGGCGATGTCAGCTTTTGTCCGGTGCTGATCGAGCAGTGCCGCGCCTGCAGGGTTGGCCGATCGCATCCTTTCGAGGAGACTGCTGCCGTTCTGGTCGCCCTTCTCACCTCGCTTTGTTCGCCTTGCTGTCATTGCAGCCTCCTCGCCGCGGCACCGCTCACCATGTGCGCCTCGAGGTTCTTCAACAGCACCAGCAGGCGCGCCATCTTCGCCTCGAGGAGCGCGTCGTCCACAACCGCCAGATATCCCGATGACCAGAGCGGCAGGTAGCCAGCCCTCCGCTTCGGATCATGGACACGTGAGGCGGGCGCGATCATCTCACGCGGGAACGGCCTGCCGAGGCGATACCACCGGCTGATCGTCCTCGCCCATCCTGCGTCACGGTTCAGCCCGACCAGCACCGACGTCAGGATCTGGCGGTCTCCCAACAGAGGATGCCCGGAGACCTGCCCCCAGAGCACTGGAAGGTCGTCCTCGTCCATGACGAGAACGGCCCAAAGGTTTGCCAGAGGTGCCTCGGCGACATCCTCAGGAGTAGGACCGCGTTCAAGCGCAGCGACGGAAGCCTTGGCGAGGTCGATGAAACTGTGAGGGTCGTGCATCCGGATCTCCATGGTGATGGTCGCGTGGTGGTGGGCATGGCGCGGCATTGTAGCCGATCGCGCGAGCCGGGTTACCGACTTGCCTCTCAGCTACCCGTGGCGCTCCGGCTCGATCTGCCTAAGGAACGCCGCAAGGACGTCGGTGCCGGGATCCTGCAAACCGTCGGCTGGAACCCCGTCGAAGTCGAGATGCGGCCGCATCATCCAGTTCAGCAGGCGGAAGTCGCTCCATTCTGCCGCTCTGGCAGCAACGAGGATCTCGACAAAGCGGGGATCAACCCGGCGGTTGGCCGAGTCGAACTGGAAGACAGGGTATCTCCAAGTGCCGGCGACACGGAAGCGCAGGAGGCGGCCCTCCTTCGGCAAGCTGGACCATGACGGACACGCATCCGACTGACCCAGTATTGCACGTGCTTCAGCGCCCCTGATCATCTTGACGCCGCTGAGGATCTGCCTGCGCAGAGCGCGATGGCGTGCCCTGCATCGGGCCGTCATTCTTTGCTTGCGGGACATCTCACATCGCCACCGGCCTGTTTTCCATGTCGGCGGCACGTTGGAGCATCCTCAGCACCGTCCGAAGGCTCGGCTTCGCCTCTGCATGAGGCGCGACCGCTGCCAGTGCTTCGACGATGGCCGAGATCGAGGCTTCGGAAAGGCCCTGGGCGCGTCCCTGGCGCTCCGCGAAGACGATCAGGTGGGGCAGCTCGACGTCCTGCAGCCGAAGGACGGTGCAGCGGCTGATGAGCGGCTCTGGCAGCGGCGCCAGGTCGTTGGTCAGCAGGATCCAGCTGACCCAGGACATGTCACAGCGCACGCGGAAGTAGGGGCAGCTCCAGTCCGCAGCGGTGACGGGCTCGAGGAGCGGCAGCAGCGCCGGAGCCAGGGCATGGGAATGTCCGCTGGATGACCTGACATCGCCCGCCTTCTCGACCTCGTCGACGACCACCAAAGGGTTCCCGGACAGCCGCTCCAGCACGAAGTCGACCACGCGGCCCGGGCGGGCGTTTGACCAGCCGCGCTGAGAGCCGACCACGGCGAAGCTCCCGCCCTCGCTGGTCGCGTCGATGACAAAGCTCCCGGCACCGATCAGCTCGCCCAGCCGCCGCGCCCAGTGGGTTTTGCCGATGCCCGGCGGCCCGTCGAAGATCACCGGTGGCAGGCGGAACCCGACATGCCCTTCGCGCACGGAGCGGCGCATGGCGTTCCAGGCGTGTTCGGTCGCCGGCGCCATCCACGGCATCTCGTCGTGCAGCGTCGCCGCCAGGACATCGGCCTGATGCTCGTCGGCGATCCCGGCAAGGCTGACGCCGTTCGCCAGGGGCGACAGCCGCTCCCGGTCGTGCTTGTCCAGATGCCCGAGGCCAGACTCACGCATGACGCGATCATAGAGCCGGCTGGCCCGCCGGTTCGCGCGCCTGTGGTCCTTCTGCGGCATGTTGATGCCCTCGACCGCGCCCATGCAGGCAAGATCGTAGAGACCCTCGTCCTCATGCCGGGACAGATCGACACCGGCGCGAGCGGCTCGAAGCCGAAGCAGATGCAGCACCAGCCGCTTGGCAATGCTGCGCGCCGACAAGTCCGGGTCAGGCATCCTGGCCCTGAGGAAGGGGTGGTTTCGCATGGTCGATCCTCGCATGAACCAGCCGCTCATCCGCGGCCGGATGCGGCTGGCCCGAAGGCGCAGACGCTGGTTTCAGGAAGGACCCGGGTCAGGAGGTAGTGTTGAGATCCGACGGCTACGGCGTCAATCCGGCGGCCCGCAGCAGTCACACCGCAGGCGCTGCGAGGCCCAACCAAGCATCAATGCTAATAAGCCGCTGAAAAGGCTAGCTTAGCCACATAGAACGCCAACTGATGGCAGCGTTATGCGTGGCGAAATGGCAAAAAACTCCCAAAATGGCAGTTTTATGGGGGCCTCTACACCTATACAGTATCGAGATACAGTTCGACCGTCTCCTCGTCCGACAGTTCGGCCATGTAGTGAAGCTCCTGCCGCTTGGTCATCAGGTAGTTGTCGACCAGATGCGCGGGAAGGATGCGGCGGATTTCCGGGCAGGCATCGAATGCGTCGATCGCCGCGCCCCAGTCGCCGGGAAGCTGCGCCAGATGCTGGTCATAGGCATTTCCCTTGAAGGGCGCCGGCGCCTCAAGCTTGTCCTCGATACCGTTCAGGGCCGCCCCAAGAATGGCCGCAACGGTCAGGTAGGGATTGACGTCGCCACCTGCCACGCGATGCTCGATCCGCCGCGCCTTGGGGCCTGAGGACGGGATGCGGATGGCTGCGGTGCGGTTCTCATAGGCCCAGCCGATGCCGGTCGGCGCGTGGGCGTTCGGAACCAGCCGGTCATAGCTGTTTTCATGCGGGGCGAACAGCAGCGTCGATCCCGGCATGGCGCGCAGGCAGCCGGCCACGGCTTGGCGCAGGGCCTCGGTCCCGTCTTCCCCGCCATCGTCGAAGATGTTGCGCCCGCCGCTATCCAGGATCGAGAAATGCATGTGCATCCCGTTCCCGGTGAACGCCTCGTAGGGCTTGGCCATGAAGCTGGCGGCGAAGCCATAGCTGCGGGCGATGCCCTTGACCAGCATCTTGAACAGCCAGGTGTCGTCGGCGGCCTTCAGCGGGTCGGCCTGATGCATCAGGTTGATCTCGAACTGCCCCGGACCGGCCTCGGAGATAGCCGTATCGGCCGGGATGTCCATCGACTCGCATGCCTCATAGAGCGTCGTGAAGAACTGGTCGAACGCGTCCAGCGCGCGCAGTGACAGAACCTCTCCACCGGTGCGCCGCTTGCCGGACCTGGGACTGGGCGGCACGCGCAGCTGGCGACCGCTGTCATCGATTAGAAAGAACTCCAGCTCGGTCGCCACGACCGGCGTCAGGCCCGCCGCTTGGTAACGCGCGGCAACCTTAGCCAGCGCCTGCCGAGGATCGCCGTCATAGGGCCGCCCGTCCGGGTGGAACATCCACAGCGGCAACAGCGCGGTCGGCGCATCCAGCCACGGCATCGGCAGGAAGCCACGCTCGGTCGGAAGCAGCAGCCCGTCGGGATCGCCCGACTGGAAGACCAGGGGGCTGTCCTCGACATCTTCTCCCCAGATGTCCAGGTTCAGCACGGAATAGGGGAACTTGGTGCCCTCCTCCAGCAGCTTCCCCGCATAGCGTGCGGGCAGGCGCTTGCCGCGGGCGACGCCATTGAGGTCGGCGGCAGCCACGCGGATCGTCTTGACCTCGGGGTGTTCGCGCAGCCAATCCATGTCGTCATCTCGCAAGTTGGGGTCGGTATCTGACGCGTCCGTCCGCGCCGGGAAGGTGGCGGTTCAATCGCCGGTTCACGCGCCCGAACAGCCAGATCAGCAGCAGGGTCGCCACGATGAAATAGGCCGCCGCGATAGGGTAGGCCACGAAGGGGTTGAAGGTCTTGTCCGCGAAATAGCTGGCGTAATAGAGCGCGTCGCCCTTTTGCTGAAACGCCGGGAAGCTGGAGAAGTAGACCAGCGTCGTCGCGTGAAAGAGGAAGATCGCCTCGTTCGTGTAGGACGGCCAAGCCAGCCTCAGCATCGTGGGCCAGATCACCCGGCGGAACCGCGTCCAGCCGGTCATGCCATAGGCGTCGGCGGCCTCGATGTCGCCCTTGGGCACGGCCATCAGCGCGCCGTGGAAGATCTGTGCGGAATAGGCGGTCGTGTTCAGCGTCAGGACGATCAGCGCACCGGCCCAAGCCCGCGTCAGCCAGCTGGTCTGGATGGTCAGCCCGAAGACGTCGATGCCCGCCCGCGGCAGAAGGACCAGCGCCTCGTAGGCGATGAAGAACTGGATGAACAGCGGGCTGCCGCGAAAGACGAAAATGAACGCATCTGCCGGACCGCGCAGCCAGGCGTGGCGGCTGGTGCGCGCCACGGCCAGCGCGTTGGCCAGCACGAAGCCCATGCTCAGCGCCAGGACGGCGAAGTAGATGTTCCAGATCAGCCCCGATCCGATCAGCGTGAACTGCTGGCAGATCGTATAGTCCGCCCGCGGCAGCAGCCGTTCGCCATAGCCCAGAGACCGCAGGCCATAGTCGATGATGGTCTGGGTGCAGCTCATGCGACGGCCCCCTTGCGCTGCGCTTCTCCGCCCATGGTGGCCTGCCCCCGCGACAGCCGCCGCGCGACGCGGTCCAGCACCCGGCCCGAGATCCAGGTCATCAGCAGATAGAAGACCAGAAGTGCCAGGAAGTAATAAAGCCGCCAATCGGGGTGCGGATAGGTGAAGGCGCTGGTCTTGGCGCCGCCCAATTCGCGCGCCCAATAGACCACGTCCTCGACCCCCAGCAGGAACAGAAGCGGCGTCGCTTTGATCAGGATCATCCACAGGTTCGACAGCCCAGGCAGGGCATAGATCCACATCTGCGGGACCAGCACCCGGCGCGTCACCTGCCGACGCGTCATGCCATACGCCTCGGCCGTTTCCAACTGGGCGCGCGGCACCGCCTGCATCGCACCGTAGAGAACGTTGGCCGCGAAGGCCCCGAAGACGATCGAGAACGCGATGACCGCCAGGAAGATGCCATAGGCGTCATGCACCCAGGGGCTGGCGTCGCTCAGCGGCAGCTTGGCGGCGTCGCAGACGACGAAGTCGTTGCCCTGCCGCACCGGCTGGCTGCTGTCGCAAAGCGCCTGGTGGCGGACCCACTCGAACCCCTGGTCCAGCGCGATGGGCACGAACAGGAAGAAGATGATGTCGGGAATGCCCCGAACCATAGAAGTATAGATCTTGCCGAACCAGCGCAGCGGCGCGACCCGCGACCGCGACGCCATCGCCCCGCCATAGCCGAAGACCAGCGCCACCGGCGCCGTGATCGCCAGCAGCAGCAGCACCGTCCCGAAGCTGGCATAGAACAGCATATGCGTGCCCGACGTCAGATAGCATGACAGCCAGGCAAGCCCCTCGATCGAAGACGGGTCAGTGCAATAGGAAAACATCTGGGTTCCCGAAAGGCCGCCACGGAGATCCCGCGGCGGCAGGTCAGATCATTCGAAGGTCAGCGCGTCTTCACCGAACCACTTCTTGATCAGTTCGTTCAGGCTGCCGTCCTCCTTCATCTCGGTGATGACGGCGTCGAAGGTTTCGCGCAGGTCGTTGTCGGACTGACGCAGGCCCATGCCGATGCCTTCGCCCAGGGGAACGGTGTCATAGCCCTCGACCCAGACCAGTTCGCCGCCTGATTCCTCGACGATGGGGGCCAGGAAGTCCTTGTCGGCGAAGACCGCGTCGGCCTCTCCGTTGCGGACAGCGGCGACGGTTTCGTCGGGGTTGGCGAACTCCAGCAGCGTTGCGCCGGTTTCGGCCACGTGGCCCGCCTGGATGGTGCTGGTCTGCGCCGCGACCACGCCGCCTTCCACGTCCACGTCGGGCGACAGCGCCGCATAGGCCGACGGCATCGCGGGGGTATAGGGCTGGGTGAACTGGATGACCTGCTTGCGGTCCTCGTTGATGTTCATGCCGGCCATGATCGTGTCATAGTTGCCCGAAACCAGATTCGGGATGATCGAGTCCCAGTCGTTGCGAACCCAGGTGCAGTCCAGCTCGGCGCGGGCGCACAGCTCGTTGCCCAGCTCGATCTCGAAGCCGGTGACCTCGCCCGTCGCGTCGTCGATGAAGTTGTAAGGGGCATAGGCGCCCTCGGTCCCCATGCGTACGGTCTGGGCATGCGCGATGCCCGCGGTCAGCGCCAGCGTCGTGGCGGCGATCGTCAGCAGTTTCATTATCGATCTTCTCCTGTTGGTTTCTTATGTGGCCATCGTGGCGGACAGGAACTGGCGCAGACGATCGGTCCGCGGGTCCTGGAACAGCCGCGACGGCGGGCCTTCCTCGCAGACCACGCCCTGATGCAGGAACACGACGTGGTCGCTGACATCGGCGGCCAGCCGCATGTCGTGGGTGACAAGGATCATGGTACGATGCTCGGCGGCCAGGTCCTTGATGACCTTCACCACCTCCTGCTGCAGCTCGGGGTCGAGCGCGCTGGTCGGTTCGTCGAACAGCAGTGCCTTGGGCTCCATGCAGAGCGCGCGGGCTATGGCGGCCCGCTGCTGTTGGCCGCCCGAAAGCTGCGCGGGCCAAGCGTCGGCCTTGTCGCCGATGCCGACCTTGGCCAGCAGGATGCGGGCCCGTTCCTCGACCGCGGCGCGGTCTTCGCCCAGGACGGTGACGGGTGCTTCCATCACGTTCTGCAGGATCGTCATGTGCGCCCACAGGTTGAACTGCTGGAAGACCATCGACAGGTTGGTGCGGAACCGCGTGACCTGCTTGCGGTCGGCGGGGTGTCGGTCCTGGCCCCTGCCCTTCCAGCGCACCGCCTCGCCCTCGAAGCTGATCTCGCCCTCCTGGCTGTTCTCCAGCAGATTACAGCAGCGCAGCAGCGTGGATTTTCCCGAACCGGACGACCCGATCAGGCTGATCACATGGCCGCGCGGTGCCGTCATCGAGACGCCCTTCAGCACCTCGAGCGGGCCATAAGCCTTGTGCAGCCCGGTGATCTGGATGACCGGGGTGGCGGTGTCAGGGGCAGGTGTGGTCTGGCTCATCATCCGCACATTGGGCGTCAAACGCACGGATTTTGCAACGGGGTGCGCACGGCATCCTGCCGATAAACGCAGGATGCCGCTACGTCAGGCGAAGGTTCAGGCAATCTCGATCGAGTATTTCTCGATCACGGTGTTGGCCAGCAGCCCCTCGCACATCTTCGCGACCTCGGCGCGGGCGGCGTCGGCATCGGTCGCGGCCAGGTCCAGCTCGATCAGCTTGCCCTGGCGGACGCCGTTCACGCCGCCATGGCCCAGACCGCCCAACGCGTGGCGGATCGCCTCGCCCTGGGGGTCGAGGACGCCGTCCTTCAGCATGATGGTCACACGTGCTTTCATGGCGGCTGTCCTTCAGTTGATCGCGGTCGGTTTCAGGCTGGTGGTGTTCGCGGGCATCAGTCCTAGACGACGCGCGACCTCGGTATAGGCGTCGGTCAGGCTGCCCAGGTCGCGGCGGAACACGTCCTTGTCCAGCTTCTGGCCGGTCTTGACGTCCCACAGCCGGCAGCTGTCGGGGCTGATCTCGTCGGCGACGATCAGGCGCATGAAGTCGTTGTCCCACACGCGGCCGATCTCGATCTTGAAGTCGATCAGCTTGATGCCCGCGCCGTAGAACACGCCGGACAGGAAGTCGTTCACGCGCAGCGCCAGGCTGACGATGTCGTCCAGATCCTGCTGGCTCGCCCAGCCGAAGGCGATGATGTATTCCTCGGACACCATCGGATCGCCCAGCTCGTCGTTCTTGAAGCTGTATTCGACGATGGGACGGGGCAGCGCCGCGCCCTCCTCCAGCCCCAGCCGCTTGGACAGCGAGCCGGCGGCGAAGTTCCTGACGATCACCTCCAGCGGCACGATCTCGACCTGGCGGATCAGCTGCTCGCGCATATTGATGCGGCGGATGAAGTGGTTCGGGACGCCAATGTTCGTCAGGCCCTGCATGAAGAACTCTGACAGGCGGTTGTTCAGCACCCCCTTGCCCTCGATCGTCGCCTTCTTCTGCGCATTGAAGGCGGTCGCGTCGTCCTTGAAGTACTGGACCAGGGTCCCGGGCTCGGTGCCCTCGTACAGGATCTTCGCCTTGCCTTCGTAAACTTTTTTGCGCCGCGGTGCCATGGGCCCACCGTCCTTTCGCATGTCCCCAAAAATGGCGCATAGCGCAGAAAGCCCATCGGGGGCAATACGAGCCTTGCGACAAGCCCGTGCAGGGGGCATATCGGAAGAAGGGAATAGCGGGAGTTCAGACATGTCCACCTTCGACGACCGGGAACGCGCCTACGAGGCGAAGTTCGCCCACGACGCCGACCTGCGCTTCAAGGCCGAGGCGCGCCGCAACCGCCTTCTGGGCGAATGGGCGGCGGGCATGCTGGGCAAGACCGGCGACGAGGCGCGGTCCTACGCCATCAGCGTGGTGACGTCGGACTTCGAGGAGCCGGGCGAGGAGGACGTCTTCCGCAAGGTCGAGGCCGACCTGTCAGGCAAGGCCGACGCCGCGACCATCCGCGCCAAGATGGCAGAGCTGATGGACGAGGCCCGCCGCCAGGTCATCGACGAATCCTGACCCGGTCGTCGGTCCGGGCACAAGGGGCGCAGGTGCGCCCCTTCTTCGACCGCATCGCGGAAACCTGGACATCACGCCCCTGGAACAACGGCTTGTGATCGGCGCGAGCGGCATCTTGCGATAACCAAGGGCGTTCAACCCAAGTTCGGGATAACGCGAAGGAGCCATCGTCATGCAGATCCGTCACATCCTGACCGCCGCCACGGTCCTGATCGCCACCGCGGCGGCCCCCGCTCTGGCCGATCCGGGACGCGGCAAGGGGCATCACGACGACAGCGGCCATGCCGGTCACTGCCCGCCGGGCCTTGCCAAGAAGCAGCCTGCCTGCGTACCGCCCGGCCACGCCCGCCACGATGACCGGCGCCACGGCCCCCGCGCCGGAGAGGTCCTGCGCATCGGCGACTATGTCGTCATCCGCGATCCCGGCCGCTATGACCTCGAACGTCGCGACGGCTGGCAGTACTACCGCGACGACAGCAACATCTATCGGGTCGATCGCGACACGCAGCGCGTCCTGGCCGTGCTGAACCTGGTCCGCGCCTTCACGAACTGATCGCGGCCGCCTCGGCGCGGGGATAGAGACGGAACATCGTCACCGCCCGCGCCAGGTTCAGCGCCATCAGCGCGGCCCAAAGCCCGTGGTTGCCCCAGATGGGCGGCAGGACCAGAACCGCGACGATGAAGATGGCGACCGACTGGATCATCGCCACCCGCATCTCTCGGGTCAGGGTGGCGCCGATGAAGATGCCGTCCAGCATCCAGCCGGACACTCCGATCAGGGGCGCCAGCCCCAGCCACGGCAGATAGAACCGCGCCTCGGCCCGCACCTCGGCTGCTGTCGTCAGCAGGTCGATGATTGGCCCGCCGGCTCCCAGGAAGATCAGCCCCAGCACCACCGATCCCCCCAGCCCCCAGGCCGACGTCATCTTGCTGGCCCGTCTGACGCGGTCAGGATGGTGCCCCCCGACCGCCTGCCCGACCAGGCTTTCCGCCGCGAATGCGAAGCCGTCCAGCGCATAGGCGGTGACGGCCAGGAACTGCAGCAGGACCTGGTTTGCCGCCAAAGGTACATCGCCATGCCCCGCCCCCAGGAACAGGAAGCTGGTCATGCAGCCCTGCAGCAGCACCGACCGGATCATGATGTCGCCGTTGACCCGCGCCAGGCGGTTCAGCTTGTCTGCAGCGAACAGGCTGGCCGTGTCCCGCGCCGCGCGGACGGCCCGCGACAGCACGTGGCGCGCCAGCCACAGCCCCAGCGCCAGTCCGGACAGTTCGGCGATCAGCGTGGCCCAGGCGACCCCCGCCACGCCGAGGCCGAGCCCCAGGACAAACCACAGGTCCAGCGCGACGTTCAGACCGTTCTGCAGCAGTTGCAGCGCCAGCACGGCCCGTGTTCGCTCGACAGCGATCAGCCAGCCGGTAATCGCGTAGAGCCCGATGGTCGCGGGTGCCCCCCAGATGCGGATCGCCAGGTAATCCCGCGCCAGCGCCTCGACCGCGTCCGATGCCGGCGAAAGCCGGAACGCCGCCCAGAAGATCGGCACCTGCAGCGCCACGAACGCCAGTCCCGCGGCCCCAGCGATGGCCAGCGCGCGCAGTAGATGCGCGCCGACCTCGGCCTGGTCGCCCGCGCCATGCGCTTGCGCGACCAACCCCGACGTGCCCATGCGCAGGAACCCGAACACCCAATAGACCGAGGTCAGGATGATCGCCCCGATCCCTACGGCACCGATGGGTTCGGGGGCCCCCAGCTGTCCCACGACGCCAGTATCGACAAGCCCCAGAAGCGGCACCGTCAGGTTCGACAGCACAATGGGGATAGCGATGTTCAGAACCCGGCCGTGGGTCAAGGGCTTCATGGCTGCGGCATCAGAAAATGCCCCGTCGCCTGCGCCATCAGGCGCGAGCGGTTATCCTGCCACGCCTCGACATGCACCGACGCATAGCGCCGCCCGGACCGCACCACCCGCGCCCGCGCATAGGCGTCGCGCGGCAGGCCCGACCGCAGGTAATCCACGGTGAAGTCGATGGTCTTGGGCAGCCGCGGCAGGCTGTCTGGCACGGCAGCGTCCGGCGCGATGCGGCCGGATTCTAGATCCTCCCACATGGCGGACCAGGCCAGTTCGATGATGGCGGTGGTTTCCAGGAACGCCGCCGTGACACCGCCGTGGATCGCCGGCAGGCGGGGGTTGCCGATCAGCTTGTCGGCATAGGGCAAGATCGCCGTCAGTTCGTCCCCGCGCCGGTCGAAGCGGACGCCCAGCCATGTCAGGTAGGGCACGCCGGACACCAGCGCGTTCAACGCCGAATCGCGGCGGGTCTTGATCTGGTGCAGGGGTTCGTTGCGATCCATCCTAACGCTCCGCCGTGAAGGCGCCGGTGGCCGAGGCGACGGGGTTCTCGCCGTCCTCGTCCAGCGCCACCGCCCGCAGGAACGCCACGCTGCGGGTCATGTGATAGCACTCGGCCCGCGCCGTGATCCGCTGGCCAGGCGTCGCCGCGCGCATGTAGTCGATGCGCAGGTCGATCGTCGCCGTTGATCGCGGGTTCGACGGATGGACCATGACGGCCGCCCCGCAGCAGGTGTCCATCAGCGCCGAGACGACGCCGCCGTGGATGACACCGGTGCGCGGATCGCCGACGAGATGTTCCGCCCAGGGCATGCTGATGATTGCCCGCCCCGACCCGATCTCCTCGACACGCATGCCCAAGGCGCGGGCATGGGGGATCGCCTCGATGAACTGCTGGGCGATGCGGGCTTGGTCGTCGTCGGTCATGGGCGGCTCCTTCATGGCGATGATTAGACGCAGGGGGCGGCGGCACTCAAGCCCTGATGCAGGCGCCTGCGCGTTCCGGTTGAGAAAGCCGCCGGTTGCCCCTAGGTTGACGCAAAGGGAAATCTTCGAGAGGGCGCTGATGCCGGGTGAACAGTTCAGCTTCAAGGAGATGTGCGCGCGTTTCGACGTCACACCCCGAACCCTGCGTTACTATGAGTATATCGAGCTGTTGCAGCCTCGGCGCGAGGGGCGGGCCCGCTTCTATGGTGCGCGAGAGGTGGCGCGGATGACGCTGATCCTGCGCGGCCGGCGCTTCGGCTTCAGCCTCGAAGACATCCGCCAGTGGTTGCAGATCTATGACCGCAAGGGCTCGCGCGAACAGTATCAGGTGTGGCTGCAGATGGCCGAACGCCAATTGGCGGTCCTGGACGAACAGATCGGCGACCTGCAGGCCGCCCGCGCCGATCTTGAACAGCTGCGCCAGACGACGGCCGACGAACTGGCACGGATGACCTGACGCGGCGGCAGCCGTGGCGTGACGCCGCGTCCCGCTTACGTTCGCGTCAACTTGATCCTATATCGAAGGCCAAGGACGGACCACCGGTGAGCGAGGAGAAGCCGAACCCATGTCCGAGGATCTGATGACCATCCGGCAGATGTGCGACACGTTCGACGTGACGCCGCGCACCTTGCGCTTCTACGAGGCGCGGGAACTCATCTTCCCGCAGCGCCGCGGTCAGCACCGGCTCTATGACCGGCGCGACCGGGCCCGGCTGACGCTGATCCTGCGCGGCAAGCGGTTCGGTTTCAGCCTGGAGCAGATCCGCCAGCTGCTGGAGCTCTACGAGCCCGGCGGGACGAACCGCACCCAGGTCGCCGCGACGATTGAGGTGGGTCGTGCCCGTCTGGCCGACATGGAACGCCAGCGCGCCGAACTGGGAGAGGCCATCGCCGACCTCCGCGCGCAGATTTCCGACGCAGAACACCGGTTGTCCGCCACATCCGTCGAACCGATCACAGGATAGTGCCATGCCGATCTACACCCCGCCGATCCGCGACCTGCAATTCGTCCTGCACGACGTGCTGGCCCTGTCGACCTCGGGCCTGCCCGGCCACGAGGAGCTTGACCGCGAATTCACCGAAGCCATCCTGGACGCTGCCGGCAAGCTGTCATCCGAGGTGCTGGCGCCCCTGAACCGTATCGGCGATCAGCAGGGCTGCCGGCTGGAGAACGGCGTCGTCCGCACCCCCGACGGCTTCAAGCAGGCCTTCGACGCCGTCCGCGAAGGCGGCTGGACGGCGCTGGATTGCGACCCGGAATATGGCGGCCAAGGTATGCCCTACGTCATGGGCGTGGCGACCGGAGAGATGTTCGTCAGCGCCAACCTGGCCTTCAACATGTACCAGGGCCTGACCCACGGCGCCTATTCCGCCATCCATGCCCACGGCACCGAGGAGCAGAAGCGGACCTACCTGCCGAAAATTGTCAGCTGCGAGTGGACCGGCACGATGAACCTGACCGAGCCCCATGCGGGGACCGACCTGGGCATCCTGCGCACCAAGGCCGAGCCGCAGGACGACGGCAGCTACAGCATCACCGGGCAGAAGATCTTCATCTCCTCGGGCGACCACGACATGTCGGACAATGTCATCCACCTGGTCCTGGCGAAGGTCCCCGGCGGCGGCGAAGGCACCAAGGGCATCAGCCTGTTCATCGTACCAAAATTCCTGGTGAACGAGGACGGCTCGCTTGGTGACCGCAATGGCGTCACGGTCGGTGCGCTGGAACACAAGATGGGCATCCACGGCAACGCCACCTGCGTGATGAACTACGACGGCGCCAAGGGATTTCTGCTGGGCGAGATGCACAAGGGCATGCGCGCCATGTTCACGATGATGAACGAAGCCCGGATCGGCGTCGGCCTGCAGGGCTATGCCGGTGCCGTTCCCGCCTATCAGAACGCGCTGGCCTACGCGAAGGACCGCCTGCAGGGCCGGTCTGTGTCTGGCGCACGGAACGGGACCGGGGTCGCCGACCCGCTGATCGTGCATCCCGACATCCGCCGCAGCCTGATGGACCAGAAGTCGTTCCTGGAGGGCGCCCGCGCGCTGTCGCTGTGGGGCGCCCACCTGATCGATCGCAGCCGCTTGGCGGACGACGCCGATGCCGAGGGGCTGATTTCGCTGATGACCCCCGTCATCAAGGGTTTCCTGACCGACAAGGGTTTCGAGACCACCGTCCTCGCCCAGCAGATCTTCGGCGGTCACGGCTATGTCGAGGAATGGGGCATGAGCCAGTTCGTCCGCGACGCCCGGATCACCATGATTTATGAAGGCGCGAATGGCGTCCAGGCCTTGGACCTCGTCGGCCGCAAGCTGGCGCAGGACGGCGGCAAGCACGTCATGGCCTTCTTCGAGATGATCAAGTCCTTCTGCAAGCAGCATGGCGACGATGAGGCGGTGGCGGCGGACTTCATCGCACCGCTGAAGGTGGCGTCGAAGGATCTTCAGACCGCCGCGATGTTCTTCATGGAACGTGGCATGAAGAACCCCGACGACGCACTGTCTGGCTCCTACGACTTCATGCACCTCTTCGGCCACGTGACATTGGCCTTCATGTGGGCGCGGATGGCGGTGGCCGCGCAAGAGGCGCTTTCCTCCGGCACCGATGATGCGGATTTCTACAGGACGAAACTTGCGACCGGCCGATACTACATGAAGCGGCAGCTCCCGATGACGGCGACCCACCTGGCGCGAATCCAGACCGGCGCCGAACCGGTGATGGAGCTGGAGCCGGAAGCCTTCTGAGGCGGAGCGCGTGGCGAGAGCGTGCCTGTGGGTATTTGTACAAAGAAGAAGCAGAGTGCGTCCCGGCCTCTCCCGTCCAGCGACGAGTCAGACACTCTGGGCCCACAGGCCGGAACGTCTTCTCCTTTGACGGTCATCGGCTCCCCAGCCTGTACCGCAGCGTCAGGCTAGCACGGGCAAGATAAAGAATGAGTTAATGCCCTTCTTCTTTGTCTCAAATACCCTGCGGGGGTCCGGGGGCGCAAAGCCCCCGGTGGTATCGGAGGACACATGACCGCTCAACTTTGGTGCTTCGGCGAATCCGGCAATGCCTACAAGGCGGCGCTGACGCTGCAGCTGGCAGATTACGACTGGCGTCCCGTCTACGTCGACTTCTTCAACGGCGAAGGGCGCAGCCCCCAGTTTCGTACGCTGAACCCGATGGGCGAGGTGCCGGTCTTTCGTGAAAACGATTTGACCCTCAGCCAGTCGGCCGTGATCCAGCTGCACATCGCCGAGAAAACGGGCCGCTTCCTCGGCAGCGATCGGAACGAAACCCTGCGCTGGCTGATGTTCGACAACCACAAGGTTTCTGGTCAAGCCGGGCCCGCGAGGTTCCTGCTGAACTTTCTGCCCGAGGCCAAGCGTCCCGCCGGCGCGGCTGAATATCTGCAGGGCCGGTTGAAGGGGGCTTACCAGGTTCTGGACAACCATCTGGCAAACCGCGACTGGGTAGCCCCCGGCGGCCCCACAGTCGCTGATTTCGCGCTCTGCGGATACCTCTACTACCCCGAGCCATTCGGCTTCGACCGAAAGGAATGGCCCCATATCGACCGCTGGCTGGACGCGATCGCCGCGCTGCCCGGCTGGAAACACCCCTATGACCTGATGCCCGGCCATCCGTCAGACCGGGCGCCCAAGGAGGACACATGACCGACGCCTTCATCTATGACGCCGCCCGGACTCCGCGCGGCAAGGGCCGCCCCGATGGCAGCCTGCACGAGGTCACCTCGCTGGCGCTGTCGGCGCGCCTGCTGAACGCCGTCAAGGAACGCAACAATCTGGACGGTCACGCCGTCGAGGACGTGATCTGGGGCAACGTCACCCAGGTCAAGGAACAGGGCGGCTGTCTTGCACGCAGCGCCGTGTTGGCCTCGGACCTCGACGAACGCATCCCCGGCCTGTCGATCAACCGCTTCTGCGCCAGCGGCATGGAGGCGGTGAATCTGGCTGCAAACCAGGTCAAGGCGGGGGCGGGCCACGGCTATATCGCAGGCGGGGTCGAGATGATGGGCCGCGTCGCGATGGGCAGCGACGGGGCCGCCATCGCCGTGGATCCGGGCCTTGCGATGCGGTCCTATTTCGTGCCGCAGGGCATCAGTGCCGACATCATCGCGACTGAATATGGCTTCAGCCGCGACGAGGCCGATGCGCTGGCGCTTGAAAGCCAGCGTCGTGCGGCGAATGCCTGGGAGGAGGGGCGGTTCAGCAAGTCCATCGTTCCGGTCCTGGACCAAAACGGCCTGACCATTTTGGACCGCGACGAGTACATGCGCCCCGGCACCACCGCCGAAGATTTGGCCAAACTGAAGCCTGCCTTCAAGGAGATGGGCGAGGCGATGCCTGGCTTCGACAAGGTCGCGATGCTGAAGTACCCGCATCTGGACCGCATCGACCACATTCACCATGCCGGCAACAGCAGCGGCATCGTCGATGGCGCCGCCGCCGTGCTGATCGGCAACGAGGAGTTCGGCCGGGCCCACGGCCTGAAGCCCCGTGCCCGCATCCGCGCCACCGCCAAGATCGGCACCGATCCCACGATCATGCTGACCGGCCCCGTCCCGGTGACCGAGAAGATCCTGCAGGACAGCGGCATGTCGATCGGCGACATCGACCTGATCGAGGTGAACGAGGCATTCGCCGCCGTCGTCCTGCGCTTCATGCAGGCGTTTCAGGTGGATCCGGCCAAGGTGAACGTGAACGGCGGCGCCATCGCCATGGGCCACCCCCTTGGCGCGACCGGCGCGATCATCATCGGCACCCTGCTGGACGAGTTGGAACGGCAGGACAAGACCGTGGGCCTCGCGACGCTCTGCATCGCGTCGGGCATGGGCGCCGCCACCATCATCGAGCGCGTGTGATGGCGATCCTGCGCAAGGACAGCGTTCCTGTGACGGAAGGGGTCTCGGGCTATCCTGACCCCTTCGATCTGGGCCGCGGGTTCCTGTCCTATCGCCACCTGACCGAGGCTGGCGGGCTGACGCAGTTCGGCATCGCGGTGGAAACGCTGCAGCCCGGCAGGCAGAGCAGCCAGCAGCACTGGGAGGAGCACGAGGATGAGTTTCTCTATCTGCTGGAAGGCGCGCTGACGGTGGTCGAGGACGAGACCGAGACGGTCATCCATCCGGGTGACGCCTGCTGCTGGAAGGCCGGTGTTCCTGTGGCGCATGTCCTGCGCAACGACAGCGACCACCCCGCGACCTATCTGATCGCCGGCAGCCGCCTGCCTCACAACGTGACGCATTACCGGGGGATCGACCTGGTCGGCACGCCCTGGGGCTATACGCACCTGGACGGCACCCCCTACCCGACGAAGGGAGAGACAGAATGACCGATTTCACTATAGAGACCGGGGACGATGGCGTCGCGGTCATCACCTGGGACGTTCCCGGCAAGTCGATGAACGTGCTGACGATGGACGGCGCGCAGGCGCTGAACGACCTGATCGACCAGGCCTTGGCGGACGAGGCCGTGAAGGGCATCGTCATCGCCAGCGGCAAGACGGATTTCGCCGGGGGCATGGACCTGAAGGTCATTGCCGGCATGAAGGAACGCGGCGGGGCGCAGGGCGTCTTCGACGGCGTGATGACGCTGCACAGCCTTTTGCGCAAGATCGAACTGGCGGGCATGGACGCCAAGACCAAAAAGGGCGGCAAGCCCATCGCGGCCGTCCTGCCCGGCACCGCGCTTGGGATCGGGCTGGAGCTGCCGCTGGCGACGCATCGCATCTTTGCCGCCGACAACCCGCGCGCCAAGATCGGCCTGCCCGAGATCATGGTCGGCATCTTTCCCGGCGCGGGCGGCACGACGCGTCTGGTGCGCAAGCTGGGCGCCATGATGGCCGCGCCCTTCCTGCTGGAAGGCAAGCTGTCGGACCCGAAGAAGGCCAAGGCCGCAGGCCTGATCGACGAGGTCTCGGACGATCCGCTGGCCGCCGCGAAAGCTTGGGTGCTGGGGGCGAAGGACGCCGACCTGGTCAAGCCCTGGGACGCCAAGGGCTACAAGATGCCGGGCGGAGAGCCGTTTCACCCGGCGGGCTTCATGACCTTCGTGGGCGCGTCCGCGATGGTGCATGGCAAGACCATGGGCGTCTATCCGGCGGCCAAGGCGCTCTTGTCGGCGGTCTATGAGGGTTCGATGGTGCCCTTCGACACCGCCCTGAAGATCGAGGCGCGCTGGTTCACCAACGTTCTGATGAACCCGTCATCGACCGCGATGATCCGCAGCCTGTTCATCAACAAGGAGGCGCTTGAAAAGGGCGCGAACCGCCCCGAGGCGCCCGATCAGACGGTGCGTAAGGTCGGCGTCCTTGGCGCCGGGATGATGGGCGCAGGCATCGCCTATGTCAGCGCCATGGCGGGGATCGAGGTCGTGCTGATCGACGCGGCGCAGGACAGCGCCGACCGCGGCAAGTCCTATTCCGAGGGTCTTTTGGACAAGGCGATCAGCCGCAAGAAATCCACCGAGGAAAAGAAGGCCGAGGTTCTGGGCCGCATCACCGCCACGACGGATTACGCCGCGCTGGACGGCTGCGACCTGATCATCGAGGCAGTCTTCGAGGACCCGCAGGTCAAGGCCGAGGTAACGAAGCGCGCCGAGGCCGTCATCCCGCAGGACGCGATCTTCGCGACCAACACCTCGACCCTGCCGATCAGCGATCTGGCGCGTGCCAGTGCCCGGCCGGACCAGTTCATCGGCATCCACTTCTTCAGCCCCGTGGACAAGATGCTGCTGGTCGAGATCATCAAGGGCCGCGACACCGGACCGCGCGCCGTCGCCAAGGCGCTGGACTTTGTGCGCCAGATCCGCAAGACGCCGATCGTGGTGAACGACGCGCGCTTCTTCTATGCCAACCGCTGCATCATCCCTTATATCAACGAAGGCATCCGCATGGTCGGCGAAGGGGTGAACCCGACGCTGGTGGAAAACGCCGCCAAGATGATGGGCATGCCGCTTGGCCCGCTGCAGCTGGTCGATGAAACCAGCATCGATCTGGGCGTCAAGATCGCCAAGGCGACCCGCGCCGCGATGGGCGAGGCCTATCCCGATGATGCGGTGGACGACGTGCTGTTCTGGATGGCAGACCAGGACCGGATGGGCCGCAAGGGCGGCGCGGGCTTCTATGCCTATGAGGACGGCAAGCGGCAGGGCCTGTGGGACGGGCTGGCGACGCAGTATCCGCGCGCTGACGACCAGCCGCAGCTGCGCGATGTGCAGGACCGCCTGATGTTCGCGCAGAGCCTGGAAGCCGTCCGTGCGCTGGAAGACGGCGTGCTGGAGGACATCCGCGAGGGCGATGTCGGCGCAATTCTGGGCTGGGGCTTTGCACCTTGGTCAGGGGGGCCCTTCGGTTGGCTGGACATCATCGGCGCCGCCAAGGCGGTCGAGATCTGCGACCGGCTGGCGGCTGAACATGGCAACCGCTTCAAGGCGCCGCAGTTGCTGCGCGACATGGCCGCCAAGGGCGACAGCTTCTATGGCCGCTTCGGCCAGCAGGAAGCTGCCTGAGACCGTCAAGGCCGGGCCGCAGGCGACTGTGGCCCGGCCGACCCATCGCTGTGATCTTCCCGCCGCAGCGCGAAACTTTCCCGGGATCATGTCGTTGAACCGCTGTCGATTGGCCATATGCTGCGCCGCAGAGCCAGGCAGCGGCCGACGGAAGGGATTCGCATGACCGAAGACACACGCCAACGCGCCGAGGCTGCCAAAGCCGACATCGACGCCATCACCCGCGCACCCCTCGCCGAACCCGCCATGGACACGCCAGAACAGGCGCCGGACCCCGCCACCTCTGCCGAAATCCGCCGCCGCATGGATGAGATCGACCTGAGGGATTCGAATTCCGTCCTTCGCTTCGGTACCCGTGCCCAGGCCGACCTGCAGCAGATCAGCCAGCAGATGCTGGCCGACGTTAAGGCGAAAGAAGTCGGACCGGCGGGCGACAGCCTGCGCGAGGTGGTGACGACCATCCGTGGATTCTCGACCACCGAACTGGACATGCGCCGCAGCCGCAGCTGGTGGGAACGCCTGCTCGGCCGCTCGGCACCCTTCGCGAAGTTTGTCGCCAACTATGAACAGGTTCAGACCCAGATCGACCGCATCACCGCCGATCTCGAGGCGCATGAACAGAAGCTGCTGAAGGACATCAAGTCGCTGGACGTCCTCTATGACCGCACGCTGGCCTTCTATGATGAACTGGCCCTCTATATCACGGCGGGGACCGAGAAACTGCGCGAGTTGGACCATGACACCATTCCCGCGAAAGAGGCTGAGGTCGCAGCCCGTCCCGAGCCCGACCGGGTGATGGAGGCGCAGGAACTGCGCGACCTGCGCAGCCTGCGCGACGACCTGGAACGCCGTGTCCACGACCTGAAGCTGACGCGGCAGGTGACGATGCAGTCGCTGCCCTCGATCCGGCTGGTGCAGGAAAACGACAAGTCGCTGGTGACCAAGATCAACTCGACGCTAGTCAACACCGTGCCGCTCTGGGAAACGCAACTTGCGCAGGCCGTCACCATCCAGCGCGGGGCCGAGGCCGCCCGCGCCGTGCGCGAGGCCAGCGACCTGACCAACGAGCTGCTGACCCGCAACGCCGACAACCTGCGCCAGGCCAACACCGCGATCCGCACCGAGACCGAGCGCGGGGTCTTCGACATCGAGGCCGTCAAGACCGCCAACGCCCAGCTGATCGCCACCATCGAGGACAGCCTGCGCATTGCCGACGAAGGCCGCACCCGCCGCGCCGCAGCCGAGGGCGAGTTGGCGCGGATGGAGGCTGAACTGCGCGGCACGCTTGCCGCCGCGTCGGCGCAGCCTACCAATCAGGTGACCAAGCGATGACGGCAACGATGATCAGCCCGGCCCGCGCGTGGCCCCTGCTTGGCAGCGTTCTGGCGGCGGGCCTGTTGCTGGCGGGTTGCGACAGCCGCCCGGCCGGCCCCGAGGTCGAGGCCGCCCGCCCCGAGCCCCGTCCCGCCGTGGACGAGCCGGCGGCGGTCGATCAGGCCGAACTGCGCCGGGCACGCGCCGAGCGCAATCGGGACGCAAACGCGGCGGCCGTTCAGGCGTCGGCACAGGCCAGCGACGCCAGCCGGACGCAGCGCGACTTCTACGCGGCGGTCGAACGCCGGCTGCTGGACCGGGGTCGCCTGCGCCGCGACCGCGTGCCGCTGGACGCGCCCATCGACGCCGACACCTTGGCCCGGAATTTCATGGCCATCGCGCTGCAGGACGAATACAGCGACACTGCCGACGGGCTTGTCGCAAAGTCGCGTCCCTCGCCCCTGCGGCGCTGGCAGGACCCCGTGCGTCTGCAGCTCGAGTTCGGAACCTCGACCGCCATGGCCGAGCGTCCCGGCTGGCGATCCGAAATCGCAAGCTATGCCGAGCGGCTGTCCTCGGCCACCGGCCACCCGGTGGCCCTGACCGCACGGGGCGGCAACTTTGTTGTCCTGGTCTTGACCGAGGACGAACGCCGCGCCATCGGCCCCCGGCTGCAAGAGCTGGTCCCTGGCATCCCGCAGCGCGACATCGCGCGTCTGGTGGACCTGCCGCCGTCGATCAGCTGCTCGGTCTTCGCCTATTCGCGCGGCGACAGCAGCACCTATGCCCATGCAGTGGCCGTGATCCGCGCCGAACTGCCACCCCTGCTGCGGTCTTCGTGCATCCATGAAGAGCTTGCGCAGGGCATGGGCCTTGCCAATGACAGCCCCGCCGCCCGCCCGTCGCTGTTCAACGACGACGAGGAATTTGCGCTGCTGACCCGCCATGACGGCCTGCTGCTGCAGATGCTTTACGACCCGCGTCTGCGGCCGGGCATGACCGCCGCCGAGGCCGAGCCCATCGTCCGCCGCATTGCAGCCGAGCTTCTGGGCGATCGCGCTTGAGGTCTTATCAGTGGTGCTGGTGGCGCTAGCCCCGTTGCGCTATGCCTGCCGGGCAATGCTCTGGGACAGGGGGGACAGTCATGATCTTGTGTGTCGGCGAATCGCTGATCGACATGGTGCCAGAGGGCGGCAGCTTTCGCCCGCTCGTGGGTGGTTCGGTCTATAACACCGCCGTGGCACTCGGCCGGCTGGGGCAGAAGACGGGCTACCTCTGGCCCGTCAGCCGCGACCCGTTCGGCGATCAGATCTTGCGCCCGCTGGCCGAGGCCGGCGTCGACACGTCGCTCTGCCCGCGCACCGACCGCCTGACGACGCTTGCGCTGGTCACGCTGGCGGATGGCGAGGCGCGATACTCCTTTTACGACGAGGGGTCAGCCGGACGGATGCTGCAATGGCAGGACATCCCGCCCCTTCCTGACAGCGTCACGGCCCTGTTCGCGGGCGGCATCAGCCTTGTCCCCGACCCCTGCGGCACGACGGTCGAGACGTTAATTGCCCGTCACCACGAACGGCTGCCGGTGATGATTGACCCGAACATCCGTCCGCTGTTCATCACCGACCCCGGCGCCTATCGTGCGCGCCTGGCCAGGCTGCTGCCGATGGCCGACATCGTCAAGTTGTCGGCGGACGATCTGGAATGGCTTTATCCTGATCTTGCCCCCGAGGATGCCGCCTGCTGCGTGCTGGACAGCGGCCCGCGTATCGTCCTGCAGACCGGAGGAGCGGCGGGCGCCAAGGCGATCTGGTCAGGAGAGACCGTGACGGCACCCGCCGTCCAGACCACAGTGTCCGACACCATCGGCGCTGGCGACACGTTCAATGCCGGGGTTCTGGCAAGCCTCGACCAGCAGGGCGTCCTGTTCAAACAAGGGATCGCCCGGATCACCCCGGACCAGATCCTCAAGGCGCTGACCATGGGCGCCAAGGCCGCCTCGGTCACGGTATCGCGGCCCGGCGCCAACCCGCCCTGGTCGCACGAGATGCCTGCGTAATTTCGGGGAGGGACCGGGAGGGGCACCGCCCCGCCCGGCGGGGGGTTCGGGGGGCTGGCCCCCCGCTGCCCTCAGGCCCGGCGTTCAGTCGGCCGGATGCCATCCGCCTGGGCGTTCCGCATCCGGTTCGTCGTCATCGTCCTCCGGCGCAGCTGTACCCGTGAAGACGGCGAACGCAGCCTTCTGGCGCGCCGTCCAGCGTAGGTGCAGGTGCAGGCCCTCAGCCGCCGCTTCCTCACGTTCGACCACGCCGGCTTCGTGCAGCCAGGCACGGCTTCGCCCGTCGGCGAAGTCCAGAACAACTTCGTCATCGACACGAGGCTCGTCCAGCACTTCACCAAGACGATGATCGATGGCCGAGACCAGATCGTCCAACCCCTCGCCGGACAGGGCGCTAACCGCTTGCACGCCTTCGGTCCGGGCATCGGTACGGCGCAGCGCCGCCCGTGTGTCCGACCCCAAAGCGTCGATCTTGTTCCAGACCTCGATCAGGGCGACATCCTCGTCCACGCCCAGGCTGTCCAGGATCTCGGCCACGTCGGCGGCCTGCTCCTCGGTCTCGGGGTGGCTGATGTCGCGGACATGCAGGATCAGGTCGGCCTCCAGCACCTCCTCCAGCGTGGCGCGGAAGGCCGCGACCAGCTCGGTCGGCAGGTCCGAGATGAAGCCCACAGTGTCCGACAGGATGATCTTGCGCCCCGCGCCGCCGCCGCCCGCATCCGGCAGCCGGATCGCCCGCATCGTCGGGTCCAGCGTCGCAAAGAGCATGTCCTTGGCGAAGACCTCGGCCCCGGTCATCCGGTTGAACAGCGTCGACTTGCCGGCGTTGGTATAGCCGACCAGCGCGACGATCGGATAAGGCACCTTGGCCCGCGCCGCGCGGTGCAGCGTGCGGGTCTTGACCACGCGCTCCAACTGGCGGCGCAGGCGGGTCATCTGCTCGTCGATGGCGCGGCGGTCGGCCTCGATCTGCGTCTCGCCGGGACCGCCGACAAAGCCCAGACCGCCCCGCTGGCGTTCCAGGTGGGTCCAAGCCCGCACCAGCCGCGTGCGCTGATAGGACAGCGCGGCCAGTTCGACCTGCAGCACACCTTCACGGGTCCGCGCGCGGTCGGCGAAGATCTCCAGGATCAACCCCGTCCGGTCCAGAAGCTTGACGCCCCAGTCCTTTTCCAGGTTGCGCTGCTGCACGGGCGTGACCGGACCGTCGATCAGCACCAGCTCGACCTCGGCGGCCTCAAGCCGCTCCTTGATCTCGGCCAGCTTGCCCTTGCCGAACAGCTTGCCGGGATTCGGCTCGCGCAGGTTCGCAACCTCGGACCCGACCATCTCGATCCCCGGCAGCGCCAGCGCCAAGGCCACGGCCTCGGCCAAGGCATGCTCGGGTTCGCGCCGCTGCGTCCGCGCGCGGCCCAGATCGGGATGGATCACATAGGCGCGGGTCGGCTTCGCCTCGGTCTCGGTCAGCTCGGCCAATCAGTCGTCGCCTTCATAGAGGCTGATCGGCTGGCCTGGCATGATCGTGCTGATCGCGTGCTTGTAGACCAGCTGCGACTGGCCGTCGCGGCGCAAGAGAACGCAGAAATTATCGAACCAGGTGATGACGCCCTGTAGCTTGACGCCGTTGATCAGGAATATGGTGACAGGCACCTTGGCCTTGCGGACGTGGTTCAGGAACGCGTCCTGCAGGTTCTGCTTGTCGCCAGCCATTTGTTTTGGTCCGTTTTTCACTGTCCGATCATCTGAAATATCTAAGCCGTCGCCGCAATCCATGCAACATCCGCGCAACACGCAGGTTTGCATGTCGACCTATCGGCCACACCTTCGGCGCTATCGGCGCCAGTATTCGGGCGAGAGCAGCGCCAGGACGGCCAGCGTCTCGATACGGCCCAAGATCATCGCCGAGGCCAGGACGGCCTTGGTGAAGACCGGCAGGCCGGACCACCCCTCCCACGGGGCCGAGGCGATGCCTGCGCTGCCCTCGAAGGCGGGGGTCAGCGGGATCGCACCGGCCAGCGGGCCGGTATTCGTCAGAGCTGCGATGGAGAGGATCGTCGCCGTCTCGAACTCGATGGCGTGGATCGAGACGAGGCAGACCACCGCCGCGATCGACACGGCGAACAGCATAAAGAAAATAAAGGCCAGATAGGCGCCCTCTCGCCGCAATCTGCGGGCGATGCGGCCGCCGCCCGAGACGCTGCTGGGATGGATGATCCGCTCCATCTCGCGCTCGCCATGGCGGGCCAAGGCATAGACGCGCAGCAGCTTGACGCCGCCCGCGGTCGTGGCGATGCCGCCACCCATCATCGCCAGCCCCGCCAGCACAAGCCCCGGCGCCGTCAGCCCCGACCACGCCCGCGCCCCCTGCCATTCGGACGAGTTCCAGCCCGTCGTTGTCAGATAGCTGAGCGCATTGAACATGCCGCCCCACAGCGCCGACAGGCCGCTGCCCAGGTCGCGCATGGCCGAGGGCGCGGCCGACGCCCCTGCCCCGGCCTCGATCGCGCCCAGGAAGTGGCGCAGGAACAGCACCAGCGTGACCAGCATGACCAGCGCCGCCGCCATCTGCAGCTCGGGGTCCTCGCGCAGCTTCTCGGTCGCGCGCAGCTCTCCTCCGCCGGGCCAGAAGCGGCGCGACAGGGCGGGGATCAGGAACACGAAGACCAGCATCTCTCCGGGAATGCCTGCGGCGTCGCCCGCCGGCCCGATCACCGGCGAGATACCCGAGGTCGACAGCGTCCCCATCGCCCGCGTCAGCGCCAGGAAGGACGGATCGCCCAGCATCAGCAGCCCCACCCACAGCGCAAGGGTCAGCACCAGATAGGGCGGCCCGACCGCCAGCGCCGCGCGGACGATGCGCGTGCCCGACTCGGTCTGGTGGATTTCGTAACGCGGGTCCGACAGGTGCGGCACCGATCGCCGGGCATCGGCCGAGGGCGGCAGCTTGGTGACGTACTCCTCGCGCCCATAGGGGCTTGACATGATCTCGAAGCCGCCGACGCGCAGCGGTGCCAAAATCGCCACGGCCGAGACCAGCACGAAGAAGCCGCCCATCCATCCCGCCATGGACCGCCAGAGATGCAGCGGCGCCGGCAGCAGATCCGCCGAATAGAGCGACGCCCCCGTGGTCGTCAGAGACGACACCATTTCCCACCAGGCGTTGAAGATGCCCGTGTCCGGCAGGCTTTCCGAAAACGGCAGCGCCAGCAGCAGCGGCACGAAACCGAAGACCCCCAGCATCGTCAACAGCATCTCGCGCGCGCGGTGGGGGCGCGGATTGGCATGGGTCGCCAGCCCGATCAGCCCGCAGAAGACCAGGATCAGCAGCGCCGCATAGAAGAAGTTTCGCGCGATCGCCGGGTGGTCGGTGACCGAGGCAAAGCTGGCCGGCACCAGCATCATCAGCGCAACGCCCGCGCTCAGCAGGATCAGAAGCGGCTGGCGCTGAAGGATCGCGATCATGCCCGCCTCAGAAGAAGTCGATCGAGACCTGAAGCAGGCGCTCGACCTCGGGAACGTCCTTGGTCAGGGCAAAGATCAGAACGATGTCGCCCTCCTCGATGCGGGTGTCGGCGGACGGGCGGATCACCCGGTCGCCCTTTCGCACCGCCCCCAGCAGCGCACCTTCGGGGAAATCAATGTCGCGGATCGCGCGGCCGGACATGGGACTGGTGGACAGGACCTGCGCCTCCATCACCTCTGCCTCGGCATCGCCGATGGAATAGATGTCGCGGACCCGACCGTGGCGGATGTGGCGCAGGATCGTCGATACGGTCGTGGCGCGTGGGTTGATATACGCATCGATGTCCAGCGCTCCCATCAGCGGCACAAGGGTCGGATCGTTGATCAGCGCGATGGCCATCTTGGCGCCCGCCTGCTTGGCGCGCACGGACGCCAGGATGTTCGTCTTGTCGTCGTCGGTCACGGCCAGAACCGCATCGGCCTGCGGCACACCGGCCTCGTCCAGCAGTTCGGCCGAGAGTCCGTCGCCGTTCAGCACGATGGTGCGCTCCAGCCGGTCGGCGGCGTATTCAGCGCGGCTGCGGTCACGCTCGATCAGCTTGGCGCGGATGCGGTCGGCCCGGCCCTCCAGCGTCTGCGCGACCGAAAGGCCCACATTCCCCGCCCCGATGATCGTCACACGCTCTTGCTTTTGCGGGGGCTTGCCGAAGATATCCAGCGTCCGGGCCACGTCGTCGGCATGGCTGAAGACATAGATCTGGTCGCCGGCGAACAACTGGTCGCCCGCTTCGGGTGCAAACAGCCGCCCGTCGCGGCGCACGCCCGCCACGATCGCGCGCAGGCTGGAGAACAGCTCCGTCAACTGGCGCAGCGGCGTGTTCAGCGCCGGGCAGTCGGGTTCAAGGTCAATCCCCAGAAGCTGGATCTTGCCGTCGAGAAACGTCTCGACATCGAAGGTCGAAGGCGCCGACAGCCGCTGCAGCGCGGCCAGCGCGACCTCTCGTTCAGGGCTGATGACGACGTCGATGGGCAGATGCTCGGTCCGGTAGAGGTCGGAATAGATGGCGTCCAGATAGGCCCCCGACCGCAGGCGCGCGATCTTGCGCGGCACCTGGAAGACCGAGTGGGCGATCTGGCAGGTGACCATGTTCACCTCGTCCGAATGGGTCGCGGCGATGATAAGGTCGGCGTCGCGCGCGCCCGCCCGGTCCAGCACGTCGGGATGGCTGGCAAAGCCGGTGACGCCTTGGACATCCAGCGAATCCGTGGCCCGTCGGATCAGTTCGGGATTGTTGTCGATGACCGTGACATCGTTGCGTTCCCCCGCCAGGTGGCGAGAGATCTGCCAGCCGACCTGCCCGGCCCCGCAAATGATGATCTTCATCCACCGCCCCTTCAGCCGCGTTCCGGACCCCCTTGCCTATGACGGCAGGGCCGCGTGCGCAAGCGGGCCACGATCACTTGCCGACCAGCATCTCCTCGTCGCTGCGGATGCCGCCGACGACGCCCAGAGATTTCAGCTTGCGGTGCAAGGCGCTGCGCTCCATCCCGACAAACTGCGCTGTCCGGCTGATGTTGCCGCCGAAGCGGTTGATCTGGGCGACCAGGTATTCCCGCTCGAACATCTCGCGCGCCTCGCGCAGGGCCATGGCAGTGACTGCGGGACCCAGGCTCAGCGTGTCGCTGTTGTCGGGCGTCGCGCCCTGGGGTTCCAGTTCTGACGGCTGGATCGCGCCGGTCTCCTCGGCCAGGATCAGCACGCGCTCGATGACGTTGCGCAGCTGGCGGATGTTGCCGGGCCAGCGCATGGACTGCAGCGCGGCCACGGTTTCCTCGGGCAGGTCGCGCGGCGCAAGGCCCTGCGTCTGGTGGAAGTGCTGGATGAAGTGCCGTGCCAGCACCGCGATGTCGTCGCGCCGGTCGGCCAGCGAGGGCACGGCAATGGGCACCACGTTCAGACGGTCGTAGAGCTCTTGCCGGAAGCGCCCGGCGGCGATTTCGGCCATCAGGTCGCGGTTGGTCGAGGACAGCACCCGCAGGTCGACCCGCACCTTGTCGGCGCCCCCTGCCCTGACGAACTGCTGTTCGGTCAGAACCCGCAGGATCTTGGGCTGGGTGCCCATGGGCATGTCGCCCACCTCGTCGAAATAGATGATGCCGCCATGGGCCTGCTCCAGAAGGCCAGGCTCGATCCCGCGCTCGGGGGTCTCGCGGCCGAACAGGACCTCCTCCATGCGCTCGGGCTCGATCGTGGCGCAGGGGACGGTCACGAAGGGAGCGCCGGCGCGGGGTGAATGGGCGTGGATATATCGGGCGGCCATTTCCTTGCCGGTGCCGGGCTCGCCCGCCAGCATCACCCGCCCGTTGGACCGCGCCACCTTGTCCAGCGCGTCGCGCAGGCGCTTGAACGCGACGGACTGACCCAGCATCTCGGCCGTGCGGTCGCCACCGCGGCGCAACGTGCTGTTTTCCCGGCGCAGGCGGCTGGTCTCCATCGCGCGGTTGATGACCACCATCAGCTGGTCGATGTTGAACGGTTTCTCGATGAAATCGTAAGCGCCCTGCTTGATCGCCGCCACCGCGATCTCGATATTGCCATGCCCCGAGATGATGATCACCGGCACATCAGGGTTGTTGCGCTTGACCTGCTTGAGGATGTCGATCCCGTCCATCCGGCTGTCCTTCAGCCAGATGTCGAGGATCATCAGTGCGGGTTCCCGGTCGTTGAGCGCGCCGACGGCCTCGTCCGAGTTTGCCGCAAGCCGGGTTTCGAAACCCTCGTCCTTCAGGATGTCGGCGATCAGTTCGCGGATGTCGCGCTCATCATCGACGATCAGGATATCGGTCATGGTGTCGCCTCGTCTTTTTCTTGTTTGCTCTTGATCTTGGGGGCCCGCACGGGATGGCGCTCGCGCGGGAGCCGGATTTCGGCCATCGCGCCCGGCCTTTCGGGCGCATCGGTCAGGACCAGGCTGCCGCCATGCTCCTCGACGATCTTCTTGACAATGGGCAAGCCAAGGCCGGTGCCTTGGCTTTTCAGCGTCACATAGGGCTCGAACAGGCGCGACCGGTCGGCAGGCAGGCCCGGCCCGTTGTCGATGATGCGGATGCAGACGGCCTCGGGATGGGTCTCCATCTCGATCCGAATGATCGGGGTCCAGCCCGTGGGCGCGTCGGCACGGCGTTCCTCGACGGCCTCGCCCGCGTTCTTCAACAGGTTGGTCAGCGCCTGCCGCATCATGCCCGCGTCGCAATCGACGATCACCGGCTGGTCGGGCAGGTCGGCCTTCAGCGCGCCGTGCAGGGCGTCCTGCTGCAGTAACGCGACCTCTCGCAGCAGGGCCGCGATGTCGGTCTCGGCGCGGTCGGGTTCGGGCATCCGGGCGAAGCGGCTGAATTCGTCGACGATCCGGCGCAGGTCATTGGTCTGGCGGATGATGACCTCGGTATACTGGTCCAAAGCGGCGCGTTCGCTTTCGGGCGCCAGCGGGCCGAACTTGCGGCGCAGGCGCTCGGCCGACAGCTGGATAGGCGTCAGCGGGTTCTTGATTTCGTGCGCCACGCGGCGCGCGACATCGCCCCAAGCGGCCATGCGCTGTGCCGAAACAAGCTCGGTCACGTCGTCGAAGGCCACGACATAGCCCTCCAGCACGCCTTCGGCGCTGCGGCGCACCGCCATGCGGACCAGCAAGCTTTCGACCCGGCCCTCGCGCATGACGCGAACCTCGTCCTGAACGGTCTCGGCGACCGAGGCCGACAGCCGCTCGAACAGGGCCGAGAACTCCGGCACCGCCTCGGACAGCAGGGCGTCGATGTCGCGCTTCGCGTCAAGCCCCAGAAGGCGGCTGGCCGAGCGGTTGACGAAGTCGATCTCTCCGGCGGCGTCCAACCCGATCACGCCGGAGGTCACCGAGGTCAGCACGTTATCGAACAGCCGCCGCTGGTCGTCGCCGGCGCGATGGCTGTCGATCAGTTCGTCCCGCTGCGCCTTCAGCTGCCGGGTCATGCGATTGAAGGCGCGGCCCAGGGTCTGGATCTCGTCCCCGGTGTTCGGCTCGGGGATCTGCAGGTCCAGATTGCCGCGCCCGACCTGCTCGCTGGCCTGCGCCAAGATACCGATGGGGCGCGACAACCGACCTGCAAACCACAAGGCCAGCCAGATCGCCGCCGACACCAGCAGCAGCGCGAAACCCAGATAGACCAGCGAGAATTCCAGCAGAACCTGGCTGCGCATCGACTCCAGCTCGCGATAGCTACCGGCGGTGGCGCGGGTATCGTCGACCAGCCCCAGAAGGCTGCCGTCCACGTCGCGCGTCACATAAAGATACCGGTCGGCCAGTGGCGGCAGCGCCACCAAGGCACGGAATTCATCGTTGTCCCAGTCCTCGATCAGGACCAGCCCCTCGGCCTGGGCGCGGTCCAGCTGATCGCTGCTGGGCGCCTCGTACCAGAACAGATAGCTGCGTTCCCCACGAGCGCGGATCTCTCCGGCGCCGTTGATGATATAAGCCTCTCGCAGACCGCGCTGGATCAGCGCCTGCCCCTGCGCCAGCAGTTGGCGCATCTGGGCATCCTCGATCAGCGGGTTGGCGCGGCCGGCCTGGGTCAGCACGCTGGCCAGGGCGCGCGCGTCCTCACTAAGATCGCTGCGGTGTTCCGCCTGATAGGCCTCGGCCGCCGCCTGAGAGGTGGTGACCACCTGCTGCACCCGGTCCGAGAACCACCCTTCCAGGCCGATATTGACCAGAAAGCCCGCGAACAGCGCGACCAGCACCGTCGGGATCAGCGCCAGACCGCCGAAGATCGCCACCAGCCGACCATGCAGCCGGGATGCCGGGCCCGCCCGCCGCCGGTCGGTAATCAGCCGCGCCATGCGGGCGACGATGAAGGCGATGATCAGGACCAGATAGGTCAGGTCCGCCAGCAGGACCAGCCGCAGCGCCTGCCCCTGAAGGCCGCGCCCGAAAGGCCCCATGATCGCCAGCGTGGCCGCGGCCAGCGCCAGGCCCGCCAGCGCCATTCCCCAGGTCAGCGCCCCGCGCCATTCGCGGGGCAGTCGGATGCGTGCCAGCCTGTCCCAGCTGAGCCCTGCCTCGAGGCCTGCCATATCCCCCACTCGCCGTCTGTCGCGGCTTTTCAGCGGCGCCCGACGTGTCGGCGGCGCCGCGCCTGTGGCGGTTTTACATCAGTTTGCGGCGGCGTGTCACCTCGATATTCAGCTCGGTCAGTTTCTTGCGCAGCGTGTTGCGGTTGATGCCCAGCAGGTCGGCGCAGCGCAGCTGGTTTCCGCCGGTCGCATCCAGCGCCACCTGCAGCAGCGGACGCTCGACCTCGCGCAGGATGCGGTCATAGAGGCCCGGTGGCGGCAGCGCGTCGCCATGGAGGTCGAAATAGCGCTGCAGATGAGCCTCGACCGAATCCGACAGCCGGGAACCGGTGTGCAGCGGCGTCACCCCGGCGGGTTCACTGGGTGCCGGATCGCGGCTGACGGACACCGGCGTCGGCGCGCGACTGCCAACGGACGGCTGGCTCAGCGCGTCGCGCATCTCGGCCGCGCTGATCGTCAGGCCGCTGGCGGTCAGGGCCAGGCGGCGCATCATGTTCTCCAGTTCGCGGACGTTACCCGGAAACGGATGCGCGCGCAGGATCGCCGCGGCATCGTCCGACAGCATCCGTTCAGGCAGGCCCTGCGCCGCGGCGCGGGCCAGCAGGTGCGCGGCCAGCGGCAGGATGTCGTCGACCCGCGCCCGCAGCGGCGGCACGCTGACGGTCACCCCCGCCAGACGATAATAGAGGTCGGACCGCAAGCGCCCGCTGGCGACATCGGCCTGGGGGTCTGGGCCGGTCGTGGCGACGACGCGCGGTGCCTGCGCCCGGTCGGGACCCGACTCCATCGTCTCGATCAAACCGATCAGTCGGGCCTGCGCGGCCGGATCGAAGCCGCCGGGGTTCTCAATCACGATGGTGCCGCCCTGCGCCCGCTCGGCCGCGCGTGCGATCGCATCCTCGCCCGCGTCCGAAGACGTCAGGATCGCCAGCCCGCGGTCGCGCCTGTCCGACAACTCGTGGAAGCTGCGGGCGATGGTCGTCTTGCCGACGCCCGCCTCGCCCGCGATGATGACCGGAAGGTCGGCGTTCAGGACCCGCGCGACCATGCGGAACAGCGCCTGCATGCTGGCCGCGTGGCCGATCAGCGGCATGGCCGGATCGGCGGCCTCGCGCATCGCAGGCAGCGGTTCGGGCGCGGGGTCGGACTTGCGCGGACGGCGCGACAAGGCTTGGCCAACCTTGGTCATCAGGTCGGGCAGGTCGAAGGGCTTCGGCAGGTATTCGAAGGCCTCGGCCTCGGTCGCGCGGATCGCCGTCACGATCGTGTTCTGGGCCGAGATCACGATCACCGGCAGGTCCGGCCGGGCATCACGGATGGCGGGGATGCGGTCGATGCCGTTGCCGTCGGGCATCATCACGTCGGTGATGACCAGGTCGCCGCGCCCCTCCTCGACCCATTTCAGCAGCTGCGCCAGGCTGCCGGTGGCGTGGACGCGGCAGCCCGCGCGGGTCAGCGCCTGCGTCAGCACCGTGCGGATGGTGCGGTCGTCGTCAGCGATCAGAACGGTTCCGTCCATGGGGTCGGTCCTTATGCCTTGGGCAGGGAAATGCGGAAAACGGTGCGGCCGGGGCGGCTGTCCACCCGGATCAGCGCGCCGAGGTCGGTGATGATCTTGCTGACCAGCGCCAGCCCCAGGCCGGTGCCGTTCTCGCGGCCCGACACAAAGGGCTCGAACACCTGATCGGCAATGGCGGGCGGGAAACCGGGGCCATTGTCCTCGATCTCGATCTGCAGGGGCAGCGGGCGGCCGGTCGGATCGCCCTGCTCGGGCGGCAGGCGCAGGGTGTGGTCATAATGGGTGTGCAGGCGGATCATGCCGCCCGCCTTCCCCGCCAGGGCTTCGGCCGCGTTCTTGACCAGGTTCAGGCAGACCTGCACCATCTGGTCATTATCCGCGATCGCCGGCGGCAGCGAGGGGTCATAGTCGGTGACGATCTGCACGTCGCGTGCAAAGCCCGCCTTGGCTGACCGGCGCACGCGTTCCAGCACGTCATGCACATTCAACGCCGCCAGCTTGGGCGCCGAGGTGTCGCCGAACCGCTCCACCTGCTCCAGCAGGGCCACGATGCGGCGTGATTCGCTGACGATCATCTCGGCCATCTCGCGGTCCTCGGGGGTGGCGTTCATCGCCATCAGCTGCGCCGCGCCGCGGATGCCGGCCAGCGGGTTCTTGATCTCGTGGGCCAGCATCTCGGACATGCCGATGGCGCTGCGGGCGGCGCTGCGGATGCTGCGGCTCTGCAGCAGGCAGGCGTCGTCCTGCGGCACGATCAGCAGGTTCACGGCCCCGCCAGACCCGTCGTCCGCGCCCGCATGGACGGCGGCAAGCCGCGCCTGGTGGCCGCCCGCCCGGTCACCGATCTCGAACCTGACGCCGTTCTGGTAAAGCGCTTCGGCGCCCGCCACGACCCGCGCAATCAGCGGCGACAGCGCCGGCGTGATGCGCAGACGGGCCGTCATCTCGTCACCCTCGAGCGCCTTGCCCATGGTAGACGTCCGAGACATATTCAACCAGATCTCGGCTGCGTCGTTCATCGCGGCCACGCGCCCCTCTCGGTCCAGGATCAGGGCCGGCAGGGGCAGCGCGTCCCAGCCCGGCCCCGGCGCGGCCTGCCGAAAGTTCCGGGGGCGCTGCAGGGTCATGCGGCCATGTCCCCCGGCGCATCGGCGAAGGCCCTGCGGATCAGATCGACGGTGGCAGCCGGGCTCTCGGCCCGCAGCATCTCGGCCCGCAGGGGGGCGTGGTTCGCCTCGGCATACCAGCCCAGGTGCTTGCGCGCCACGCGCAGGCCCAGGTCGAGGCCATAGAAATCCAGCATGTCCTCGTAATGCTCCTCGACAAGGTCGGCCAGCGCTCCACCCTGTGGCACGGCGGGCGCGGGAAGATCCCACAACCGATGCGCGATCTGCGCCAGCGCCCAAGGCCGGCCCTGTGCGCCGCGCCCGACCATCACCGCCTCGGCCCCCGATGCCGCAAGTGCCCGCGCGGCGCTGACCGCATCCGTCACGTCGCCATTGGCGACCAGCGGGGGGCGGCCGGGCAGGTTCGCCACGGCGCGGATCGCGCTCCAGTCGGCGCGGCCCTTGTAGAATTGCGCCCGCGTCCGGCCGTGCACCGTCAGCATCGCGACGCCGGCATCGCGCGCCCGCGCCGACAGTTGGGCCGCGTTCAGGCACTCGTCGTCCCACCCCAGGCGCATCTTCAACGTGACCGGCACATTTACCGCGCCCACCACCGCGTCGATCAGCGACAGCGCGTGGTCCAGATCGCGCATCAGCGCCGCGCCCGACAGCCCGCCGGTCACCTTCTTGGCGGGACAGCCCATGTTGATGTCGATTACCCGCGCGCCCATCCCCGCGACGATCCGCGCGGTTTCGGCCATGGGCTGCGCCTCGCGGCCGGCGATCTGGACGCTGACCGGCAGCGCCCCCTCGGACAGGGCCTTGGCGCGCACCGCCGCGCGGGTGGATGGGCGCGGCGTTACCATTTCGGTCGAGGCGACCATCTCGCTGACCATCAGGCCGGCACCGAAGCGCGCGACGGCACGGCGGAACGGCACGTCGGTGATTCCCGCCATGGGTGCAAGAAACACCGGCGGTCCCAGGGGCATGTCACCCAGCATGATCGGTTCGGGCAGTTGCATATCCTGTTCCTTCACCCTCGATCCCGCCGCCCGCAAGAAGGGCAGTCGGGCACCGGGCTGCCCAATTCGCAGGCGCGACCCGGCTGCCCATCCATAGGGCATGTTGCACACATATTCATCACCTGCCGTGTCGCCGATCTGACATCCCTTCGCGCCGCCGACGTCGCATCCGGGCCGGAAAAGGGTCGTTTCCAGGCATGGCAGTCCGGTTGTTGACGTGGTTGGATGGGACGCCAGGTGCAAGGGGGAAAACATGTTCCTGTCGGTGTTCGATCTGTTCAAAATCGGCGTGGGGCCGTCGTCGTCACACACCATGGGGCCTATGGTGGCCGCGGCGCGGTTCCTCGACGCCTTGCGCGGGCAGCCGTTCCAGGCGCACGGCCTGCGTGCCAGCCTGCACGGCAGCCTGGCCTTCACCGGCAAGGGGCATGCGACCGACCGTGCAACGATCCTGGGGCTGGCGGGCTTCACCCCCGACAGCATGGACATGGACGCCGCCGAGGCCGCGCTGGCGGCCAACCGCGACACCCACCTGCTGACGCCACCGCGCCTGGCGCCGCTGGCCTTTGATCCCAACTGCGACCTGCGCTTCGACTATGACACCGCCCTTCCCGGCCATGCCAACGGCATGACGCTGTCGGCCACGGACGCGCAGGGCGACGTGATCTTCCACCAGATTTACTACTCGATCGGCGGCGGGTTCGTGATGACCGATGCCGAACTGGCCGCAAAGGGCGATCAGGGCCGCAGCGACGCGTCCTCCTCGGTGCCGTTCCCGTTCGGAACGGCCGCCGAGATGCTGGAGATGGCCGAGACGTCAGGCACCTCCATCGCCCGCATGAAGGAGGCCAACGAGCTGTGCTTCCGGTCACAGACCGAATTGCGGGCCGGGCTGAACCGCATCTGGACGGCGATGCGCGATTGCATGGATCGCGGCCTGACGTCCGAGGGCACCCTGCCCGGCGGGCTGAACGTCAAGCGCCGCGCCAAGGCCATCCACGAAAAGCTGATGGCGGAACGCGGCATGAACCTGACCGCGCCTCATGTCATCAACGACTGGATGTCGATCTATGCAATGGCCGTGAACGAGGAGAACGCCGCAGGCGGCCAGGTCGTCACCGCCCCCACCAACGGCGCGGCAGGCACGGTGCCTGCGGTGATCCGCTATTGGCTGGATCACGTGCCCGGCGCGTCTGAACGATTGCTGCCAGACTTCCTTCTGACCGCGGCGGCGGTCGGAGGGCTGATCAAGCACAACGCCAGCATCTCTGGCGCGGAATGCGGTTGCCAAGCCGAGGTCGGCAGCGCCAGTGCCATGGCCGCCGCGGGCCTTGCCGCCGTCCTGGGCGGCACCCCCCGCCAGATCGAGAACGCGGCCGAGATTGCGCTGGAACATCACCTCGGGATGACCTGCGACCCGGTGCGCGGGCTGGTGCAAGTGCCCTGCATCGAAAGGAACGGCCTCGGCGCGATTAAGGCCGTCAGCGCCGCCAGCCTGGCACTGCGCGGTGACGGCAGCCACATCGTGCCGCTGGACGCCGCCATCGAGACGATGCGCCAGACCGGCCGCGACATGAGCGAGAAGTACAAGGAGACATCCCTCGGCGGCCTCGCCGTCAACGTCCCGAACTGCTAAGGCGACGCGGGCGTGCGCCACCGGCGATCGACAGTCACGTCGATGAACGGGAAACGCGCCCCACCGTCCTGCTATCTAGCATGACAGTTGCATTCTTCTCTCCGCTTTGGGTCAATGCGCTACCATGACGAGTTAGGGATCATGGATGGCGGGGTTGTCGGTCGAAGAGACGGTGGAGCTTTGGGCTTCCTTCGCTACGTGAAGTCGAGGCTCGACTTCGGCCGCTGTTTACGCAGGGACGGGTTGCGGCATCGGCCGGTCAGTTTCCCGACGGCTTGTTGGGTGGGAAACGGCGCAAGACGGGGCGGATGCGGGCCGAAGCGGCCGGAGATCCGGGCCCGCGGCGTCAGCAGGCGATATTGGGACGAGGCCATCGGGATGCCGACGCGCTGCGCGATATTGTGCGGGACTACGCCGTGAAACGCCGGCTGATCCCGAGGCGGTGCTGGTGATCGATGAAACCGGCTTCTTGAAGCAGGGCCACGCCTCCTGTGGGGTCGCGCGCCAATGTACGGGGTCGGCAGGAAAGATCACCAGTTGTCAGATCGGCGCCTTCGCCAGCTACGTCTCGCGGCACGGACATGCTTTTATCGATCGGGCCCTTTATCTGCCGAAAGCATGGGCTGAAGCCCCGGCCAGACGAAGCCGGGCCCATGTGCCCGAGGCGGTGGAGTCCGCCACCAAACCTGCCATCGCCCGCAGCATGATCGAGCGCGTGCTCTCGGCCAAGGTTCCATTTTCTTGGGTGGCCGCCGACAGCGTCTATGGCGTTGGCGATATCGGCATAGCGCTGCGCCGCGCTGGAAAAGGCTATGTCTTGGGTGTCAGTTCCAAGCACGCCTTCAATTCCTGGGGGAAAGCCTATGTGTCACATCCCGCGTGATTATACGGCCGCTTCTTGAAGATGTCCGGCCTTTGCCTTTGCCAGTCCTTGAGCGCGTTGATGGGCGTTTGCCCCTTCAACACTGATTGGGGGAGTTGGCCGTTGTAGAGCCGGACATATCGAAGAATAGTCTGTTCAAGATCCTCGCCGCTGCGGAAGCGGTGGCTTTGCAGGACGTCCTCGATCCGGCCGTTGAAGCGCTCGACCATGCCATTGGTTTGCGGATGCATCGGTGGGGGCGTTGTTGCAGAACTCTGTCTGCGAAAGATTCCCATCGCAATTCCCTGTGGTTAGACGAGGTGCATGAGCAAGCCTCCATCCGCCCGCTACCGCACGACGAACTGGTCCAGCTACACG
>NZ_JAOTBE010000025.1 GCF_026162645.1 Paracoccus rhizosphaerae
GCTCCCGCAATCAGTGCTGAAGGGGCAAACGCCCATCGACGCGCTCAGGGACTGGCAGAAACAAAGACCGGAGATCTTCAAGAAGCGGCCCTGCAATCACGTGGGATGTGACAGCTGGGCAAGTCTCAAGGCTTGACCAACGCGCGGCCAGAGTCGTTCCGGGGCTGCCCGTCTGGACGGATCAACGCTCGGTCGAACCCTGGCCCTGTGACGGAGGGCCGACAGTCATCCAACTTCTAATCTGACACATCGAAACCTTGTTCACGCGTTGACAAGCGCTTGCAGCAGTTTCCTGGCCTCGACCGGTTTCTTCAGGCTGACGACATCGTGGAACCGCGCAGGAATGGCCGAGTCGTCGTAGCCCGTCGTGAAGACGAACGGGATGTTGCGCTGCTGCAGCAGATCGGCCGCTGGATAGGCCGCCTGGCCGCCCAGGTTGATGTCCAGGATGGCGCTGTCGATGGTCGTGCCGGCCTCGATGACGGCAAGCGCCTCGTCGAGCCGGCCGACGGGACCGACAACGATCGCGCCATGATTGCGCAGCTTGTCGTGCAGATCCATCGCCACCAGATATTCGTCCTCGATGACAAGGACGTTGTGGTTCTGCAGGAAGCTCTCAGTCATTCTTGCTTGTCTCGGTGGCAGTGGTGGCCGACACCGGCAGCGCGATCGTGCAATGAACGCCGTCCGGAGTCAGGGCATAGGTGGTCTCGGCCCTCAGCTGATAGGGCAGTGCCCGCTCGATCAGTTCGCGGCCCTGCCCCGATCCGGCAGGCGCGGTGCCATCGGGCGGCATCTCGACCCCGCTTTCGCGCCAGTCGATGTGCAGCCACGGTTTGTCGTCAGGCCTCGATGCATCAACCGTCCACGAGATCGTCAGATGCGCGGCGGGCTGCCCGAGCGCGCCGTATTTTACGGCGTTGGTGGCCAACTCGTGCAGCGCCATGGCAAGCGTCTGCACGGTCGACGATCGCAGGCGGATGCCCGCGGGGCCGCTGATGGTGACACGGTCCTGGCCCCCGTCCATCGCCGAAAGCTCGGTCCGGACAAGCTCGTCGAAGGTGACGCGATCGGTCTCGGTCGTCAGTCGCGACAGCAGGCCCTGAACGCGCGCCAGCGCCTTGAGCCGGTCAGCGAAGCGGCTTTGGAAATGTTCCAGATCCCGGCTTGTGCGGGCCGTCATGTCGGACAGGACCAGGGCGACGGTGATCAGGTTGCGGGTCCGGTGCTGAAGCTCGGCCACCAGGACGCCCTGACGATCGTGCATCTCTCGCAGATCCTGCACATCGGTCGAGGTCCCCAGCCATTCGACGACGGAACCGGCCTCGTCCTGGACGGGCGTGGCACGGGTCTGGAACCAGCGATAATGCCCCGTGATTGCCTCGCGGAGGCGATAGTCCGCCTCGAACCCCTCCGAGGAGCTTGCCCGTTCCCAAGCGGCACGGGCGCCCGCGCGGTCGTCGGGGTGGACCGGGTCCAGCCAGCCCCAGTCGTGGCTGTCCGCATCGGACTGCCCGGTAAACGCGGTCCATTGCGGGCTGGCCCAGGTCCAGCGGCCACAGATGTGCGCCCGCCAGACCAGCTGCGGGATGCCCTCGGCTAGCGTCTGGAACCGGCGTTCGCTTTTGCGCAGGCGGGATTGGGCGACCTCTTCCTGCAGGCGCAGGACCTCCTGCTGGGCGGCCTTCCATTCGGTGATGTCATTCGTCGTCGTCGCCACGCCATCGCCCAGCCTGACGACCGATTGCAGGAACCAGCCGTCGAACTGCTCGTGGGTATAGTGGCGCTCGGCCTGTTCCGGCTCGCCCGTCTCAGTGACCCGCCTGAAGGCATCAAAGATGCCGGCCGGCACCACGCCGGGGTTGCGGTCCAGCAGGCTCTCACCCTCGACATCGCCGAAGATCTGCCTTGACGCGGGATTGACCAGCACCCATCGGAAATCGACGATTTCGCCCGCCGCATCCCGAATCGCCCGGAACAGCTGGATCATATCGGTCGAGTTGTTGATCGTGGCCTCCAGCAGATCGCGGCTGGCCTTCAATTCGGCCGTGCGTTCCCGGACCTGCCGCTCGAGGGCCGAGCGATAGCGTTCGTCCGCTTCGCGCAGCCGCTCCTCGGCCGCCTTGCGCTCTGTGATGTCGCGCCAAAAGACGGCGAGGCCCTCGGGCACGGGATAGGCGCGCATGTCCAGCCAGCGCTTCGTCCCGTCTTTCCAGGTGTAGAGATGCTCGAGCGATGCCGACCGACGCTCGGCCATCGCCCGCCTCAGAAGGCGGCCAACCTTGGTATCCCCGCTTCCCGGAAAGACCTCCCAATGGCTGCGCCCCAGGAACTCCTCAGGTGCGCGGCCTTCAAACTGCTGAGCCGCCTTGTTGAAGGCCAGGATGCGAAAATCGTGGTCCATCAGGCCGAAGGCCTCGTCCATGCCGTTCAGCACGTTCTTCAGACGCGTCTCGCTTCGGCCGAGTTGCTCCTGCGCCGCCTGCTGCGCGGTGACGTCCCTTGCAGCACCCAGCCATTCGACGATGTCGCCATTCCCGTCCAGGATCGGCGCCGCGCGCGATCGGGTCCAGCCGATGCTGCCGTCTGCCTGGCGAACGCGGTGCTGAAGGTCGAACATGCTCTTGTTGCTGATCGCCGCCGAAATGGCCGCCGCGACCTCGGCCCGGTCCTCGGGTTCGATATATTGCTCCATCCAGCCATAGGCGGGTTCGGGCGTGTCCTCCAGAAACCCCTGACCGTGAAGCCTGCGCATCTCCGTCCAATCCGGGCTCATGCGATAGACCACGTCCGAGGATGCCGTCACGAAGGCCCTATAGCGGCTCTCGCTTTGCCGCAGGGCCGAGACCTTGAGGATGCGGTCGACGATGGGTCCCAGGATGGTGGCATAGGTGCGCAGGAATTCGACGTCGTCCTGGTCGAAGTCGCGCGGCTCCGACGCATCGACCTGCAACAGGCCGAACGCGCGCCCTCCCGGCAGAAGGACCGGCACGTTGGCCAGCGCCCTGACGCCCGCGTCCTTCATGAAGCCCGGCACGTCAAAGCGCCCGTCCTGCGTGACATCGTTGCTGATCACCGGCCGCCGTTCCCTGATCGAGAAACTCTCGGAGGAACGCTCGTTCATCGAGATGCGGGCCTTGCCCACGATGTCCGATGCCCAGCCCGTCCCCGCCCGCAGCAGCAACGTGCTGCCACCCTCCTCGATCTGAAGCACCTTGGCCCTGCCGGTTTCCATGGCGTCGGCCACCAGCTTGCAGGCCTGCGTCAGGATCTCGTCCAGATCCTCGGACTGCAAGGCGAAATCGCCGAAATCCGCCAGAACCTTCTGTCGGCGCAAGAGCGCCGTTTCTCGATTAGCCGTCATGACAACCCCGCCTTGCCGGATGAAGTCTCGAAAGGGGTGCATTGCCGCGTCATGTCCCACCAGCTCTGGCAGTCCTGTCTTGCGGCAAGTTTCCCGCCGGTAACAGCCTCAAGTCGCACAAGACGCCTGCCGGTCGCCTGCATCCCGCGCAATCCGCGATCGCCCCGACGGCGGCTCTTGGCATCAGAAACCACAGCCCGCCCATATGAGCTGTGGCCAAGAGCGGGCGGTTCAGGGTTTGAACAAACAGTCTGACAACGGCACCTCGTGGCAGCTCTCGGATGAGAGCTGCTTAACACTCAGGCGGCGCCTTTGTTTCGGATGCGTTGAAAAACACTGTTCCTTGATAGTTCGTACGCTGATCCACGTCCTTGAGACAGAAAGGCGACGGCCGTGATGGGACCGCGGCAAGTTTCACAAGAGAAACTGTTCTACGAGTTCTCGTTGAAGACCATGCTGCCCCCTGCGGGCCACGGACAGTTTGGCCTCACTCTCGACAGCGCGACCCGTCGTCACCGTCCCCCTGGCCCCGCGCGATGTTGGCACTTCAGGCCAAGCCAGTTGAGCTTCCCGGTGTACCGCATTGTATGCCTTTGGATGGGGCCATCTGGTCGCGCCTCCATCAAGCCGTTCTGCAGCATCGGGCAGTAGCCTGTCGTGCTCGTCAGGGGGTCCCAAGTCGTCCCGCAGTTCCGGGAATATCCCACAGGACGCTTCCAAGCGTCGGGACATCAAGCGCAAACGCGTTCATCGGAAGAAGACGCTGCACCCATCGTGCCAGATCGCCATATGGGCGAGAACACATGCTCCAGCAGTCTTGCCCAGTCACGGATAACCTACGCGATCTTATGATGTCTTGACGGCGGTTGCGATATGGCATGCCGACACCGGCCACTGAAGAGCCCCGTGAAGACACGAGACCGCAGACGCAATTTGCGAAAGTTTCGGTGGTAGCGGAGGAGGGACTTGAACCCCCGACACGCGGATTATGATTCCGCTGCTCTAACCAACTGAGCTACTCCGCCACGAGTAGGCGGCGTGTAAGCGAACAGGTCGGGGGCGTCAAGCGCTTTTCGTGGAATTTCTCGGCTTCGTCTCGAATGGCCTATGCAGAAGCGGTGCCCGGGAGGAAATCAGGCCCCCTGGCGTGTTCACGAACCGCCACCGGGGGGTGCGGGGGGCGGGAAGCCCCCCGCCGTCGCGGGACGCAATCAGCCGCGCGCCTTCACGACCTGCAGCAGCGGCATCACGTCCGACATGTCTGGCCCGTGCCCCTGACCGGTCACGGCCTTGCGCAGCGGCATGAACAGGCCCTTGCCCTTGCGGCCCGTAGCCTCCTTGACCTTGGCAGTCCACTCGCCCCAGGTCGCATCCGTATAGGGCGGCGGCGGCAGCATGGTCATGGCCTCGGCGATAAAGTCGGCATCCTCGGGGTCGATCTGCGGCTCGGCGCCTTCGCTGAAGATGCGCCACCAGCCTTCAAGGTCGTCAAGCCGCGTGATGTTCTGCGACGCGACGCGCCAGAAGCGTTCGGCCTGGTCCTCTGGCACGCCAAGCGCCAGGATGCGGTCCCGTACGGCCGACAGCGGCAGGGCCTGGTTCCGCTCGCGAGTCAGGGGCCACAGGTCCTCGGCGTCGAACTTGGTGGGCGATGCGCCGAACTGGCTCAGATCGAAGGCCGCCGCCAGTTCGTCCAGAGACGCCAGTTCCACCGGCACGCCCGACCCCAGCCGCGCCATCAGGCTGATCAGCGCCTCAGGGGCCACGCCGTTCTCGCGCAGGTCCTTCAGCGACAGCGCGCCGATGCGCTTGGACAGTTCCTCGCCCTTGGCGCCCGTCAGCAGCGAATGGTGCGCGAAGGACGGCGGCGTGCCGCCGATGGCCTTGATGATCTGGATCTGCGTCGCCGTATTGGTGACGTGGTCGGACCCGCGCACGATGTCCGTGACCCCCATGTCCGTGTCGTCCACGCTGCTGGCGAAGGTATAGAGCACCTGCCCGTCCGCGCGGATCAGCACCGGGTCGCTGACCGAGGCCGCGTCGATCGAGATGTCGCCCAGGATGCCGTCAGTCCATTCGATCCGCTCCTGCTCCAGCAGGAAGCGCCAGTAACCCTCGCGCCCCTCGGCGCGCAGGCGGTCGCGGTCGGCGTCCGACAGGTGCAGGCCGGTGCGGTCGTAGACCGGCGGCTTGCCCATGTTCAGCTGCTTCTTGCGCTTCAGGTCCAATTCGGTCGGTGTCTCGAAGACCTCATACAGACGCCCCGACGCCTTCAGCGCCTCGGCCTCGGCCCGGTAACGGTCCAGGCGCAGCGACTGGCGCTCCTCTCGGTCCCAGTGGAGGCCGAGCCAGTCCAGGTCGCGCTTGATGCCGTCAACATATTCCTGCTTGCTGCGCTCCTGATCGGTGTCGTCGAGCCGCAGGATAAAGGTCCCGCCGGCCTTGCGGGCGATCAGATAGTTGAACAGCGCGGTGCGCAGGTTGCCCACATGGATATGGCCGGTGGGCGAAGGCGCGAAACGGGTGATGGTCATGGGCTTCTCCTGTTGCAGTTGCTCTTTCACAGCCAGGCATTTTTGTCCATATCGGGGGCATGAACGCAGGAGGCGGGAATGAGTGATTGGGATGGGCGCAAGGCCCCCGATGCGGCCGAGATCGAGGCCATGGCCCGCACCGCGATGGACGGATTGCCGCCCGAATTCCGCGAGGCCGCCGCCCGGGTCGCCCTTCGCGTGGCCGAGTTCGCGCCCGAAGACATGCTGGACGAACTGCAGATCGACGACCCGTTCGAGCTGACCGGCCTCTATGACGGGATCCCGATGACCGAGAAGTCGGTCTCGGACCAGCCGGGGGGGCCCGACACGATCTGGCTGTTCCGCCGGCCGATCCTTGACGAATGGGCGTCGCGCGGCGACGTGACCCTTGGCGATCTGGTCGTCCACATCGTCACGCACGAGATGGCCCACCACTTCGGCTGGTCTGACGACGACATCGCCACAATCGACCGCTGGTGGGAATGAGCGGCCAGGCCCCCATCCTGACGGTGACGCTGAACCCGGCGCTGGACGTCTCGACCGCCGCCGATGCCGTCGTCCCGGACCTGAAGCTGCGCTGCGACAAGCCGCGGCTGGACCCGGGCGGCGGCGGCATCAACGTCAGCCGCGCGATCAAGGTGATCGGCGGGCAGTCATCGGCGATGGTGGCGCTTGGCGGCCCGACCGGGACGCGGCTGGCGGACATGCTGAAATCCGCCGGCTTGCAGGTACTGCGCCTGACGGCCCCAGGCGAGACCCGCCAGTCGTTGGCGGTGACCGATCGCGCGACCGGCGGGCAGTTCCGCTTCGTCATGCCGGGGCCGGAATGGCACACTGCGCAGGTGGCCACCGCCATCGCCGCCATCGCCGAGGCCGCGCTGGCCGGGGGCTGGGTGGTGATCTCGGGGTCGAACCCGCCGGGCGTCGCGGCCGGGTTTGAACAGATGCTGACCGTGCGGCTCAAGGACGGGCGGGCACGGCTCTTGGTCGATACCTCGGGCGATGCGCTGCGGGCGATGGCGGGGTCGTCGATCCCGGTCGACGTGCTGCGCATGGACAGCCACGAGGCGGAGGGGCTGGCCGGGCGCCCCCTGCCCCTTCGCAGCGACAGCGCAGCGTTTGCGGCTAACCTGGTCCGCAACGGCGCGGCGCGGTCGGTGATCGTCGCGCGCGGGGCGGATGGGTCGGTCATCGCCGGTCCCGACGTCGCCTGGCACGCCGCGGCGGCGCCGGTCAACGTGGTCAGCGCCGTGGGCGCGGGCGACAGCTTCGTCGCCGGGTTCGTTCTGGCTATGGCCCGCGACTGGCCCGTGCAGGAGGCGCTCGCACTGGGCGCCGCGGCGGCCTCGGCTGCCGTGATGACGCCCGCGACTGAACTCTGCCACGCCGACGACGTGCGGCATTTCTATTCGCAGCGCGTCGTGACCCGCCTTTGACCAACAAAAGAGGCCGCCCCCGAAGGGCGGCCCTAAGGGTTCGTCGATGCGCGGAAGGTCAGGCCGCCTCGGCCTCCTCGGCCTCGGCCGCCATGCGACGCTCGCTCTCTTCGCGCGACAGCGCGACCGAGGTGCGCACACCTTTCGACACAAATTCCATCAGACCCTTCACGACACGCTCGTTCGGGTCGATGCCCGCGCAGGACAGCACCTCGCGACCATCGCGCGAACGCGCCCACCGGGCAATCTGTTCGGGGCCATTGCCGTATTTCTTGTCATCCGCAATGGCATCATCAAGCGCTGCCAGCACAACGGCTGCAAACAGCTTGCGGGCCCGCTGGCCCTGTTCGAAATTGAAGGCCGAGCCGTCAACAAAATCGCGCATCTTGTTTCGTCCACTTCTTGCGGTCCCATCGCGCGACAGGACCATGGGGGGAGACTTGACGTTTCCCCTGTTTCTTGAATTCCGTTTCTCCGACGGTGCCGCTTGGCTTAGCCTTTTGCGCCGCCGATTCGGTATCCCCTCTGCCGCATGCCTGCCATGCTATACATGCATGACGTGAAAATTTGGGAAATTTCGGCCCAAATCCGGCGCGTCAACGATGTCTTGCCATGGATGGCGCCTTGACAACGCCGCAGATCCGTTCTGGTTGCCTGATGCTGCAGGCCTCGATATAGGGGGCCGATCCTGCCGTTCAAACCCCCGGACGGCCCGAATTCCCGCAAACTCACGAGAAGCGATCCATGCCCAAGATCAATGGCAATGAAATCCGCCCCGGCAACGTGCTGGAGCATGACGGGGGCCTGTGGGCCGCCGTGAAGGTCAACCATGTCAAGCCCGGCAAGGGCGGCGCCTTCGCCCAAGTCGAGATGAAGAACCTGCGCGACGGCCGCAAGCTGAACGAGCGCTTCCGGTCGGAAGACAAGGTCGAACGCGTCCGCCTGGACCAGAAGGACCAGCAGTTCCTCTATGAAGCCGATGGCAAGCTGGTCTTCATGGACAGCGAGACCTTCGAGCAGACCGAACTTGACGCCGAGCTGCTGGGCGACCGCCGCCCCTTCCTGCAGGACGGCATGACCGCCACGATCGAATATTACGGCGAGGAAGCCCTGTCGGTCTCGATCCCGCAGAAGGTCACCTGCACCGTGGCCGAGACCGAGCCGGTCGTGAAGGGCCAGACCGCGGCCAACAGCTACAAGCCCGCGATCCTCGACAACGGCGTGCGGATCATGATCCCCCCCTTCGTCGGCGAGGGCGAGGCGATCATCGTCAACACCGAGATGTTCGAATACAGCGAACGCGCCTGATCGTCGTACCTGCCGCGATTGCCTTCCGACGCCTCGCGCCAGCCGCGGGGCGTTTGCCGTTCCAGCGCCGCGACGTCACGTCCGCATTGACCATCGGCCGGATGCTGCATTCTGTCCGCCCACCCTGCCCCTTGTCGAAGGTCCTGCCATAAACGATGCGCTGAACCTGACGGGACGGCTGCTGATCGCGATCCTGTTCGTGGGCGGCGCCGTCCAGACACTGACCGATCCCGCTCAGGTGCAGGGGATGCTGAGCGGCATCGGGCTGCTGCCGGCGCTGGTCTGGCCGGTCGCGCTGTTCAACCTTGCGGCGGGGCTGGCGCTGTTGCTGGGACCGCGGGTGCGCACCCTGGCGCTGGTGCTGGCGGTCTATTGCATCGGCACCAGCTGGTTTCACTGGCAGCTGCGCGCAGACCCCTGGCAGGTCACCATCGTCCTGAAGAACTGGGCGATCGCCGGCGGCCTGCTGATTTTGGCGGCGCAGGGACCGGGCCGGTGGGTGCGCTGGCGCTAGTCGAACAGGCTCAGCTGCGCGTCATAGGCGTCCTCGTGCTCGAAGCCCGAGAGGGCGATTCCCAGGAGCCGCGCCCCGCGCGGGTCCGGCAGCACCCCCGCGGCCAGATCGCCGGCGGTGGCCAGCAACTCGGCTTCGGATGCGACGGGGCGGGTCAGGCTGCGCGCCCGCGTGATCTGCCGGAAATCCGAGAACTTGACCTTCAGCGTCACCGTCCGGCCATGCAGTCCATGTCGCGACACTGCCGCCCAGACCTTGGCCGCCAGAGGGACCAGCGCCTCGCAGGCCTGATCCAGCGTCATCAGGTCGGCCGAGAACGTGTTCTCCGCCCCCGCGGACTTGCGGATGCGGTCCGGGCTGACGCGCCGGTGATCGATCCCGCGAGAGATGTTCCAGTAATACCGCCCCGACTTTCCGAAGCGCCGGGTCAGGAAGTCCAGGTCCTGCGCCCGCAGGTCGGCGCCGGTATGGATGCCCATGGCCTGCATCTTGCCGGCCGTCGCCGGGCCGATGCCGTGGAACTTGCCGACCGGCAGCGACAGGACGAAGTCGGGGCCCCTGTCGGGCGTGATGACGCAGAGGCCGTCGGGCTTGTTCTGGTCGGACGCCAGCTTGGCCAAAAACTTGTTGTAGCTGACACCCGCGCTGGCGGTCAGCTGGGTGGTTTCGCGGATGCGGGCGCGGATCTCCTTGGCGATGGCGGTGGCGGTGCGGCCACCGGCCGTGTCGGTCACGTCCAGATAGGCCTCGTCCAGCGACAGCGGCTCGACCAGGGGAGTATAGTCGTGGAAGATCGCGCGGATCTGCTGGCTGACGGCGCGATAGACGTCGAAGCGGTGGCGCACGAAGATCAGGTCGGGGCAGAGCCGCGCGGCCCTGACCGAGGGCATGGCGCTGCGCACGCCGAAGACCCGCGCCTCGTAGCTGGCAGCCGCGACCACGCCGCGGGCGGAGGACCCGCCGACCGCCACCGGCTTGCCGCGCAGTTCGGGAAAGTCGCGCTGCTCGACCGAGGCAAAAAACGCGTCCATATCGACATGGATGATCTTGCGCAGTCCGGGGTCGGGCTGCGCGTCGGGCGTCATGCGGGATACAGCCGCGCCTCGCCCGCCCGCATGTCGGGGCCGACGCGGTCGTGCCGGACATGGGCGATGGCGCGCCCGCCGGATTGGGTAAAGAGCGTGCCGACCTCGCGCCCCTCGGCGGTGATGGACGTGCCGACAGGGGCCGCGCCCTCGATGCGCAGGACGACCAGCCCCTTGCGAAGCTCGGTCTTGTGCTTCATCCGGGCGGTGACCTCCTGGCCGACATAGCAGCCCTTGCGGAAATCGACGCCGTGCAGCCGCTCGAACCCCACTTCAAGAATGAAAGTGTCGTTGGGGATCAGCTCGACCAGCGTCTCGGGGATGCAATGTTCGACCCGGAGGGCATCCCAGTCGGTGCCGTCATCGCCTTCGGCGCCATAGTGCCGCCAGCCGAGCGCCGGGTGGCGCGGATCGGCGATGGCGCCGTCGGGCGCGGGACCGGTGCCGCGGGCGACGGGCATCTCGACCGCCTCCATCGCCACCCTGGAGCGCAGCTTGTACATCGACAGCCGCCGCATCAGGTCGTCGGCCAGCCGCCCGTCCACGTCGATCAGAAGTGCGTCGCCGTCAGGTACGACAAGGAAATCGGCCAGATACTTGCCCTGCGGCGTCAGCAGCGCCGCCCAGCAGGGCGCACGGGCGACGTCGTTGGTAACAAGACCCTGCAGGAAGGCGACGCGGTCCTCTCCGGTCAGGCGGATGATCTGGCGGGTCATTCTTGCTCTCCGAACTGCAGGGCGACAAGGCGGGCATAGGCACCGCCCTTGGCCATCAACTGGTCATGGCTGCCCTCTTCGACAACCCTGCCGGCATCCAGTACGACGATCTTGTCGGCGTTGCGGATGGTGGAAAGGCGATGCGCGATGACCAGCGTGGTGCGTCCTTCCGACAGCCGGTCCAGCGCGTCCTGAACCAGCCGCTCGCTGGCGGTGTCCAGCGCGCTTGTCGCCTCGTCCAGCAGCAGAACCGGCGCGTCGCGCAGCAGGGCGCGGGCGATGGCCACCCGCTGACGCTGCCCGCCCGACAGCGACGACCCGCGCGGCCCGACGCGGCTGTCCAGGCTGCGGCTGTCGTCCAGGAAGTCGGTCACATGCGCCGCCTCAAGTGCGGCGTCCAGATCGGCCTGATCGGCGCCGGGGCGGCCCATCAGCACATTGTCGCGCAGGCTTTCGTCGAAGAGCGCCGATTCCTGCGCCACGGTCGAGAACTGGTCGCGCAGCACCCCCAGGTCATAGTCGGCGACCGGCCGCCCGCCCAGCAGCACCCGCCCCCGGTCCGGGTCGACCATCCGCGTCAGCAGGTTGAAGACCGTGGACTTGCCCGCGCCGGACGGGCCGACCAGGGCGGTGGTGCGTCCCGCCTCGGCGGTGAAGGACAGGCCGTGCAGGACAGGCTGGCCGTCATAGGACAGCCACACGTCCTCCAGCCGGATCTCGGTCGTCCCGGGCGGGGACAGGTGAGCACCCGACCGGATGGTCGGCTGCGTGTCGAACACCTGATAGATCCGCTCCAAACTGGCCGCCGCCGTCTGCCATGTACCGGCCAGTCCGCCAAGGCGACGCATCGGCTGGAAGGCCAGCGCCAGCGCCGTGAAGAAGGCCATGAAGTCTCCGACGCTGCGCTCGCCCTGCATCACCTCGTTCCCGCCCAGGGCGAGGACGGCGACGAAGCCGATGCCGGTCACGATGTCGGTCAGCGCCGGGATGACCGAGGACGTCGCGGCGACCTTGGTGCCCGCCTTCTGGATGCGGGCGACGATGGTGCCGAAGCGCGCGGTCTGCGCGGCCTCGGCCCGGTTCAGGCGGATCGAGGCGATGCCGTGCAGAACCTCGTCCAGGCGCGTCGCGCGCAGGCTGGCATCGGCGCGGTTCTGGCGCACCTTGCGGCGGATGTAGCGCTGCACCAGCGCCGCCGGCATGATCAGGATCGGCGCACCGATCAGCGCACCGATGGTCCAGACCGGGTCGATGGTCAGCGCCACCCCGAACAGCATCAGCAGAGAGATCGCGTCCCGCGTCGCGCTGGTGATCAGCGTCGCCCAGACCCCTTGTACGGCGATGGTGTCGCCCTGAATGCGCTCGATCATGGCGCCCGGCGAATTGTCGCGGAAGAACCGCTGATCCAGCGTCAGGATATGCGCCAGCAGGTCGGTCTGCATCTTCGTCGACACCGACAGCGACACCCGAGTCAGCAGCGCCCGGCTGGCGATCAGCGTGACGGCCCGTAGAAGAAAGATCCCGAAGATGGCCGAGCCGACCCACCAGATCGCGCCCGCCTGCTTGCCCACGAAGACGAGGTCGAACAGCGGCTTCAGCATCCAGCTGATCAGCGCCAGGGTCGACCCCTCGACGGTCATCAGCAGGAAGGCCAGCGCCATGCCGCCCCGATAGGGCCGCAGATAGTCCCGCCACAGCCGCCCCAGCAGGCCCTGCACCTTGGCCGCCGATGGCGCGTTTCGCCGCCGCCTGGTGGTCGTGGCGACGATACGGGCGGGACTGTCCTTCTTCGCATCCACGGGCGTGACCGGCCTTTTCCTTGGGGCGGCCGTGCAGGCCTTGTCCACCCAGCCATAGCCCGGACCCGCCCCCCGCCACAAGGTCGCCGCCCCTTCGCCCTGTTGACGCAGCCGAGGCGCGGGAATACCGATCTTGCACGATGTGAAGGAACCCCGCAGATGAGCCTTGCCCACGGCCACGACCTGATCGCCATTCCCGGCCCCTCGCCGGTGCCAGCGCGCGTCCTGAACGCCGCGCATCGCGCCTCGCCCGATATTTACGCCGAACCGCTGGCACAGCTGAACCTGCAGGTCATGGCGCAATTGAAGCGGCTGGCCGGGACGTCGCAGCATCTGGCGCCCTATATCGGCAACGGCCATGCCGGGTGGGAGGCCGCGGCCGCCAACCTGTTCGATCCGGGCGACGCCGCGCTGGTCGTCACCTGCGGCCATTTCGGGCGCAGCTGGGCCGACATGCTGCAAGCATCTGGCGTTGCGGTCGAGAGGCTGGACTTCGGCAACCTGCCCGCCGATCCGCAGCGGCTGGCCGACCGGCTGGCGCAGGACCGCCAAGGCCGCATCAGGGCCGTGGTGCTGTGCCAGACCGACACCGCCAGCGCGACCTCGGCCGACATTCCGGGCATTCGCGCGGCGATGGGCGATCATCCCGCGCTGCTGGTCGTCGATGCCATCGCGTCGCTCGGCTGCTCGCCGATGAGGATGGACGACTGGGGCGTGGACGTACTGATCTCGGCCAGCCAGAAAGGGCTGATGTGCCTGCCGGGCACCGCCTTCGTGTGGTTCTCGGACCGGGCGGCGGCGCGGCGGCGGGCGCGGGTGTCGCCTTACTGGGACTGGCATGCGCGGGCGGGGGCCGAGGCGCTGTGGCGCTTTTGGGGCGGCACACCGCCGGTCCAGCAGATCTATGCCCTGTCCGAGGCGCTAACGATGATCCTCGACGAAGAGGGGCTTGAGGCCGTGTGGTCGCGCCATACCCGCCTGGCGCGGACAGTCTGGGCGGCTGTCGATGCCTGGAGCGCGGGCGGCACCGGGATCCGCCTGCCGGTGGCCGACCCTGCGGCGCGCGCGGCATCGGTCACGGCGGTTTTGATGCCCCGCGCCGAGGATTTGCGCGCCTGGGTCACGCGCGAATGCGGCGTGACGTTGGGGGTGGGCCTGGGCGCGCCAGACCCGACGGCGGCGCTGCGCATCGCCCATATGGGGCATTGCAATGCCGCGATGGTCATGGGGGCGCTTGGTGCCGTGCAGGCGGGCCTGACGGCCCTGCGCATCCCCCACGGGGGCGGTGCACTGGAAGCCGCGGCCGCCAGCATCGCCAGCTCGGCATAGGGCGGGCCCGTCCTCCGGCGCGGCGCTACTGCGCCGCCTCGGGATCATTATCGGCCAGCCAAGCCCTCATCATCGCGATCTCGGCCTCTTGCGCGGTGATCACCTCCTCGGCCAGCCGGCGGATGTCGGGGTCGTCGCCGTGCTCCAGCACCACACGGGCCATGTCGATGGCGCCCTGATGATGCGGGATCATGCCGCGCACGAAATCGACATCGGGATCGCCTGACGGCAGGACCACCATGTCCTCATGCATCCGTAGCATGGCCTCGGCGAAGGCCGCATCGGCGGGCGAGGCGGCATGGGCAGCGTGATCCTTGCCATGCGCCCCGTGATCCTGCGCATGGGCCGGGACGGCCAGGGCGGCCGCCGCCAAGAGCGGGACAGCCCGAAGGAATCGATGGATCTTCATCTTCGTTCTCCTGCGTTGTCAGACGGTTGATGGCCGATGACGGGTCGTGCGGCAACTGATGTCATCGCACGAATGCGTCATGTGGGCGCGGCGTGGCGCGCAAGGGTCACCAGCGTCTCGCCATAGCTGCGCCGGTCGATCAGTTGCAGCGCCGCGGGCAAAAGCGGCGGGCGCGCCTCCTCCCAGACGATGACGGCATCTGGCGCGATCCAGCCGCCGTCGAGGGCCGAGGCGATGGCCCGCTCTCCCAGCCCTTGGCCGTAGGGGGGGTCAAGGAAGACGACGCCGAAGCCGCCGCCGGGATTGGGTCCCAGCCTTGTCGCATCGCGGCGCAGCATCTGCGCCGCATCATTGGCCCGCGCCTTCTCGATGTTCTGGCGGATCAACGACCGTGCGCGGGTGCCGTCGTCGACGAAGGTGACGGAGGCCGCCCCGCGCGACAGAGCCTCGAGCCCCAGGGCGCCCGTTCCCGCAAACAGGTCTAGGACATGCGCGCCCGGCAGCGGGTTGCCGTGGCTGCCGTTGATCAGCAGGTTGAAGATCGCCTCGCGCACCCGGTCCGTCGTGGGGCGCAGATGCGCCGACGGATCGCCAGCACCGACTTCGGCCAGCTTCAGGCCGCGCATCCGACCGCCGACGATCCTCATGCCGACCGCCGGCGGGTGACCGGCCCGCCCACCGCGCGAGAGGACCAGGGATCGAAACACCGCGTCACGACAGCAGCGCCTTGAGATCGGGCGCGGTCACGATCGCATCGGGATCCGGGCTGCGGCCGGCCTCGATCAGGCGCTTGCCGATCATGTAGGCGCGGGCGTCGTTCAGCGCGTCGACGGCGATCAGGCGGTCCTGCCGGAAATACCAGACCGAACCGGAATGATCCGATGCGCCGGAACGGGTCACGATGCGGTCGTGACCGGCGCCCAGGCCCGCGATCTGCAGCTTGGCGTCGAACTGGTCGGACCAGAACCAGGGGTTCGGGGCATAGGCGCGATCGGCGCCCAGGATGTTGTCGGCCACGCATTCGGCCATGTCGATGGCGCCGCCGACGCTTTCCAGCCGCAGGCGACCGTCCTGGTGCGGGATGCTGGCGCAATCGCCCGCGGCCCAGATCGCGGGATCGGACGTGCGGCCGTGGATGTCGGTGGCGATGCCGTCGTCCAGCGCCAGCCCGGCTTTGGCGGCAAGGTCGGTGACGGGAAGCACGCCGATGCCGGTGACGACCAGATCGGCAGGGATGTCGCGGCCGTCCGTCAGGGCGACACCGGTGGCGCGGTCGTCGCCGGTGATGCGGCTGATGGCTGTGCCTTCGAGGATGGTGACCCCCTGCGCCTGATGCAGCGCGCGGATCAGGTCGGCCGTCTGCGGCGCAGCGACCCGGCCCAGGATGCGGGGCGCGGCCTCGATCAGAGTGACGGTCAGGCCCAGCTTGCGGGCGACGGCCGCGGCCTCGAGGCCGATGTATCCGCCGCCGATGACGACCAGTCGGCGTCCCGGCTGCATTGCGGGCGCCAGCGCATCGACATCCGCCAGGCTGCGGATGACGTGGGTACCGGGCAGATGACCGCCCATGGCGGCCGGCAGGCGGCGGGGCCGGGCACCCAGGGTCAGTGCCAGCGCGTCATAGGCGTGGGTGCCCCGGTCCGTCGTGACGGTCCGGGCCACGGGATCGACCGAGGCGGCCGTTTCCGACAGGTGCAGGGCGATGTCCTGGTCCTGCCACCACTCGGCCGTGCGCAGGACCAGACGGTCGAGTCCCATCTGGCCCAGCAGATACGCCTTGGACAGCGGCGGGCGCTGGTAGGGGGGCGCAGGCTCGGCCCCGATCACCGTCAAGGCGCCGTCATGGCCCTTGGCACGAAGGCGGGCTGCCATCGACGCCGCCGCCTGCCCTGCCCCCACGATCAAGATCCGCATGCCGTCCACCTTTGCCTGTCTGCCGGCGGCAGCCTATAGTCGCGGCGAATCCGTTGCAATTCAGGAGAATGCGATGACCATCACTGCCGGAGACACCCTGCCCGACGGACAGCTTCTGCGCGTCGGCGAGAACGGCCCCGAGAGCGTCTCGACAGAGGGGATGATGCAGGGCAAGGTGGCGCTGTTCGGTCTGCCGGGGGCCTTCACCGGCACCTGCACCAATGCCCACATGCCCAGCTTCGTGCGCACCGCTGATGCGTTTCGCGACAAGGGCGTCGGCCGCATCGTCTGCATCACCGTCAACGATCCCTTCGTCGCGAAGGCGTGGTCGGACCACACCGGCGCGGCGGATGCCGGGATCGAGGTTCTGGCAGACGCGGATGGCAGCATGACGAAGGCCCTGGGGCTGAATTTCGACGCGCCGCCGGCCGGGTTCTTCGGGCGCTGCAAGCGTTTCGCGGCGCTTGTCGAGGATGGCGTGGTGAAGACGGTCGATGTCGAGGAGTCGCCCGGCGCCTGCAGCGTCAGCGCCGGAGAGAGCCTGCTGGAGAAGGTCTGACCCGAGACCGCCGGGGGACCTTGCGTCCCCCGGACCCCCTGCAGGGTATTTGTCCAAAGAAGATGATCAGCCCGGCTTGCGAAACGGCGTGAAATCGGCAAGCGCCTCGATCTCGGCCCCCATCGCGTCGCGCTCCTGATCGAGATAGCTTTCCAGCGCGCGCAGGAAGCCCGGATCGCGCACCCAGTGCAGCGAGTGGATGGGCACCGGCTCGTACCCTCGGGCCAGCTTGTGGTCGCCCTGCGCGCCGGCCTCGACCCGAGAGAGACCGTGGGCGATCGCGTGGTCGATGGCCTGGTGATAGCAGAGTTCGAAATGCAGAAACGCGTGGTCGGCCACGCAGCCCCAGTAGCGGCCATAGATCGCGTCCGGCCCCAGGAAGTTCAGCGCACCAGCGATGGGGTAGCCGTCCTCCTCGGCCAGGACCAGCAGGATGTCAGCGCGCATGGTATCGTGGATGCGGTCGAAGAACCGGCGCGTCAGGTAGGGCTGGCCCCATTTGCGCGCCCCGGTGTCCTGGTAGAACTGCCAGAAGGCGTCCCAGTGATGCGGCTTCAGGTCGTCGCCGGTCAGGTGGCGGATGGTCCCGCCGAAGGCCTGCGCGCGGGCGCGTTCCTTGCGCAGCTCCTTGCGCTTGCGTGACGACAGGGCACCCAGGAAGTCGTCATAGCTGCCATAGCCGCGATTGAGCCAGTGATACTGCTGGGTGACCCGCGGCAGGAAGCCCGCATCCGCACCGAGGGCGGCCTCGGCTTCGGTGCAGAAGGTGATGTGGGCACCGGACACCTCCAGCCGCTCGGTCACCTGCATCAGCCCCGACAGCAGGGCAGCGCGGGCCTGGTTGTCCCGCGCCAGCAGGCGCTGACCCGTCGCGGGGGTGAAGGGGACGGCGCATTGCAGCTTGGGATAATAGCGGCCGCCGGCGCGAGAATAGGCCTGCGCCCAGGCATGGTCGAAGATGTATTCGCCCTGGCTGTGCGACTTGGCGTAAAGCGGCGCCACGCCCACCACTTGCCCCCCACTTTCGACGCTGAGGTGCAGCGGCTGCCAGCCGGTGCCGGTGCCGACCGAGCCGGACTGCTCCAAGGCCAGCAGGAAGCGATGCGTGGTGAAGGGATTGCCGTCGCCTAGCGCGTCCCATGTCTGCGGGTCGAATTTGTCGATGGAGGGGTGGGTGGTCAGTGTCAGCATGTCGCTCATCCCGGCAAGATAGGGGCGGCACGGCGGAATGTCAGGGGCGCGAACGTCGCGCCCCCGGAAACGTCAGATGGCCGGGCGATAGCCTTCGAAAGTGATGTTGTCCGCGATCAGGCGGGCGGCCTGTTCTTCGGCTTCGCTGCGGATGGTCCAGGACAGGACCGGCACGCCCTGCACCCGCAGCGCGTCGACGCGGGGATTGGCCAGGTCGCCCTGGTCATGGGAGATGAATGACGCACGAAGGCTGTCGAAGTCGCGGATCTGCGCCAGGTCCTCGCGCCGTTCGGGCGGGACATGCGACCAGTCGTCGGGGCCGAAGGCGCAGGTGGTCAGGCCGACGGGGACGTCAGGGGCGGCCATGCGGAAGGCCGCGACCATGTGAGGGTTGAACGACATCACCGCCACGGGGCCTTCATAGTCCTTCAGCAGTTCGGCGACGCGGGCGGGCAAGGTGCCGACGTTTTCGCCGCAGCTTCCGTCCTGGTCCTTGATCTCGACCAGAAGGGGCACCTGCCCCGCCACGGTGTCGAGGAACTGCGCCAATGTCGGGATCGGCTCGTCGCTGCCGGTCAGGCGCAGGCCGGACAGCATGCTCCGCTCGGTCGTGGCGATGAAGCCGTCACGCCCGGCCAGCCGCGACAGCTGATAGTCGTGAAACACCATCGGCGCACCGTCGGCGGCGGGCTGTATGTCGCATTCGATGCCATAGCCCGCCTCGATCGCCGCGCGGGCTGCGGCGAGGCTGTTTTCCGGCACCCCCGCCCCGTGCAGCCCGCGATGGGCCAGGGGCGTGGTCAGGAAGCTGCGCGGAAGCATCAGGCGACCTCGAAGACGGCTTCGATCTCGACCGCGACGCCGAAGGGCAGCGACGGGGCTGACACCGCGGCGCGCGAATGGCGGCCGACATCACCGAACACCTCGACCATCAGGTCCGAACAGCCGTTGATGACCTTGGGCTGGTCGGTGAAGTCGGGGGTCGAGTTCACAAAGCCGGTCAGCTTCACGACCCGCGTCACGCGGTCCAGGTCACCGATCGCGGATTTCAACTGCGCGATCAGCGCCAAACCGCAGCGGCGGGCGGCGGCGGCGCCCTGATCCACGCTGGTGCCGTCGCCCAGCTTGCCGGTGATCAGGCCATTCTCATCGGCGCTGATCTGGCCCGATACGAAGACCAGGTTGCCGGTCCGCACGAAAGGGACATAGTTCGCGGCGGGCATGGGGGCTTCGGGAAGGGTGATGCCTTTGTCGGCCAGGGTCTGTTCGACGCTCATGATGTCCTCGCGGTTGGATTCGGGGGCGACCCTAGCGCGGGCCGCGTCATGCGACCAGAGCCTCGGCGTGTTTCAGATCCACGCTGACCAGCTGGCTTACGCCCTGTTCGACCATCGTCACGCCGAACAGGCGGTCCATTCGCGCCATCGTCACCGCATGGTGCGTGATGATCAGGAAGCGCGTGTCGGTGCGGCGCGTCATCTCGTCCAGAAGGTCGCAGAAGCGGCTGACATTGGCGTCGTCCAGAGGGGCGTCGACCTCGTCCAGGACGCAGATGGGCGCGGGGTTCGCAAGGAACACGGCAAAGATCAATGCCATCGCGGTCAGCGTCTGTTCGCCCCCCGACAGCAGCGACAGCGTGGACAGCCGCTTGCCCGGCGGCTGGCACATGATCTCCAGCCCTGCCTCCAGCGGGTCGTCGGATTCGACCAGCACCAGCCGCGCCTCTCCGCCGCCAAAAAGGGTCGTGAACAGCGTGGCGAAGTTAGCGTTCACGGTGTCGAAGGCTGCCAGCAGCCGCTCGCGTCCCTCGCGGTTCAGGCTGCCGATCCCGGCGCGCAGCTTGCGGATGGCTTCTTCCAGATCGGTCTTTTCGGCGGCAAGCTGGTCGCGCTCGGCCTCCAGCGCGCGCTTGTCATCGTCGGCGCGCAGGTTGACGGCGCCAAGCGCATCTCGAGCCGCGCGCAGCCGTGCGATCTGGTCCTCCAACGTGTCGACGGGCGCGGCCTCGTCGATCTCTCCCAAGGCGGCGCGGAGCGTATCGGGGGTCTGGTCGGCCTCCTCGGCGATGCGGGCGCGGGCGGCGGTTTCGGCGTCGCGGGCGGCTTCGGCGCGGGCCTCGCAGGCGGCGCGAGCCTCGCGGGCTTCGGATGCCAGCCGCTCGGCCTCGCGCTCGGCCAGGGCTGTGGCGCGGGCCGCGTCCTCGGCCGCGGCCAAGGCGTCCCTTGCGCGGGCCAGGCGCGTTTCGGCCTGGGCCTCGCGCTCGGCCAGGGCGGCGCGGCGGTCGGCCAGGATGGCGGGCTGGGCACCAGCCTCGGCCAGCTCGTCCTGCGCGGCATCGCGGCGCGCAACCAGTTCGGACGCACGCGTTCCGGCCTGCTGCAGGCGCAGCCGCCAACCGGACTCCTCCTTGGCGATTTCTTGCAGGCGCTTCACGCGGGCATTTGCCTCTCGGCGCAACTCATCCAGGGCGGCGCGGCGGGTCATCGTCGCGATGCGCGCGGCCTCGACCCCGGTGCGGGCATGCTCCACCGCCGCCGCCGCCTCGGCGCGATCGGGCAGCGCGGCCAGTTGCGCTTCGGCCTCGGTCAGGCGCGCGCGGGCATCAGCCGCATCCGTGCGGTGGCGCTCCAGCTCTCCTCGGGCAGATTCGGCGCGGCTGGCGGCCTTGGCCAGATCCGATTCGGCCCGCGTGGCGGCGCGGGCGGCGTCCGACAGCACCCTCTCGGCCTCTCGGCGCGCGTCGCGGGCCGATCTTTCGACCTGGGCGGCGTCGGACAGGTCGGCCTTGGCGTCCTCGTGGGTTTCGGCCGCCAGCTGGGCGCGGGACTGCGCGCCGTCGGCCAAGGCGGCAATCTCGGCCAGTTCGTTGACCTTCTGCAGGTGCAACGCGGCGGCCGAGCCCGCCTCTCCGGCCATGACGCGCATCCCGTCCCAACGGAACAGATCCCCCTCGGGCGTGACCAGCCGCTGACCTGGGCGCAGCACCGCCTGCAGCGCGGCGCCCCGCGGCGCGTCCGGCACAAGCCCGATCTGCGACAGGCGGCGCGCCAGGACTGCGGGGCCGTGCACATGCGGGGCCAGCGGCTGCGCGCCGTCAGGCAACGGCTGCGGCTTGTCCCAGTCCGGGAGGTCGTGCCACCCGGTCCCGTCGGTTGTCACATCCGCGTTCAGGTCATCGCCAAGTGCCGCGCCGAAGGCGGGTTCATAACCTTTGGCGACCTGCACCCGATCCAGAAGCGTCGCGCCGCCGGACCGGCCCCGGTCGACCAGGCGGCGAAGGGCCGCCATCTCGGCGCCAAGCGCCGCGGCCTCGCCCTCGGCTTCGGCGCGGGCGGCGCGGGCGGCGGCCTCCCGTCCTTCGGCGTCGGCACGGGCGGCTTCAGCCTCGGCCAGCGCCTCCTCGGCCGCCTCGACCCTGTCGCGGGCCTGATCCTGCGCGGCATCGGCCTGGTCCAGCGCAGCGGCCGCAGCCTCGCCCGCCGCATCCGCGTGGGCCACGGCCTCGGCCGCCTCGGTCGCGGCGCGGTCGGCGCGGTCGAACATGGCGCGCAGGTCGCTCGCCAGCCGCTCCGCCGACTGATGCCGTGCAGCCAGTCGCGCGGATTCGTCCGTCAACTCTGCCAGCCGCGCCTCGACCTCGCGCAGGGCCTCGGCGGCGGCATCGGCAACCTCGGCCGCGGCGTCCAACCGGTCGACATGGCCCTCGCCGGCCTTCTCAAGCTCGGCCTTCTCCCAGGCTAGGCGTTCGACCACTTCTCCGGCGTCGCGGTTCAGGACCTCCTCGCGGTCGATGTCGCGGTCCAGCTGGGCGATGCGAGCGGTCAGGCCGGCAATGACCTCGGCGGCTCTGGTCTCGGCCTCGTCCAGGACGTCGCGCTCTACGGCGACACGCTGCAGAAGGGCGGCGGCGATCTGTTCTTCCTCGCGCAGAGGCGGCAGGGCATCATCGGCCCCGGCCCGGCGCGCGCCAGCCTCGCCGGCCGCAGTGCCCGCTTCGGATGCTATGCGCACCGCCTGCGCCAGCGCCTGCGCGGCGGCCAGACGGGCGGCCTCGGCATCCGACCAACGACGGAACAGCAGCAGCCCCTCGGCCAGGCGCAGCGCCGCGCCAATCTCTCGGTATCTGGCAGCGGCCCGCGCCTGCCGCGCCAGCGTCGCCGCCTGCGCCGACAGCTGGTCCAGCGTGTCGTCGACCCGCAGCAGGTTCGCCTCTGCGCCGTTCAGCTTCAGCTCGGCCTCGTGGCGGCGCGCATAGAGACCAGAGATCCCCGCAGCCTCCTCAAGGATGCGGCGGCGGCTCTTGGGCTTGGCGTTGATCAGTTCGCTGATCTGGCCCTGACGCACCAGGGCCGGACTGTGCGCCCCGGTCGAGGCATCGGCGAATAGCATCTGCACGTCGCGCGCCCGCACGTCCTTGCCGCCGATCTTGTAGGCGCTGCCTGCGTCGCGGGTGATGCGGCGGGTGATATCGAAGTGGTCCTCGTCGTTGAAGCCCGCCGGTGCGCGCCGGTCGCGGTTGTCCAGCGTCAGCGACACCTCGGCATGGGCGCGGGCGCTGCGGCGGGTGGTGCCGGCGAAGATCACGTCCTCCATCCCCTCGCCACGCATGGCGGTGGGACGGTTCTCGCCCATGACCCAACGCAGCGCCTCGAGCAGATTGGACTTGCCGCAACCGTTGGGGCCGACCACGCCCGTCAGGCCTTCGCGGATGACCAGATCGGTCGGGTCCACAAAGCTCTTGAAGCCGTTCAGGCGCAGGCGGTCAAAGCGCAAGGGTGCATCCGTCAGATTCGGAACGATGGCGGATTGTCCCTGCAGGAACCCTGCAAGTCAACCGCGCCCCAAAATGTCGCGTCGGGCGGCAGGGTTCCTACAAGATGCTCGGCGGCAAAGCCATCTGGTGCGGAAGGTGACGGCTTGCTAATCTGCGCGGATGATCCGCATGCTTGCCATCATCCTCGGATTCCAACTGGCCGGAGAGGTGATCTCGCGCGCCCTGGACCTTTCCCTGCCGGGCCCGGTCGTCGGATTGGTGGGGCTGGTCGGCGCCTGCATCCTGCGACCTGCCGTGGCCGAGGCGATCCGTCCGGCCGCCACAGGGCTTCTGTCGCACCTGTCGCTGTTCTTCGTTCCGGCAGGCGTGGGCATCGTCGCGCACTGGGACCTGCTGCGCATGCACGGCATCGGATTGACGGCGGCTCTGATGGCCTCCACCGTCTTCGCGATCGCGGCAGGCGCATGGGCCTTTACGCTCGTCGCGCGCCTGACCGGCACCGAAGAGCCTCAGGCCCTGAAGGATCTCGGGCATGAGTGACCCCGTCCTGATCTGGTCCTACCTGTCGCAGGGGCCGCTGCTGTGGCTGACGGCGACGCTGGTCGCCTATCTGGCGGGCGATGCCGCCTTCCGCGCCGCCGGTCGGGCCAGCTGGGCCAACCCGGTCCTGCTGGCGGTCATGCTGCTGGCGCTGCTGCTCTGGGCCACCGGCACGAACTACGCCACCTATTTCGAGGGCGCGCAGTTCGTCCACTTCATGCTGGGGCCGGCGACGGTCGCGCTGGCCCTGCCGCTCTACGACAACCTGCCGCGGGTGCGGCGGGCGGCGCTGCCGATGCTCGCAGGGCTTCTCGCCGGATCGTCGGTCGCGGTCCTGTCGGCGCTGGCCGTTGCCCGGGCCTTCGGCATTCAGGGGCCGGTCCTCGCCTCGATGGCGCCCAAGTCGACCACGGCCCCCGTCGCCATCGGCATTGCCGAAAAGCTGGGCGGGCAGCCGACGCTGACCGCCGCCCTGGTGCTGCTGACGGGCATCTTCGGCGCCATCGTCGTGACGCCACTTCTGAACATGCTGAAAGTCCGTGACTGGCGCGCGCGCGGCTTCGCGGTGGGCGTCGCGGCCCACGGCATCGGCACCGCCCGGGCGTTCCAGGTGAATGCCACCGCCGGCGCCTTCTCTGGCATCGGGATGGGGCTGAACGCCGTGCTGACGGCGATCATCGCCCCGCTGGCTCTGCACCTGTTCGGGGGCTGAGCGCCAATGGGTATTTGAACAAAAGAGAAATCGGCTTCTTCTTTGCGCAAATACCCACTGCGCCGGTTGCAGCAGGGATCAGCCGGAACCGGGTCGGAACGCCTTGATCCTGGCCGGATCCGTCTCGATGCGTGCCGCGCCCATCAGGTCAAGGCAATAGGGCACGGCGGCGAAGACCGCGTTCAGGCATGTGGCAATGGCCGAGGGCTTGCCGGGAATGGTGATGATCAGCGTCGCACCCCGGATCGCCGCCGTCTGGCGCGACAGGATTGCGGTCGGAACCTCGGCCAGACTGGCGCGGCGCATTTCCTCGCCGAAGCCGGGCAGTTCCTTGTGGGCGACGTCCATCACCGCCTCGGGCGTCTGGTCACGGGGCGCGGGGCCGGTGCCACCGGTCACCAGGATCAGGTCGGCCCCGCCGTCGGCGAGGTCCCTAAGCGTTGCGGCCACGCCGTCCCGCCCGTCGGGGATGATTAAGCGTTCGACCTGTATCGGGGAGGTCACGACGTCTCTTAGCCACGCCTCGGCTCCGGGGCCGCCCTTGTCCTCGTATTCGCCGCGGGACGCACGGTCGCTGACGGTGACGATGGCGATGCGGGCAGGTCGATCGGTCATGGTTGGCCTTCTGCTGCTGCCGGCTACCGTGGGAAAAGGCCGGTCAGGGAGAAGGCCGCGGGGTGCCGCGGCCTTGGGGTGGCGTGGGTGCCGGTCACTTCACCCGGGCGTTGCGGTTCGCGATCAGCTTCAGGCGCAGCGCGTTCAGGCGGATGAAGCCCGCCGCATCCTTCTGGTCATAGGCGCCTGCATCGTCTTCGAAGGTCACATGCGCCTCGGAATACAGCGAATGGTCCGACCAACGGCCCACGCAGGTCGCCAGACCCTTGTAGAGCTTCAGCCGCACTGTCCCCGTCACATGTTCCTGCGACTTGTCGATCAGGGCCTGCAGCATCTCGCGTTCGGGGCTGAACCAGAAGCCGTTATAGATCAGCTCTGCATAGCGCGGCATGATCGAATCCTTCAGGTGGCCCGCGCCGCTGTCCAGGGTGATCTGCTCGATCCCACGATGGGCCTCCAGCAGGACCGTGCCGCCCGGCGTCTCGTAAATGCCGCGCGACTTCATGCCGACAAAGCGGTTCTCGACGAAATCCAGCCGCCCGATGCCGTGCCGGCCGCCCAGTTCGTTCAGCTTGGTCAGGATCGTGGCGGGCGACATCGCTTCGCCGTTGATGGCCGTCGCATCGCCCTTCTCGAAGGTCACTTCGATGAACTCGGGCGTGTCCGGCGCATCCTCGGGGTTGACGGTGCGCTGATAGACGTAATCAGGCGCGGCCTCGGCAGGGTTCTCCAGCGCCTTGCCCTCGCTGCTGGTGTGCAGCAGGTTCGCGTCGACGCTGAAGGGCGCCTCGCCGCGCTTGTCCTTGGCGATGGGGATCTGGTTCTTCTCGGCGAACTCGATCAGCTTGGTGCGGCTGGTCAGGTCCCATTCACGCCAGGGCGCGATCACCTTGATCGACGGGTCCAGCGCATAGGCGCTGAGTTCGAACCGGACCTGGTCGTTGCCCTTGCCCGTCGCGCCATGCGCCACCGCATCCGCGCCCGATTCCTGCGCGATCCGAACAAGATGCTGCGAAATCAGCGGCCGTGCGATGGACGTTCCCAGCAGGTAGAGCCCTTCATAGAGGGCGTTGGCCCGGAACATGGGGAACACGAAGTCGCGCACGAACTCCTCGCGCACGTCGACGATGTGGATGTTCTCGGGCTTGATGCCCAGCATCAGGGCCTTCTGGCGCGCAGGTTCCAACTCCTCGCCCTGGCCCAGATCGGCGGTGAAGGTCACGACCTCGCAGCCGTATTCGGTCTGCAGCCATTTCAGGATGATCGAGGTGTCCAGGCCCCCGGAATAGGCCAGGACGACTTTCTTCGGCGCGTCGGTCATGCGGTCAACCCCTCATTCAAGTTTTCGCGGGAATACGGCCATTCGCGCCACGTCACAAGGGCAGAGGCGGCGCGAAACCATCAGGCCCAACAGGTGTTGACCGGACATCGCGACAGCCAGGGGGACACGATGGCCGACTTCACGCTTTATTATTGGCCTCTGCCGTTCAGGGGGCAGTTCATCCGCGCGGTGCTGGCCCATGCCGGGGCCGATTGGGACGAACCAGATGCCGATGCCGTGTCGGACATGATGTCGCGCGAACCGGCCGATCAACCTGTCCCCTTCATGGCCCCGCCGATGCTGGTGGAGGCAGGCGGCGTCGCCATTGCGCAGATGCCATCGATCCTGTTCCACCTGGGCCGCCGGTTCGACCTGATGCCCACTGAGCCTTAGCGCGCCGCGCTGACCACCAAGGTCGTCAACGACGCCAACGACGTGCTGGACGAGATCACGCTGAACGGCGGCCAGAAGATGTGGACCGACGACACGTGGGCCGAATACCGTCCCCGCCTGCAACGCTGGATGGCGATCTGGGAGGACACCGCCCGCCGCCACGGCGACGGCGATCTGCTGCTGGGCGGTGACGCGCCGGGGCTGGCGGACCTGACGACGGCGGTCCTGTGGGCCACCATGACCGACAAGCTGCCGGTGCTGGACGGACTGCTGCGCGATGCCGCACCCCGCGTCCACGCCATGTCGCACCGCCTGATGGACAGCCCCGCGCTGCGCCGGATGAGGCAGGACACTGACGCCCGTTTCGGCTACGCCTATTGCGGCGGCCAGATCAAGAAGTCGCTGCGGGCCGTTCTGAAGTCGGGCTGACGCTTGCCAAACAGCAAGTTTCGCGGCATGGGCGGGGCATGGAAAACTTTGTCGCCTCCGTCCGTCTGGCCGAGGCCGCGCTTCGCGACCTGTTCGAGCCTACCCCGTTGCAGCGCAACGATCACCTGTCGGCCAAGTATGGCGCTGACATCTGGCTCAAGCGCGAGGATCTGACGCCCGTGCGCAGCTACAAGCTGCGCGGGGCGTTCAATGCCATGCGCAAGCTGGTCGGGCCGGGGAAACCGGGTCATTTCGTCTGCGCCAGCGCCGGAAACCATGCGCAGGGCGTGGCCTTTGCCTGCCGCCATTTCGGCGCGCGCGGCACGATCTTCATGCCAGTGACGACGCCCAAGCAGAAGATCGACAAGACCCGCATCTTCGGCGGCGACGCGGTCCAGATCGTGCTGACGGGCGATTATTTCGATCAGACCCTGGCGGCCGCGCAGGAATTCTGTGCCAAGGAAGGCGCGCAGTTCCTGTCGCCCTTCGACGCGCCCGACATCATCGAGGGCCAGGCGACCGTGGGCATGGAGATGCTGGCCCAGCTGGGCCGCGCGCCCGACCTGGTGGTGCTGCCGGTGGGCGGGGGGGGCCTGTCCTCGGGCGTCACGCGCCTTCTGCAGACCGAAGCGCCCGACACCGCCTTTGCCTTTGCCGAACCCTTGGGCGGCGGCAGCCTGCGCGCTGCGCTGGAGGCCGGGGCGCCGGTCGCCCTTCCGGCGGTGGACAGCTTCGTCGATGGCGCCGCCGTCGCGCGCATCGGCGCCCTGCCCTTCGAGACGCTGTCGCGGTTCTCCCCCGCCGACGTGCATCTGGCGCCCGAGGACCGCATCTGCTGCACCATGCTGGAGATGCTGAACACCGAGGGCGTGGTGCTGGAGCCTGCCGGCGCCCTGGCGCTGGACGTGCTTGGCGACCTTGGCGACCTGACCGGCAAGACGGTGGTCTGCGTCTGCTCGGGCGGGAACTTCGACTTTGAACGGTTGCCAGAGGTCAGGGAACGTGCGCAGCGCTTCGCGGGCCTGAAAAGCTATTTCATCCTGCGCCTGCCGCAGCGTCCGGGCGCCCTGCGCGACTTCCTGAACCTTCTGGGACCGGATGACGACGTGGCGCGGTTCGAATACCTCAAGAAGTCGGCGCGCAACTTCGGTTCGATCCTTCTGGGGATCGAGACCAGCCGGTCGGACAACATTGCTGCGTTGAAATCGCGGCTGGACGAGGCCGGCATCGCCTATCGCGACATCACGAACGACAAGATCCTGGCCGAACTGCTGGTCTGACGTCGGGGCAGCTTTCAAAGATCAACTTACACGCTGTGCATCGGTTTACCCGATCTTTACGGCAGGGGCGATAGACACAAGGGCATGAAGCCCGCGAATCGACCCCTTCCCGCCGCCGACGACCCCGCCGCCCCCGACCGGCGGCTGGTTCTGCTGGCCGATCATAACGACGAAGAACGCCGCCTGCTGGCCCGCCTTCTCAGACGCGGCGGATACGATGTGGTCGAAGCAAGAGATGGCGCCGAGGCGCTTGCGCTTTGCCAGGAACTGTCGCCCCGCCTTGTGCTGTCTGATTGGGACATGCCGAACATGACGGGGGTCGAGTTCTGCCGCGCGTTCCGGACCATGCAGCGAAGCAACCACGGGTATTTCGTCATCCTGACACGAACCGTGGCCGCCGCCGAGATCACCGCCGCGCTCGAAGCCGGGGCAGACGATTTCCTGGCCAAGCCGATCGTTCCGCTGAAGCTGCTGGCTCGGCTCTCGGCAGGTGAACGCATCATCCGGGTCGAGGAGGAGCTGCGCGCCAGCAACCGGCAGCTGCGCGAGGCCTTGGCCAAGCTGTCAGACACCCAAGCCGTGATCGAGCATGACCTGAAAGAGGCGCGCAAGCTGCAGCAGGGGCTGGTGCGCGAACGCTCTGGCCGCTTTGGCCGGGTTGAAATCAGCCTGCTCTTGCGCCCGGCGGGCCATGTGGGCGGTGACCTGGTGGGGTTCTTCCCGATCGGTGACGATCGCATCGGCATCTATGCGCTGGACGTCTCGGGCCATGGCGTGACGGCCGCGCTGCTGACCGCGCAGCTGTCGGTGCATCTGTCGGGATCGTCGGACCAGAACGTCGCGCTGCGCGGTGCGCAGAGCGGGCAGGACGCGGCGGGTCCAGCGGCGCTGGCGCATTTCTTCAACAACATGATGCTTGAGGAGATGAATACCGACAGCTATTTCACCATGATCTATGGCGAGCTGAACCACCGCACGGGCCAGCTGCGGATGGTGCAGGCGGGCCACCCGCACCCGGTCCTGCAGCGCAGCGACGGGACCATCCAGCACTTGGGCCGGGGCGGGATGCCGATCGGCGTGATGGATGAACCGATCTTCGACGAAATCGAGGTGACGCTGAACCCCGGCGACCGCCTGCTGATCGCATCTGACGGGATCACCGAGGCGCAGACCCCGAACGGCCGGCAACTGGGCAATGAGGGGCTGGAGGCGGTGATGCGCACCAACGCCTTCCTGCACGGTCACTCGTTTCTCGAATCGATGGCGTGGTCGGTGTCGGAATACTGCCGCGGTGAACGGCAGGACGACATGTCCGCCGTTCTGCTGGAATACCGGGCAGAGTCGCTGCTGCTGCGCCTGGACTAGCCGCGCGTCCCCAGCGACAGCCACCGGCGCAGCGCGTGGCGCGAGCCGGGATCGACCAGAAGCCGCAGCGCCTCGGCGGGCGCGACCCAGTGCGCGCTGTGGCCCGGCTCGGACGGCATAGACAGCTGCAGGATCGGCCGCGCCTGCCAGATCTGGCACAGCTTCTCGGCCTGCAGGTCATATTCGGGCATATGGCAGAACCGGCGATAGCTGCCCAGGAACCGCGCCCCGCCGATGGTCCAGCCGGTCTCCTCGGCCACCTCTCGGTGCAGCGCTGCCAGGGGCGATTCGCCAGCATCGACCCCCCCGCCAGGCAGCTGAAATTCCGGCTCGGGCGCGGCCTGATGGGTCAGCAGGATCCGTCCGCCCCGCGTCAGGATGGCATAGGCGCCCGGACGCCGGCGATAGGACGTCTGGCGGTCCGGGATCTGTCCAAAGCGCGGGATCATCGTGCACCTTTGTTGCGGCGGCACCGTCATACCCCGAAGGGCGGCAGTGCGAAAGGCGGGACCACGGCCCCCCTTGGGATCGCCGGGGAATTTCCTATATAGGGCGCAACCCGGCCCGCCTGGCGGCGCCACCGACATTTCAGGGATCGCTGATGAACACGCTGAACCAGATCGCCTGGGACGACACCGTCCTGCCCTTCCAACTCGACCGCTCGGACATCCGCGGCCGCGTCGTGCGGCTGGACGGGGTGCTGGACCACATCCTGTCGCGTCACGACTATCCGCCGGTCGTCAGCGCCCTGGTGGCCGAGGTCGCGCTGCTGACGGCGCTGATCGGCCCGACGATCAAGCTGCGCTGGAAGCTGAGCCTGCAGGTTCGCGGCAATGGCGCTGTGCGGACCATCGCCGCCGACTATTACGCTCCCGAATCCGAGGGCGCCCCCGCCCGCGTCCGGGCTTGGGCCAGCTATGACGCGGACCGCCTGGACACCCGCGCGCCCTTCGAACAGATCGGCGAGGGCTATTTCGCCATCCTGATCGACCAGGGCCAGGGCAGCACGCCCTATCAGGGCATCACGCCGCTGGCCGGCGGGTCGCTGTCGGCCTGCGCGCAGACCTATTTCGCGCAGTCCGAACAGCTGCCGACGCGGTTCCAGCTGGCCTCCGGCCTGTCGCGGGTGGTCGGTCGGGCGGCGCAGTGGCGCGCGGGCGGCGTCATGCTGCAAACCCTGCCCGCCCAGCCAGTCGCCACGGGCGAGGGCGGATCGGGCGAAGGCGGCCTGATAGAGGCCGCGGACATCCTGCAGGGCGGCGAATCCGAGAACTGGAACCGTGCCAACCTGCTTCTGGACACGGTCGAGACGCTGGAACTGATCGGCCCCTCGGTCGGGCCGACCGACCTGCTGCTGCGGCTGTTCCACGAGGAGACGCCGCGGGTCTTCGACGCGCAGCGGGTCGAGTTCGGTTGTTCCTGCACGGCGGACCGTGTGCGCGACACGCTGTCGATCTATTCCGCCAAGGACATCCGCCACATGACGACCGACGAAGGGATCGTTACCGCCGACTGCCAGTTCTGCGGCGCGCACTACGAGTTCGACCCCCAAAGCCTGGGCTTCGAGGCGACCGTAGATGCCGATGGCAATCCGCTGAGCGACAGCGACAAGGCGGCCGAGTGAGCCTGCCTTGGTCCGAGACAAGGCTGCGCGAGGCGCTGGCGTCAGCGTCGGGGCCAAGCTCGGACTATGACCTGAACCCGGAGGTCGCGCCGCCGGACACGACGCTGCGGGCGGCGGGGGTTCTGGCAGCGTTTCACGCCGGCGACGGCCGGCTGGTCCTGACGAAGCGCGGATCGGGGCTGCGCCATCATCCAGGCCAGATCGCGCTGCCCGGCGGCAAGGTCGAGCCGATCGACACCGACGCCACCGCCGCGGCGCTTCGCGAGGCGCACGAGGAAATTGCTCTCGACCCGGCGCAGGTCCGCATCCTGGGCTGCCTGCCGCCGCACCGCACGGTCACGGGGTTTTCGGTGACGCCCGTCGTGGCCATCATCGACGGCCCCTTCACCCCGATCCCCGAAGCGGGCGAGGTCGAGGAGGCATTCACTCTGCCCTTCGCCCATGTCGCCGACCCCGCCAGCTATCGCACCCAGCGGCGGCGCTGGCGGGGCGGCTGGCGCAGCTATCACGCAGCGCCTTTCGGGCCATATTACCTGTGGGGCGCGACGGCGCGGATCCTCCTCGGGCTGGCGCAAAGGCTGGCGCCGTGACCAGGTTACCTGACCACATCCTGGCCGACCCGGTCCTGCACCGGGTGCTGGACGCGCTGGAGGCGCAGGGAAATCAAGCCTACCTGGTGGGCGGCGCGGTCCGGAACGCCCTGCTGGGCGAGCCGGTCGATGACATCGACATTGCCACCGACGCAATGCCAGACCGCACTGTGGCCCTGGCCGCCCGCGCCGGCCTGCGCGCCGTACCGACAGGGATCGACCACGGCACCGTCACCGTTGTCGCCGAAGGCCGAGGGTTCGAGGTCACCACCTTCCGCCGCGACGTCCAGACCGACGGCCGCCATGCCGTCGTCGCCTTCTCGACCGACATGGCCGAGGATGCGGCACGCCGCGACTTCACCATGAACGCGCTCTATGCGGATGCCGATGGCACGGTCATTGACCCCGTGGGCGGCTTGGCCGACCTGCGCGACCGGCGCCTGCGCTTCGTGGGCGACCCGGCTCGGCGCATCCGCGAGGACTACCTGCGCATCCTGCGCTTCTTCCGCTTCTTCGCCCGCTACGGCCGACATGCCGACCGGGACGCCCTGCAGGCCTGCCAAGACGGTCGCGACGGTCTGGACGATATCTCTTGCGAACGCATCGGCCAGGAAATGCGCAAGCTTCTGGCCGCTGCCGACCCGCTTCCCGCCCTTCGTCTGATGTCGGAAACCGGCGTCCTGCAGAAGGTGCTTCCCGATGCGACCCTGGGGCGACTTCGGGCGCTGGAGAGCCTTCCCGGCCAGACAGGGTGGCTGGCACGACTGGTGGCGCTGTCTCAGGCCGACCTCACGAACGTCCTTCGGCTGTCGCGGGCCGAGGCGCGCGACCATCGCAAGCTGGTCGCCGCGCTGGTCGAGGACTGGTCCTTCAGCCGCATCGCCTATCGGCTGGACAGCTCCCTGGCCGAGGATGCGGCGCGGCTGGTTCAGACCGCCGCCGACCACCCCATGCCCCGACCCGGATGGCCCGAGGCCCGCTCCGCCTGCAGGGCGAACCCGCTGCCGGTTTCCGCGGCCGATCTTCAGCCGCATCTGCAGGGTCCCGCCCTGGGCCGTGGCCTGAAGGCAGCCGAAGATGCATGGATCGAGTCGGGCTTTTCGCTGCCCGCCCCCGCCCTGATCGACGCGGCCCTTCTGGCCGGAGAGGACACAGCATGAGCCTGCACGCCCGTTTCGGACGCATGGTCGATGCCTTTCGCCCCGCCGAAGGGCCGCCGCCCCGCACCTTGCTGGCCTTCTTCCGGTGGTGCCTGTCCGGGGCATGGAAGGGCCTTGGCTTTGCGGCCGTCGCCTCGGCCCTGGGCGGCGCGGCCGACGTGGTCTCGGCGATGCTTCTGGGCCTGGTCGTGGATGCCGTGACCGGCAGCACGGCAGGGACCTTCTGGGCCGACAACTGGCCGCTGGTCCTGCTGTTCGCCGGCTTCTTCCTGGTCATCCGCCCGGCGATCTTCGGCCTGTCCACCGCCAGCTCGAACGTGATCATCGGCCCGAACATCCTTCCCCTCGTGCTGTCGCGCCTGCACCGCTGGACCATGGGCCACGCGGTCACGTTCTTCGACAACGACTTCGCCGGGCGCTTGGCGCAGAAGCAGATGCAGACCGCCCGCGCCGTGACCGACGTCGCGTCCGAGACGGTGAACGTGGTGGCCTTTGCGCTCGCCTCGGTCATCGGGTCGGCGGCATTCCTGCTGGCGGTCGATGGCTGGGGCGCGCTGGCGCTGCTGGTCTGGCTGGCGGCCTATTTCGCGCTGATCCGGTTCTTCCTGCCGCGCATCCGCGCCAAGTCCGGGGCACGCGCCTCGGCCCGCGCGAACGTGACCGGGCAGGTCGTCGACACGATCACCAACATAAAGACCGTCAAGCTGTTCGCCCATGCCAGGCACGAGGATCAGGCCGCGCTTGGGGCCATGGCGGGATTCCGCGAACGCGCGCTGGATTTCGGCGTGGTCTCGACCTGGTTCCGCCTGTCGCTGATGATCGTGGCGGGCCTGCTGCCGGTGATCCTGGTCGGCGGCACGATCATGCTGTGGCGCGATGGCGCGGCCACGGTGGGCGACGTCGCGGCCTCGGGCGCGATCGCGATGCGGCTGTCGCAGATGACGGGTTGGGTCAGCATGGCGCTGATGGGGATGTGGGGCAATATCGGAGAGGTCGAGGACGGCATGCGGACCCTGTCGCCGCCCCACGACCTGACCGACGACCCCGGCGCCCACGTGCTGGAACGGGTGCAGGGGCGCATCACCTTCGACGACGTGGGTTTCGCCTATGGCCGCGACGACGGCGGCATTCGCGACATGGTGCTGGAGATCGCGCCGGGCGAGAAGATCGGTGTCGTCGGCGCGTCCGGGGCGGGCAAGTCGACCATGGTGGCGCTGCTTCTGCGGCTTTATGACGTCCAGCGGGGGGCGATCCGCATCGACGGCCACGATCTGCGCGACGTGACGCAGGAAAGCCTGCGCCGCCAGATCGCGATGGTCACGCAGGAAACGGCGATGTTCAACCGCTCGGCCCGCGACAACATCCTCTATGGCCGTCCCAACGCGACCGAGGCCGAGGTCGTCGCCGCAGCCCGCGCGGCCGAAGCGCATGACTTCATCCTGACGCTTCAGGACCATGCCGGGCGCACCGGCTATGACGCCCATCTGGGCGAACGCGGCGTCAAGCTGTCCGGCGGTCAGCGCCAGCGGATCGCGCTGGCCCGCGCCTTCCTGAAGGACGCGCCGATCCTGGTCCTGGACGAGGCCACCAGCGCCCTGGACAGCGAGGTCGAGGCGCAGGTGCAGGACGCCCTTACCCGCGCCATGCAGGGCAAGACCGTCCTGGCCATCGCGCACCGCCTGTCCACCATCGCCGAACTGGACCGCATCCTGGTGATCGAGGACGGGCGCATCGTCGAACAGGGCAGCCACGACGAACTGCTGGCGCGGCAAGGCCGATATGCCCGGTACTGGTCGCACCAGTCCGGCGGCTTTCTCGGCACCGAGGAGGCCGCCGAGTGAGCCAGTGGACGGTGACGCGCCTGGGCCGCAAGGGCGATGGCGTGGCCGAGGGCGAGGCTGGCCGCGCCCTTGCCGCCCTGACCCTGCCGGGCGAGGTGATTGAGGGCGAGGCCGTTGACGGCCGAATTGCCGCGCCCCGCATCCTTCAGCCGTCTGACCAGCGCGTGCGGCCAATCTGCGGGCATTACCGCGCCTGCGGGGGCTGTTCGCTGATGCATGCCTCGGACGCCTTCACGACCGGGTGGAAACGGCAGGTCGTCGAGACGGCACTGGCCGCCCAGGGGCTTTCGGCGCCCGTCGCGGGGATCCATGTGTCGCCCCTGCAGTCGCGCAGGCGGGCGGTGCTTGCCGGGCGGCGTACGAAGAAGGGGGCGCTGCTGGGGTTTCACGCCCGCGCCTCGGATGTGATCGTGGATCTGCAGGAATGCCATGTGATGCGGCCGCAGATCACCGCCGCCCTGCCGCTGCTGCGGCGGATCGTGGCGGCGGGCGCGTCCCGACAGGCCGAGGTGACTCTGACCGTGATCCACGGACCGGCCGAGCTGGACCTGTCGGTGCGGGGCGGCAAGCCCATGGATGCGGCGCTGTTCCAGGCCCTCGCGGCGCTGGCCGACGAGGGCGATCTGGCGCGGCTGGACTGGGACGGCTACGCCATCACCCGCCGTCCGCCGCTGCTGCCGATGGGCCGGGCGCAGGTGCTGCCGCCGCCCGGCGCGTTCCTGCAGGCCACTGCCGAGGGCGAGGCCGCGCTGCTCGACGCCGTGCACCGGACCGTGGCGGGGGCCGGGCGGATCGTCGACCTGTTCTCCGGCTGCGGGACGTTCACGCTGCCGCTGTCTCAAACGGCCTCGGTTCACGCGGTCGAGGGGCTGTCCGCCCCGCTGTCGGCGCTTGATTCGGCCCGGCGTCAGACGCCGGGCCTGAACCGCGTCACAACCGAGGTGCGTGACCTGGCCCGCCGCCCCCTGCTGCCGGACGAGCTGGCGCCATTTGACGCGATCGTGATCGACCCGCCGCGCGCCGGGGCCGAGGCGCAAAGCCGTCAGATCGCTGCCGCGCGGGTGCCCGTCGTCGCCATGGTGGCCTGCGACCCGGTGAATTTCGCCAAGGATGCGCGGATTATGGCTGACGCCGGGTATCGGATCGACCGGCTGTGGGTGGTGGACCAGTTCCGCCATTCCCCCCATGTCGAAATCGTCGCGGGCTTAACGCTTCGCTAGCAGGTTCCGGCCTATCCGTGATATTGCCGGATTACAAAAAACAAAAACGCGTCAGAGGCAGTGATGAGCATTACGACCCGCCGGACCTTCACCATTTCGGCGCTTGCCCTGCTGGCCGCATGCGGCCGGCCGCAAAAGCCCAGCAAGTTCGAACGCTATTCAGGCGCGCCGATCACCCAAGTCTCAATCAACAAGGGCGAACGGCGAATGCACCTGCTCAGCGGCAGCACCGTCGTGAAGTCCTATGACATCAGCCTGGGCAACCAGCCCGTTGGGCACAAGCAGTTCTCGGGCGACGGAAAGACGCCCGAGGGGATCTACTACGTCGACCGGTTCAACCCGCGCAGCGCCTATCACCTGTCGGTCGGGATCTCCTATCCGAACGCAGCCGACCGGGCCTTTGCCGCATCGCAGGGGCGCGATCCGGGCGGCGACATCTTCATCCACGGCCGCGGACCGGACGGGAACAACCTGTTCCCCCGCCAGCGCGACTGGACGGCCGGCTGCATCGCCGTCACCGACGAAGAGATCCAGGAGATCTACGCGGCGCTGATGCCCGGCGTGCCGGTGGTCATCTATCCGTGATGCATGGCGCCCCGGCGCGACCGGGGCGGTCCGTTCAGTTGGCCGTCAGCAGCGTCCACCAGACCTTGCCAGACGGCTCCTTGAACCAGGCGAAGCCAAGCTGTGTCGCGGCGGGGTCCATGATCACGTCGCGCGTATCGCGGGTGCCCATCCAGGCGGACAGGGTCTCGATCTCGTTCTCGTAAGTCTCTGATATGTTCTCGCCGATCAGGTGCCCGCTGAAGCCCTGGCGACGCGTCCGGTCCAGGGGGGATGACCCGTCCGAGCCCCAGTGCCACGCCCGGTTCTGTGCCGACATGTCGCGCGAATGCGCCAGGGCAGCGGCGTCCAGCTGGGGATTCGGGCTCAGCGGCGCCAGCGACAGGTTGCCCCGCAGCGTGTTGATCTGCTGCAACACGCGCGCGGAAATCACCGCGCTGTCATCGACGGGCGGGGCGACCGGAGCGGCCTGTCCCACGGGGTCTGCCATCGGAGCCTGCTGCAGGTGCCGCGGCGCGCAGGCCCCGGCCACCACCAGCGCCAGAATCGCAACTGCATTGATATGCTTCATTTTCCGCATCCCTCGCCGGTTTTGCGTCAGGTCTAGCGAATGGCCCCAAGCTGTTCAAACGCAACTTCGCGTGAGCGTGCCGCCTGCTTCCCAAGTGCCTTCCATCCCGGCCGTTTGAATTGCCCGCCCGCACGCGCGGGATTATATTCGGCACCAGCAGAAGGCCGCCACAAGAGCGGCGATCCGAACGAAGGACCCCTGGCACATGAGCACCGCCCCGAAACTCGACCGCCGCGCCTTCCTGGGTGCCGCCGCCGCGATCGCCGCCGCCGGTCTGGCCCTGCCGGCCCTGGGCCAGCAGATCCCGGCCGCGCCCGCCGCACCGATGAACACCGGGCCACAGCACAACATCTCCAGCTTCCGGATGCAGGACTGGCGGCCGCATTTCCAGAACCTGACCAACGGCGCGATCCTGTGCGACCTGACGTCCCGCGCGGTGCATTTCTGGTCCGAGGACGAGGCCACCTATCGCGTCTATCCGTCCTCGATCCCGGTCAGCGCCGACCTGACCCGCACGGGCCGGACCGAGATCATCAAGAAGGTCGAGGGGCCGTCCTGGGCGCCGACGCCGCAGATGAAGGAAAGCAACCCCTCCTGGCCGGACTTCGTGCCGCCGGGGCCGGACAACCCGCTCGGCACTCACGCGCTGTGGCTGTCCTGGCAGTACTACCGCATCCACGGCACGCACGACACGCGCAAGATCGGGCGCAAGTCCTCGAACGGTTGCATCGGGCTTTACAACGAACACATCGCCGAGCTGTTCGGCTTGGCCAAGATCGGGACGCAGGTCCTGGTGATGACCTGATCTCAGGGGGCCCGCGGGGCCCCCTTCGTCATGCCACCCAGCCGTGGATATTCTCGCGGATCACCTCCAGCATCACCCGGATGTGCGACGGGTCGTCGTTCAGGCAGGGGATATAGGTGAAGCCGTGACCGCCGGCTTCCTCGAAGCTTTCGCGGATCTCGCCGTTGATCTCCTCCAGCGTCTCGATGCAGTCCGCCGCAAAGGCCGGAGAGATCACTGCGATGTCGCCGTGCCCCTGCCGGGCCAGTTCGGCGACATGCTCGACCGTGTAGGGGCGCAGCCACTCCTCGCGGCCGAAGACCGACTGGAAGGTCGTGTCGATGATGCCGTCCTCCCATCCCAGCTCCTCCTTCAGCAGGCGCGAGGTCTTCTGGCACTGGCAGTGATAGGGGTCGCCCTGCATCAGGTAACGCCTGGGCATGCCGTGATAGGACGCGACCAGCTTCGACGGCTTGCGGTCGCCAAGGGTGCGCCGCACGCTGTCGGCCAGCGCCTTGATGTAATCGGGCCGATCGAAATACGGATCGCAGGTCCTGACCGAGGGCTGCCAGGTCTGCTTCATCAGCGACCGGAACAGCTGGTCGTTCGCCGTGGCCGAGGTCGGCCCCGCATATTGCGGATAAAGCGGCAGGAAGACGATCCTGCGGCAGCCCGCCTTCACCATCCGGTCCAGCACGTCGTCGGTGGACGGGTTGCCATAGCGCATGCAGAAATCGACCACGACCTGGTCGCCCCATTCCTGCTGCGCAAGGTCGGCCAGGGCTTTCGTCTGCGACTTGGTGATGGTCATCAGGGGGCTTTCGTTCGCCTCCTCGTTCCAGATCAGCTTGTAGTTCTTGCCCGAACTGAACGGCCGCTTGGTCAGGATGATCCCTTGCAGCAGCGGCTGCCACTTCCACCGCGCGATGTCGATGACCCGGCGGTCCGACAGGAACTCGGACAGATAGCGGCGCATCGACCAATAGTCATAGCCAGCCGGCGTGCCCAGGTTGGCGATCAGGATGCCGGTCTTGCCGGGCTTGATCGAGGGGTGGTCGGCGGGCGCATGAGTCGGTCTCATCTGTCTTTCTTCCTGATTTCTTGCAAGGCATCGGCCAGGGACTTTTGCGCCGAACCGGGCCGCAGGGGCTTCGGCTGGCTGTCGGACGGCGCCCATCCGGTCAGAAAGACCAGATCGAAGGTCACCGCGACACGGGACGGATCGTCGCGGTCGGGGCTGGCCTGGGCCAGCAGGGCGCCGGCGCGGGCCATGACCTCGGGGCGCGTCGGGCGGCGCAGGCGCGCGGCCATCGCGTTCCCCTCGCCCATGGCGCGCAGGTCGCGGCCCAGATGGGCCAGGTCGCGATAGCTGGCGCGCTGGTGCAGCAGGTCCGCCACCGGCAGGGCCAGCCCAGCCCGGTGCAGCAGCCCGCCCAGGTCGCGGATCTCGCCCATCGGCAGGACGCGCGGGGACAGGCCGCCAAGGACCTCGGCCTCGGCCTGTGCCAAGGCGGCGCGCAGCTCGGCTAGCGTCTGGCCGGCGAAGCACACGGCGATGAACAGCCCGTCCTCGCGCAGCGCGCGCGCTGACTGGACGATCTGGCCCACCGGATCGTCGGCCCAATGCAGCGACATGGCATGGATGACCAGATCATGCGCCCCCGGCTGAAGGTCCAGCACGGGATCGTCGGCCACGATGCGCGCATCCGGAAAGCGCGGCTGCCAGAGCTCGGGGAAACCGGTGACGATGGCCGGCGCCGTAAAGGTTCTGTTAACCTCGGCCAGTCTATCCTCGACCTCGTCGGCGGCGATCTGGTGGAACAGGTCGGCCACGCCCATCCGCCGGGCGCGGTCGCGCTGGCGCAGCAGGGCATCACGATCTGTCAGGGCGGGGCGTTCGGGCGCGGGGATCTTCATGGGGCTGGAACATAGGGTGCTTTCGGGCGCGATAAAAGCGGGGCTGCGGGTGCTTTATCCGCCGCAATGCCTGTCCTGCGGGGCGGGCGTTGGCGACACGGGCGGCGTGCACCTGTGCGCCGAGTGCTGGCCCGAGGCACGCTTCATCACCGGCGCCTGCTGCGACTGCTGCGGCGTTCCCCTTCCCGACGACGGCCTGGGGCAGGAAGAGGTTCTGGTCTGCGACGACTGCCTGACCGCCGTCCGGCCCTGGTCGCGGGGGCGGGCGGCGTTGGTCTATGACGGCACGGCACGCAGGCTGGTCCTGGCGCTGAAGCACGGCGACCGCCTGGACCTGGCCCCGCCGATGGCGGGCTGGCTGGCGCAGGCCGCGCGCTCGTTGGTCCAGCCGGGCATGATCGTGGCGCCCGTGCCACTGCACCTGCGCCGGCTGATGCGGCGCAAGTACAACCAGGCCGCCCAGGTCTCGGCCCGCGTCGCGCGGTCACTGGGGCTGGATCATCGGGCGGACCTGCTGGTCCGCGCGCGGCACACCGCCTCTCAGGACCACCGCGACGCGGCCGAGCGGTTTCTCAATCAGCAGGACGCGCTGGCGGTGAATCGGCGCTGCGCAAGTCTGCTGCAGGGTCGGCCCGTTCTGCTGGTTGACGACGTGATGGCCTCTGGCGCGACGATGACGACGGCGGCGATGGCGCTGCTGGCGGCGGGATCGGGGCCGGTTTCGGTCGCGGTTCTGGCACGGGCGGTCAAGGATCACTAGATAGGACGCGACACGACCCGAAAGGAACATCATGACCGTCGAGATCTATACCACCCGCACCTGCCCCTTCTGCATCCGGGCCAAGCAGCTTCTGGATCAGAAGGGCGTGAACTACAACGAGATCGACGTGGGCACCGACCCGTCGCTGCGCTCCTCTATGACGCAGCGCGCTAATGGCAAGCGCACCGTGCCGCAGATCTTCGTGGGCAGCACCCATGTCGGCGGCTGCGACGATCTTTATGCGATGGACCGTGCGGGCAAGCTGGACCCGCTGCTGAAGGGCGCCGCCTGATGGCGCCCTCGTCGCTGACCGTAGGGCTGATCCAGCTGACGGTCGGCGACGATCCGGCCGTCAACCTGCCCGCGACGGTCGCGATGATCCGCAACGCCGCCGCGCAAGGCGCGCAGCTGGTCCTGACGCCCGAGGCGACGAACCTGCTGTCGCCGGATCGCGCCTGGCAGGCCCGCGTCCTGCAGCGCGAGGATCGGGACCCGACCCTGGCCGCCCTGCGGGCTGAGGCGCAGGACCTGGGCATCTGGCTGCTGGTCGGATCGCTGGCCCTGGCCACCGACGATGCGGACGGCCGCTTTGCCAACCGCAGCCTGCTGATCGCCCCGGATGGGGCCATCGCCGCGCGTTATGACAAGCTGCACATGTTCGACGTGGCGATCAGCGCGACCGAGACCTTCCGCGAAAGCGCTGCCTATCGTCCCGGCGACCGGGCCGCCCTGGCGCGGGCCGCGGGCGTTCCTGTCGGCATGACCATCTGCTATGACGTCCGCTTCCCGCATCTCTATCGGCGGCTGGCGCAGGCTGGGGCGCGGATCCTGACGGTGCCCTCGGCCTTCAATCCCGCCACCGGAGAGGCGCATTGGGAAACCCTGCTGCGGGCGCGGGCGATCGAGACGGGGTGCTTCGTCCTCGCCCCTGCACAATGCGGCACGCATCCCGCCCCGAACAGCCCGGACCGCCGGCCGCGCCGCAGCCACGGCCACAGCCTGGTCGTCGACCCCTGGGGCAAGGTGCTGTCCGACGGGGGTGTGACGCCGGGTCCCGTGGTCGTCACCCTTGACCTGTCCGCCGTTGACGGGGCACGGTCCCGCATTCCGTCCCTGACGCATGACCGGCCCTTCGCGGCCCCGGAGCCCGATGACCGCACGCACGACAGAACCTGACCACCGCAGCGGATCGCAGGCGACCGAGCGCCTGGCCGCCAGCCTCTTCGCCGAGGTGCTGATCGCCGAGCAGCTGTCGCGCAACCTGATCAGCAAGGCGCTGCCGCGCGGCATGCAGATTTCCCACTTTTCGGTCCTGAACCTTCTGGCCCATGTGAACGAGGAACGCACCCCCGCCCAGCTGGCCGAGGCGTTCCACGTCACCCGCGGCGCGATGACGAACACCCTGTCGCGACTGGAATGGGCGGGGCATGTCCATATCCGCCCCGACTGGGACGACGCGCGGCGCAAGTTCGTGTCGATCAGCCCGGCGGGCCGTGCGGCGCGGGACAGCGCGCTGGCGGCCTTCATGCCGCTGATCGGTGGCGTCGTCCGCAAGATCGGCGCCGAGAAGGTGCGCGGCGCCCTGCCCGTCCTGCGCGAACTGCGTGCGCAGCTGGAAGGCGGCGACTAGAGCCGCCGGGCCGTCAGGATATAGTTCACCGACAGGTCCCGGTCCGACAGCCGCCAGCCGAAGGTGATCGGGTTGAAGACCATTCCCCGGCGGTCGGCCACGACCAGCCCCGCGCGTTCGGCCTTGGCGGCCAGTTCGTCCGGCGTGATGAAGCGCGCCCAGTCATGCGTGCCGCGCGGCAGCCAGCGCATGATCCATTCCGCACCCAGAATGGCCGCGCCGAAGCTGCGCGCCGTCCGATTCAGGGTCGAGACGATCACCAGTCCGCCGGGCCGCACCAGCCGCTGGCAGGTGGCGACGAAGGCGGCAGGGTCGGCGACATGTTCGACGATCTCCAGCGCCAGGACGACGTCGAAGACCTCGGCCGCGTCGGCCAGCGCCTCGGCCGTGGTGGCGCGGTAATCGATCTCCAGCCCCTGCTGGTCGGCATGGGCGCGGGCGACGCCGATGTTGACCTCGGTCGCGTCGGCGCCGACCACCTCGGCCCCCAGCCGCGCCATCGGCTCGCTGACCAGGCCGCCCCCGCAGCCGATGTCCAGCACCCGCAGCCCCTCGAACGGCCTCAGCCCACGCCGGTCTCGGCCGAATTCGGCGGCGATCTGGTCGGCGATGTAGTCCAGCCGCAGCGGGTTCATCAGGTGCAGGGGCCGGAACTTGCCGTTCAGGTCCCACCACTCGGCGGCCATGGCCTCGAACTTGGCGATCTCGGCTGGGTCGATGCTGGTCATGGCGGCTCCTTCTGGCGGGCGGCGTCAATGGGCCTTATAGTAGGAGGATGGACCGATTGGCAGGACAAATCTCCGCGTCACATGGCCGCCTTCACCCGGCGGTCGAGCCCTATGCGCGGCACACGATCGAGGTCGGCGACGGCCACAGCCTCTATGTCGAGGAATGCGGCAATCCCGAAGGACGGCCCGTCCTGGTGCTGCACGGCGGCCCCGGCGGCGGCTGCAGCCCGTTCATGCGGCGCTTCTTCGACGCATCCCATTACCGGGTCGTGCTGTTCGACCAGCGCGGCTGCGGGCGGTCGCGCCCGACGGCCGAGGTTCAGGCGAACACCACCGACCATCTTGTGGCCGACATCGCGGCGATCCGCGCGCAGTTGGGCGTCGGCCGCTGGCTGCTGTTCGGCGGCAGCTGGGGGGCGACGCTGGCGCTGGCCTATGCCGAGGCGCATCCGGATCACGTCAGCGGGCTGATCCTGCGCGGCGTCTTCCTGGGGACGCAAGCCGAGCTGGACTGGTTCTATGGCGGCGGAGCAGCGCGGTTCTTCCCCGACCTCTGGGCGCAGTTCCAGGAGCCGATCCCCCAAGCCGAACGCGGCGACATGATCGGCGCCTATCACCGGCGCCTTTTCGACGACGACCTGGGGCGTCAGGCGCGATATGCTCAGCCCTGGCTCATGTGGGAAAACGCGCTGGCCGGGCTGCAGGCGGCGGGTCTGAGCCACGCGCCCCCGGAATATGCCCGCGCCTTCGCGCGGCTCGAGAACCACTATTTCAGCAACAGGTGCTTCCTCGAGGAGGGCCAGCTTCTGCGCAACCGTTCCCGGATCGAGCATCTGCCGGCGGTGATCGTCCAGGGCCGCTATGACATGGTCTGCCCGCCGATCGGCGCCCATTCGCTGGCGCAGGGCTGGCCGGACTGCGACCTGCGGCTGGTCCCTGCTTCGGGGCATGCCCTGTCCGAACCCCGCATCACCGCCGAACTGGTCGCCGTCATGGATTCGATCCGGGACGAGGACCGCGACCGCAACCGGAAAGCCCGCCGATGACCCTGTTCCTGATCTTCCTGCTGGCCAGCGTCGCCGCGGCCTCGACCGGCGTGATCTTCAAGCCCGGCCCCTGGTATGACCGGCTGAAGAAGCCGTCCTTCACGCCGCCAAAATGGGCATTTCCGGTGGCCTGGACGCTGATCTACCTGCTGTCGGCCGTTGCCGCGGCGCGGGTGGCGGTGCTGCCCGGCGCGGGCGTGGCCTTGGCGCTGTGGGCGGCGCAGATCGCGCTCAACACCCTCTGGACGCCGCTTTTCTTCGGGGCGCGGCAGATGGCGGGTGGCCTTGTGGTCATCGTCACGCTGCTGGTGACGGTGGCCAGCATGACGGCGGCCTTCTGGCAGCTGGACGGCTGGGCCGGGGCGATGCTGCTGCCCTATGTAGCGTGGCTGGTCGTCGCCACTGCGCTCAACTGGTGCATCTGGCGCGACAACCCCGGTGCGGCGGACAGCTGAGTCCGCTTGCATTCCGGCGACCGCGGCGCTATATGGCTTTCAACAGCGGTGCAGGCGTCCAAACCCTGCCCACCGGAACTTCCGCATGGGGCCCGCTGACGGCCCCTTTTTCATGTCCGAAAGGATCCCATGTCCACCGATCTGCCTTCCACGAACGATCTGATCGCGAAGACTGCCATCGACCGCCGCCTAGCCGAGATCATCATGCCGGTGATCGAGGATCTGGGGTTCGAGCTGGTGCGCATCCGCATGCAGGGCGGCAAGACCGCGACGCTGCAGATCATGGCCGACCGCCCCGAGGGCGGCATCAACGTGGACGACTGCGCCGACATCTCGACCGCCGTCAGCGCCACGCTGGATGTCGAGGACCCGATCGCCGACAACTATCACCTCGAGGTCAGCAGCCCCGGCATCGACCGCCCGCTGACCCGGCTGAAGGACTTCGCGACCTTCGAGGGCTATGAGGCGCGGCTGGACCTTTCCCAGCCCATCGATGGTCGCAAGCGCTTCAAGGGCACGCTGGCCGGGGTCGAGGGCGAGGAGGTCCTGATCAACATCGAGGAGCAGGGCGAGACCCACACCATCGGCCTGCATTTCGACCTGCTGGCCGACGCCAAGCTGGTCCTGACGGACGAGCTGATCAAGGAAATGCTGCGTCAGAAGAAGGAAGCCGGGGTCGAGATCGACAACCTGGACGAAACCGCCTTCGACGCGATCGAAACCGACGACAACGATGGCGCCGAGAGCGCCGAGACCAAGGAGTGAGCGATGGCGATCACCTCTGCCAACCAGCTTGAACTGCTGCAGACGGCCGAAGCCGTCGCCCGCGAGAAGATGATCGAGCCCGAGCTGGTCATCGAGGCGATGGAGGACAGCCTCGCCCGTGCCGCCAAGTCGCGCTACGGGGCCGAGATGGACATCCGCGTCAAGATCGACCGCCGGAACGGCAACGCGACCTTCACGCGCGTGCGCACCGTGGTCGAGGACGACGCGGTCGAGAACTATCAGGCCGAATTCACCGCCGAACAGGCCCGCCCCTATTTCGAGCGTCAGCGCGACCCGGCAAACTTCTGGACCCGCGACGATGCGCGGCTGGAGGATTTCGCCGGCGGTCCGCAGGTCGGCGACGTCTATCAGGAGCAGGTGCCCCCGGTCGAATTGGGCCGCATCGCCGCGCAGTCGGCCAAGCAGGTGATCCTGCAGCGCGTCCGCGAGGCCGAGCGCGACCGCCAGTACGAGGAATTCAAGGACCGCGCCGGCACCATCATCAACGGCGTCGTCAAGCGCGAGGAATACGGCAACATCATCGTCGACGTAGGCCGCGGCGAGGCGATCCTGCGCCGCAACGAGAAGATCGGCCGCGAAAGCTATCGCCCGAACGATCGCATCCGCGCCTATGTCAAGGACGTCCGCCGCGAGACGCGCGGGCCGCAGATCTTCCTGTCGCGCACCGACCCGCAGTTCATGGCCGAGCTGTTCAAGATGGAGGTGCCGGAAATCTATGACGGCGTTATCGAAATTAAGGCCGTGGCCCGCGACCCCGGCAGCCGCGCGAAGATCGCGGTCATCAGCTATGACAACTCGATCGACCCCGTCGGCGCCTGCGTCGGCATGCGCGGCAGCCGCGTGCAGGCCGTGGTGGGTGAACTGCAGGGCGAGAAGATCGACATCATTCCGTGGAACGAGGATCAGGCGACGTTCCTAGTGAACGCGCTGCAGCCCGCCGAGGTCAGCAAGGTCGTCTTCGATGAAGAGGCGAACAAGATCGAGGTCGTCGTTCCGGACGAACAGCTGTCGCTGGCCATCGGTCGGCGCGGCCAGAACGTGCGCCTGGCCAGCCAGCTGACCGGCCTCGATATCGACATCCTGACGGATGAGGAGGAATCCAAGCGTCGCCAGGCCGAGTTCAACAGCCGCACCGCCCTCTTCATGGAGGCGCTGGACCTGGACGAATTCTTCGCCCAGCTGCTGGTGGCCGAGGGCTTCACCAACCTCGAAGAGGTGGCTTACGTCGAACAGGACGAGCTGCTCACCATCGACGGCGTGGACGAGGGCACTGCGGCCGAGTTGCAGGCCCGTGCCCGCGACGTGCTGGAGGCGAAGAACAAGGCCGCGCTTGAGGCCGCCCGCGCCCTTGGCGCCGAGGACAGCCTTATTGAATTCGAGGGGCTGACACCCCAGATGGTGGAGGCACTGGCCAAGGACGGCGTGAAGACGCTGGAAGATTTCGCCACCTGCGCCGACTGGGAACTGGCCGGCGGCTGGACCACGGTGAATGGCCAGCGCGTCAAGGACGAGGGCCTGCTGGAGCCCTTCGACATCAGCCTGGAAGAGGCCCAGACCATGGTGATGACCGCCCGCGTCCTGCTGGGCTGGGTCGATCCGACCGAGCTTGAGCCCGAGGCGGACGAGGCCGAAGAGGACGACGACAACGAGGAGGCCGGGGCCTGATCGCCCCGGTTCTGTGCAAAGCTTGAGCCGCGGTGGACGTGACAAGGACCGGGACGACCCGGAACGCCGGTGCATCGCCACCGGAGAGGTTCAGCCCAAGCGCGGGCTGATCCGCTTCGTGATCGGCCCCGAGGCGCAGGTGGTGCCTGACCTGGCCGAGAAGCTGCCGGGCCGCGGCATCTGGGTCGCCGCCGACCGGGCGGCACTGGACCGGGCCGTGGCCAAGGGCCTGTTCTCGCGCGCGGCCCGGACGCAGGTGAACGCAGCGCCGGACCTGGCCGATCTGGTCGAGGCCGGGGTCGCGCGGCGACTGGTCGACCTGATCTCGCTGGCGCGCAAGTCAGGCCGGGCGGTTGCGGGGTTCGAAAAGGTCAAGGGCTGGCTGGCCGAAGGGCGCGCCAAGGTCCTGCTGCAGGCCAGCGACGGGTCGGACCGCGGCAAGGGCAAGCTGTGGACGCCCACCGGCGGACGGTGGTTCGGCTGCCTGACCGCATCAGAATTGGGTTTGTCCTTTGGGCGCGATCATGTCATACACGGCGCGCTTGCGGCGGGTGGCCTGACGGACAAGGTGATCTTGGAAGCCGGCAGACTGACGGGTCTGCGCGGGCATGACGACGGCAATGCGGCCGTCGGGAAGGAATGAAGACGCAGATGAGCGATAAAGACGGAAAATCCCCCCTGGGTCTCGGCGGCAGCGGCCGTTCGGGCCAGGTCAAGCAGAGCTTCAGCCACGGCCGCACGAAAAGCGTGGTCGTCGAGACAAAGCGCAAGCGCGTCGTGGTGCCTAAGGCGGGCGCCGCCCAGACCCAGGTCGCCGACAAGACCAAGACGCCCCTGACCGCCCGGATGGCAGGCGATCCCTCGAAGCGCCCCGCGGGCATCTCGGATGCCGAGATGGAGCGCCGCCTGAAGGCCCTCGCCGCCGCCAAGGCGCGCGAGGCCGATGACGCCGCCCGCCGCGCCGCCGAGGAAAAGGCCCGCGAGGAAGAGCGCGAGCGTCGCCGCGCCGAGATCGAGGCCAAGGCCCGCGAGGAGCGCGAGCGCGAAGAGGCGCTGAAGGCCAAGGCAGAGGAAGAAGCCCGCGCCGCGCGCGAGGCCGAGGAAGCCGCCAAGCGCAAGGCCGAGCCGCGCGCCAAGCCGACCGCCGCCGCCAAGCCGGCCGCGCCCGATCAGGCCGCGATCGAGGCCGCCGCCGCGCGCGCCGAGACGAAGGGCGTTTCGACCGCGGTTGCTCGCAAGCCCGAACGGGTCGAGCGCACCGACCGCGACAAGACCGCCAAGACCACCCGCGACGACAACCGCCGTTCGGGCAAGCTGTCGCTGAACCAGGCGCTGAACGGCGAAGGCGGCCGCCAGCGCAGCATGGCCGCGATGAAGCGCAAGCAGGAGCGCACCCGCCAGAAGGCGATGGGCCAGTCGGTCCGGGCCGAAAAGCAGGTCCGCGACGTCCAGCTGCCCGAAACCATCGTCGTGCAGGAACTGGCCAACCGGATGGCGGAACGCGCCGCCGACGTGGTCAAGTCGTTGATGAAGATGGGTATGATGGTCAGCATGAACCAGCCCATCGACGCCGACACCGCCGAGCTGGTGATCGAGGAATTCGGCCACCGCGCCGTCCGCGTCAGCGATTCGGACGTCGAGCAGGTGATCGACACCGTCACCGACAAGGACGAAGACCTGCAGTCGCGCCCGCCGATCATCACGATCATGGGCCACGTCGACCACGGTAAGACCTCGCTGCTGGACGCGATCCGTCACGCCAACGTCGTCTCGGGCGAGGCCGGCGGCATCACCCAGCATATCGGCGCGTATCAGGTGACGACGGAATCCGGCGCCGTGCTGTCGTTCCTCGACACGCCGGGCCATGCGGCCTTCACCTCGATGAGGGCGCGTGGCGCTCAGGTCACCGACATCGTCGTCCTGGTGGTCGCGGCCGATGACGCCGTGATGCCGCAGACGGTCGAGGCGATCAACCACGCCAAGGCCGCCGGTGTCCCGATGATCGTGGCGATCAACAAGGTCGACAAGCCCTCGGCCGATCCGAACAAGGTTCGTACCGACCTGCTGCAGCACGAGGTCGTGGTCGAGCAGATGTCGGGCGACGTGCAGGATGTCGAGGTCTCGGCCAAGACCGGCCAGGGACTTGATAACCTGCTGGAGGCGATCGCGCTGCAGGCCGAGATCCTCGAACTGAAGGCCAATCCCAAGCGCGCCGCGCAAGGCGCCGTGATCGAGGCGCAGCTGGACGTGGGCCGTGGCCCCGTCGCGACGGTCCTGGTCCAGCACGGCACCCTGCGCCGCGGCGACATCTTCGTCGTGGGTGAACAGTGGGGCAAGGTCCGCGCGCTGATCAACGACAAGGGCGAGCGCGTCGAGGAAGCCGGTCCCTCGGTTCCCGTCGAGGTGTTGGGCCTCAACGGCACGCCCGAGGCGGGCGACGTTCTGAACGTCGTCGAGACCGAAGCCCAGGCGCGCGAGATCGCGGATTACCGCGTCCAGCAGGCCAAGGACAAGCGCGCCGCCGCCGGTGCCGCGACGACGCTGGAACAACTGATGGCCAAGGCCAAGGCCGACGTGAACGTGGCAGAACTGCCGGTGGTCGTGAAGGCCGACGTGCAGGGCTCTGCCGAGGCGATCGTCCAGGCGCTGGAAAAAGTCGGCAACGACGAGGTCCGCGTCCGCGTCCTTCATTATGGCGTTGGCGCGATCACCGAATCGGATATCGGCTTGGCCGAAGCGTCCAGTGCGCCGGTCATCGGCTTCAACGTCCGCGCCAACGCTCCGGCCCGCAATGCCGCCAACCAGAAGGGGGTCGAGATCCGCTACTACTCGATCATCTACGATCTGGTGGATGACATCAAAGCCGCCGCATCCGGCCTTTTGTCAGCTGAGGTTCGCGAAAACTTCATCGGCTATGCTTCGATCAAGGAGGTCTTCAAGGTCACCGGCGTCGGCAAGGTCGCGGGCTGCCTGGTCACCGAGGGCGTTGCTCGCCGGTCCGCCGGTGTGCGCCTGCTGCGCGACGACGTGGTGATCCACGAAGGGACGCTGAAGACCCTCAAGCGCTTCAAGGACGAGGTCAAGGAAGTGCAGTCCGGTCAGGAATGCGGCATGGCCTTCGAGAACTACGACGACATCCGCCCGGGCGATGTCATTGAGATCTTTGAGCGCGAGGAAGTCGAGCGCACGCTCTGACCTTCCCCTTCAAGACGAGCAAGGGCGGCCATCAGGCCGCCCTTTGTCTTTGCAGCCGATGCTGCGCTTGTCCGATCTTGAGGTTGGTTTGCGTGGCCAACGGAGGGCATGCACTTGGGTCGGCCGTGAAACCACAGCCCGATTTCGTATCCGCCAGACACTGCGCATGGAGCAGAAACTGGGAGTAATGAGCGAAAGTTGGTGATGCCTCGGGGGGGGGGGGGCGGCATATCATGGCGGTGATCAGAACGCCGTCAATTCTCAACCGAGAAAGGGATATGCCCATGCCAGAGACTACCATCACCCAGCTGCCCGATCCATCCGGATTCAGCGCC
>NZ_JAOTBE010000026.1 GCF_026162645.1 Paracoccus rhizosphaerae
CAACTCCACCAGGCTGCATTCTGCGCTCGGCTACTTGAGCCCCAACCAGTTCGACGAAAGAAACGCCGCGCCCCGGTCAAAGCGAGCCGCCTGAGTGGTCCAGCCCGAGGGGCGCACTCCAATTGCCCGACAAACTGATAGGAAAAATTGATGGACGGCTTTACAGCTAGCTTGTGGACCGCCGCTGTCGCAATCATCGCGGCTCCCTTCTGGCTAATCCCTCAAATTCCTCGCAAAGCTCATGTTGTCATACTGTTTTTGGGAGGTGGTGCCATCCTGATATCACTCTGCTTTTTCATGCTAGTGACCGGCTTCGCAGGCGGGGTTGAACAACAGCTGGAGATGACTACAGAGCAGCTAGGAAAAGCTGGGACAAATATAGAGCTTGTCCAAGTAGAAACCCTGGGCGGAGAACGAGGTTCTTTGGGGATTTGGGTGGCCGTGGCATACGTGATGGCCCTTCGCTTTTGGCACTGGCTAATGACAGCCGAACACCAATGATAGCCCGTAAATCACCGCGTATATCGATGGTGTAGCCACGGCCAGATATAGCACGAACTCGATAACAAGGTCGCCAAAGTCGCCAGATCCCCGGTGTCTGATAAACCATTTCCGGCCTCGATTAAGCATCACCACTACCCACATCAGGCACTCCACCGTCTAATCCCAGATGCTTCACGGCACTGGCCGCAGGGCGCATCCTGGCCCTAGCTCATCGACGCCAGGGGGCCTGATAGTTGTTCGCGTAGAGGGGCGTTCGCTCAAAACCCCGATCGCCGGGGTGCCGTGCCTTCTGGTCCGAGTCCGTCCAGCGGCCCCGCGGTGCAGAGTTGCGGCGGAAGAACACCCCTTTGCAGTCAAGCGTGAGCTGCCGGCTGGTCGAGCCTTCGGCAGCCCATGCGATCTTCTGCATCGCGCCGTTGAACAGCGACAGGGGAGAGCCGAGGGGCTGGCCGTTCTCGACGCCGCCCACCGCCTGCCCGTCCATCGCGAACATCTGCAGATAGACCGTCACCGTTCGATCGCGCACCCGATGCCGCGCGTCCAAGGCCAGGGCGATCATCTCCTGCGTTGCCGCAAGCTGGAATGTCAGCTTCTGCGCCGACACCTGGTAGCTGGTGCTGATCGGGCTGACACTGATGAGATCGCCCAGCCCCTGCCAGCGGTGGCCGGCTGCATCCAGATCACCAAAGCCTGTCCACCAGCACTTGGGCGCGTCGCGGAAGTCCATGAACACAAGCGCCGCCTGCCCGATGCGACCGCTTCGCAGCACCTCGTCGGGGATCGCCAGCAAATCGTCGCGCGCACTCATGTTGCCGCACCTCCTTCGCATACAGCCGAAGGATCAACCATGCTCGGCCTCGATCTGGACAACTCGCTGCAGCATCCGCTCGACATCAGGATCCTTGGAGATGTCAGCCTCAAAATGGTCGACCATCTCGAAAAACTGCGACGACAGCAACTTTCGAGTTGCGCGCATCGTCGCCCGCCACTCGTCCTCGCTTGCTCCATTTTCAACGGCCCGTAGAACCGCACGACAAAGCAATTCATCCTGCGCCTCGCTGACGGCCAGAACGGTCAGCGTGCGGGGGATGAGGTCATTCGACATGTTCATCATCTCCAAATGCAGCGACGATGGCCGTCAGATCTTGGACGGCTTGGGACAGTTCGCGCGTACAGGTTTCGAGTTGTCGATGCGGGTCAGCAAGGGGCTGGTGGCGTCTCGCATGGCTAAGGCCACGCCCCTCGCAACTGTGTCCAGCATCTGATCATCAGTCATCCGCGATGAATGTGGCAGGGCTTCCACAGGCGCCGACTTCCACCGTGCATCTTCTGGAGGTCGCGGGCGCGCTAGCGTCTCTTCGACGCGCTTCAGAAGCGCTTCCGCATCGGCCTTCACTTCTTCACGGGACCGCATCACCATGCCGCTCCATCAATAAAGGCTACTAGGCCGGGAGCACGCATCGCGAAGGACACGTCAAAGATCAGCCGCGTCGCGATCAGGTCCGTCTGGAACATACTGCGAGCTGGAGCTGCGACGGCATTAGGCGAACCAGCAATAGACAGCTGCGTCGGCGCCTCGTCGTCCATGTGAAGGACCGCCGACTTTGACGCCTCGATGTCCACCAGGCCGGAAGCAAAGGCAAACGCGTCCGGATCGATCGCGACCACGCGGCCAGCGGGCAGTCCCAGCGCAGGCCAGACCATATCGGCTAGCTCCGGTTTCCTGATCTTGATGGTTGCGGCCAATTCCGGCGTTGTCACGATCACCACCGTCTGCGCGCCGGCAGTAGTGACCGCGGCAGAGAGGGCAATAAGATCTCCCTCCATTGCAGCCAGACCTCCCCCGACCGTCGCGGGCAGGGGCGTTACACCGTCGAGCAGACCGGCGGGCGCAATGTCCGAAGCGGCAGTCGAGCCGAAGACTGCCACGTCCAGGGCATCGGCCGCATCCTCGCGCAACAGGCGTTCAAAGATCGGGGCTGCCGAGGTGCTGCGTGAAAACTCGCGCGAATGAACCGTCACGCCAGCGATCTTTTTAAGGGGACCAACCCTCGAGGCACTCAAAGCATAGGATTTGACCGGAATGGCCTCGCCCTCACCGACCCACGTCAGGGCTGCGCGGCCGGTGCGGTAAGGGATCGCCACCGATGCACGCGACGTCAGGCTGATCGGCAAGCCCCGTGCCATCAGTCGAGCCGCCGCCGACAGGGGGGCGAGGCCACCGATAAACGCGCCAACCGTCTCGCTGATCTGCGTTGCGTCTCCAGTGGTCAGAGGCCCGGTTGCACCACGCAGGAGGATCTCTTGTGTGATCCGATCGCCTGGGAAGGCTTTGGCTGCGAAGCCGGTAGCGTCGCCGCGCTGGTCTGAGCTTTTTGCCGCCGACATAAAGGCCGAATAAGCGGCCCGGGCAACTGAGTTTCTGATACTCACGTTCATGCTGATAGAACTCCATCTGTTTCAGCAAGAGTAGCGCGGCGGGGCCGAAAACCTCCGTTAGCTACTGGGCGAAACAAGGCGATCTGTCAGTCAGTTGGGAATGAACCGACGAATTCAGCCAGAGTGGCCAGAGAATACTGGATCTGGCCCGACGGGTTGCGCCGATAGGGAAGACGGCCTTCCTGCCGCCACATCGCCAGCGTCGAACGCGCCACCGCCAGAAGATCGGCTGCGCCGGCCTCGCCTATGTGGTCGTCGCCGGTCATGCGGATGCCGCGCTCCGTGCAAGCCGTTCGAAAGGCAGAGATGCGACGGATACCTGCGCTGGCGTCGATCGCTGGCCCGCTGCCGCACACGCCTGCCAGCATTGCCAAGCCTGCCGCCTGATACCGTTTAGCCAGATCCGTTGCCTGCGCAGACTGAGCCAGCAGCCGCGCCGCCTGCGCCAGCACCTCGGCCATATCAGGCCGTCGATCAGGGGCAGTCATTGCTTGCCCTCCAAAAATGCCCAGGGATCATCACCGTCACGCTCGGAAGGCAACGAGACACGCTGACGACTTGCAGGCGTGGCGCCCAAGCTAGACAGCGTAGAACGGTATTCCCGCACCAGTGCCCCGGTTGCTCCGTCTGCAGCCGCAATCATGCGTGCCCTCAAAATCGATGCAGATGTCAAAATGGCCCGATCCGAGAACTGCAGCCAAGGCAGCTCTGCTGCGAAGATCCGCCAGAACCGCTTCGCTTCCGCATCGAGATAGCACGGAGGATCGCCAACGGGTCCGCCGCCGCTTGGCTCCCTCCGGTCGCGGTAGCGGTCGGGATGCTTGCGGTCGGCGCCGGTCAGCTTAGCTTTCGCGAGGGGGGTCCTATGCCGTCCCATGGCAGCCTCCAGAAATTTCCAATTGGGGATGCGTGCGTGTGCTTTCGACGCGGGTCCCGGAAAGCGCACCCATGGATTTTGAGAAGCCGCCCCCCGTCATCGGTTCATCCTCCGCTGTGCAGCATGGAGCATGCGATGATGTCGCTGGCACAGCCACCTGACATCCATCGGCCTGTCATAGTCGTCGTGATGCCCATGAACGACTGCGCCGTCTTCTCCATGGATCGCTCCGCACATTTCCCAGGGACCGCGCATGGTCAGCCCAGCGCGCATCGCAGATGCCAGTGCCCGATGTGCCCACATTGCCTTTGGGTTATCCCTGTTCCAGCGGAGCTGATGAGAAAGATTCTCAGCCATTTGGGTAGCCTGAGCGCGGCCAGCTTCTAGCCGTTCCGTCATGTCCACGCCCTCGCATCACGCGGATCATCGCTTGCAAAGTAGTCTTCGAACGCGAGAACCACGGCAGCGCTGACGGCAGGCGATATGATGGGGGATACGCACTGACGCACTGACGATACTGACGGAACCTCTGCTGGCGCATCTGTTCGGTTGTGCACCAGGACCGGACTGACAGCCTGACGATACTGACAGAACCCACGCTCCCGTTGCTTTTCAACGCTTACGATCTTCACGCAGTTGGGTTTTGTCAGTTCTGTCAGTGTGTCAGTACACCACTCACCGGCCTTGGCCGCTTGAAGCCATCGGGTCATGCCTGAACCTCCAACACGATCGGGTTGACGGAGAACAGTCTCTTAGGGGCGCCGCCTTTAGGTCCGGAAGGAACCTCGACTGCGCGGACCAGATCAGCGCTTTCGAGTGCACGTATTGCGGGGTTGATTGTCTCCATGTCCAACAAGTGCGCCCGCTGTTTCCGCCGCACCTCGCGAGCGGTAAATGTCTTCCAGCCTTCTTGTTGGATCAGCGCCGCTAGCGCCCTGGCAGAACGCTGGGCAGGGCCGCCGACATGCTCGGCATAGGAGCGGCGGGCCATGGGCAGCAGGTAGCTCTCGACCAGATGCGCAGCACGCCCGAAGTGCTGCACCGTGATCTCGCTGGGCATATCAGCCTCACCGCTCGCCCAGTCCAACATCGCGATAACTAGCGACAACCGCGCTGCCAGTCCCGGCAGCTTGCCGATAAATGAAAGCAACAGCCCTTCAGCATCTCCCTCCCAGCGCCGGACTTCCAAGCGGAAGGCGTCGAGCATGTCCCGTGACGCTTCGGAGAAGGGGACGAACCACGGCCGCTGCACGCCATCCTCATCCGACGGCATCTCCAGCGACAGGAGGCGTCCGATAGCTGCGTCGATGAATGTCTCATCGTGGATAGCGTCAGGACGCTTCACAGGCGCAGGATGCGGCCACACAGGCGCAAACCGCGCCAACAGTCCGTCGTCATCTGACTTCAGCAACAGACTGCGCAGCTTGTCGGGCTGGATGCCACCGAGAACGCCTACTGCCAGCCGGTCCACATAGACCGGATCTCGCCCCATTCTCTCGACCGAGAAGGAGCGCCCGCCTTAAGCCTCCAGCCAGAATGGCCGGTCAGATCCGCCAGAGTAGCGCGACATACCCTGCAGCCATCCCGCCAGCTCGTCTCTTGCTAGTAGTGTCCCGCGCGGCTGCCCGGCCATAATGACTGCCAGCTTCTCGACCGTGGCATCTGAGACAGCCAGTCGAGGCATGACGGGCTCAGGGCCAGGATTAGCGGAAGCAGGTTTCGAAGGAGGTTCTTCCCCTGCTTTGATGGCTGCCTTGACCGCCTATTTCCAAGCACTCTCCGCAAGCTTGGCGACTTCGGCCTTGCCGCGCCACTCTTTCAACTCGCTTCGAGCGGCTTCACGCAACCCGCGTTCGACCCGCTTTAGCGGAACCAGCACAGCATCGATGGCGGGCGATTTGCCTGCCGAGGGGCTGCCGATCACTACGGACCAGATAACCGGCGGTTCAGCCCAGCCCTGCCATGGCGACACCCAGCGAGTGTTCCCAATGAGAGAACCACAAACTGACAGAACTGACGCAACGACGTAATCGGGCGGCGCGCCCTTGGCGATAGCTGCACCACGAAGCCAGGCAGCCCACTTCGGCAAGAACAGGTCGTCCAGCGCTAACACAGGGGGTTCCGGCAGATCGGTACGCAGAAGGCGCGTGTCGGCATCCGGCCATTCTGGCTTGAATGGGATAGGTTCGGGAATCGCGTTCATGTGCTTGCCCCGTTCATCTGCAGAATGTCGTTCCAGTCGCGCCCCTGTGGCGCGGGAAGCAGACTGACAGCCCAACCCAAGGCATCGGCACGCTCGGCCAGCTTGTTCGCTGTCGTCATGCCCGCAGGATCTCCGTCGCTGGCAATCGTCAGGCGTTGCGGACACTCGGGAAGGCGAAGGCCGGCAATGCCCGGTGCGGATAATGCCGCCCAATGCTGGCAACGCCGCGCAATAGGCCACTGGCAAGGCTCAAGGCCGTCTCGATGCCCTCTGCTACCACAAGGGGCCCGTCAGCCTGCACGAGGTGAACAGCGCCACCCATGGACGCGCCCTGCATGGCCTTGGCCGGATCCGCGTCTGCCTTGCCGCTTCCATCAGCGCGCAGATAGGTGCGATGGATTGCTGTCCGCGGCAGCCCCTCGATCAGGGCCACCATCGCCGGATACCGCTTTGCGGTGGGGTGCCAGCATTCCGGGTGAAAGCGCAGCGTTGATGGCAGCGGGCACGTGATACCCCGGCCGCGCAGATATCGCTCCGCAATCGTGCCGCCGATTGGCAGCGCCTCGTTCCACGTCGCCAACGCCTTGCGCTCGACCCGCTCGGCCTCCGCCCTTGCCTCGGCTTCCCGTCGGGCGACATCGGCGGCGCTGGGCGGCGTATAAGATCCACTGCCCTCCATAAGGCCGAGGCCGCGGAGAGCGCTCAGCACATCAAGGAAGTCGCAACCTGCTTTGCAGGACAACAGCAGACGGCCGTCGTGCCCGTCTCCGATCGTCAGTGACGGGCGCCTGTCACTGTGCGCTGGGCAACAGGCTAACCCATAGATGCGATGCCACTTGCCGCGAAGGGCGGCGGTCAGCGATTGTGCGTCGCTCATTTCGCCCTGCCTTTCAGCATTCCACCCACGGCAGGCGCGAAAGCCTCGGCCATCAGCTCGGGCAAGCTGCGCGCATAGACATACACAGGCTGGGCGGTCGGCCTACCCTGGATAGCCTGTGCAGCTTCCAGGGCCGCTTCTATCGTCGGGTGACTGCCATGCTTCGTGATGCCGCCACGGACCCTGAGAATGATATCGAAGCCGGAGGTGACGCCGGGATAGATGCGAACGTCAAAGATCTTGCGGGTCACTTGCTCATCTCCCAGTAGCTCAAGGGCGTTGCTTGGAAGCGGCGGTTGGCGTATAACGCATTCAAGAAGTTCGCCGCTTCGGATATTGCCCCGTTAGCCGTGCCAGCGGCTGCGGGGCTTACTGTTTTTATCTGCATGTTGAACCTCTCATGCCGCGCGGCGGGCAGCTTCCCACTGCTCGATCTCGTCGAGCTTCCAGCGGGTGCAGCCGGACGAAAGGGAAACAGGTTTAGGAAAGGTCGGATCGGCTTTCAGCCAGCGCCAAACGGTTGGGCGGGCAACGCCATAGCGTTCGGCAACCTGCTTGTCTGATATGAACATGATGCATCCTCTCATTACGGATGCAGTCAAGTTGAACGCGGCAGGCCGTATTTCCGTCTCGATTTAGTCTTTCAGCGAGCTTTCGCGCCGCGATCTGCTGCCTTTCGGATAGCATCGTCAGACAAGCCAAAGAACGCGCTGGCGAGTGCTGGATGTTGTTGTAAGGCGGCGTTACGGGCGGCTTTGCCGGTCAGGCCCTTCTGAAGTTGTTCATCCACAGCAGCGGCCAAAGCTCGATTTCGATCGTCTGTTTCGGATTTCCTCCCGCGGCGCTGGGCACTTTTAGACAGGAACTCGATGTCCGAGGGCTCCATCCTCGACCATAGCGCGCCCAGGAGAAAATCCGTCGCCTGCCAGACATAGATCTCGGCCATTTCCAGTTCGCCCTCGTCTAGCGCCTTGAGACCTTGCTGTGAGGAGCGACACGCTCCAAGCCAGTCGCGCCGGCCGGTGCGAAGATCGTCCAATGCCCGCCTTTCCCCTGCCTGATCGCCGACCCAGAACCCGGTGGCATCAACTGATTGAGCGGGTGCGGTCGCACGTGCGATTTTCTCCAGACGGCGCCGAATGCTGTCCGCATTCATCATCCAGCCCTCAAAAATTGCGCCCAATCCGCCATCATCTGTCGCCGCTTTTCGATTATGTCACCCCGCCGGTATGCGCGCTCCACCTCCGAGCCAACGTTGTGAGCCAGCGCGATCTCTGCCATGTCGCGGGGATAGTCCATCAACTCGCTCACCCAATCGCGGAACGTGCTGCGCAGCCCGTGAGGAACAGCAGGGCGGCGGGAGCGCTTATCACGCCATCCTGCGGCTGCAGCGTCCTTCCCTGCCTTCTTTGCTGCGCTTTCAGCGTCTGCCTGCATCCTTCGCATGACGGCGCTGATACTCATGTCCGACAGCGGCCCGCCACGCGGCGCCGCGAAGATGTAGGGCGATCCGGCCTGCCGCGGCATCGCCTGGGCAATGCGCAATGCCTGATCTGTCAGTGCGACGCGATGCTCGCGCTCGGCCTTCATCCGTGCCGCAGAGATGGTCCAGATTTTGCCGGCCTCGTCCACCTCGTCCCAAGTGGCGCCGCGGACCTCGCCCGATCGGCTGGCACAGAGCGTCAGAAACTCTAACGCTCGCGCTGCCGTACCCCCACGCGTCCGCAGCGCTTGGAACCACGCCGCCGCCTGATCCAGCGCCACGGCGGGATGATTGCCCTTCTCCGCGACCTTGCCAGGCTTTGGCAGCAGCGCATCAAGGTTGCCCCGCCAACGCGCCGGGTTGTCGCCCTTGCGGTATCCGGCAACCGTCGCCCATGACAGGACATTCTCCATCCGGCCGCGCAGCCTGGTCGCCGTCTCAGTCTTCGTCTGCCAGAGCGGCTGCAGCACGCGAAGCATGTCTTGGATGGTCAGGTCCGCGACCAGCAGCTCGCCAATCTCCGGTCCGGCATAGCTGCTGCTTGTGCTGGTCGTTCTTGAACTCGGTGAGCCTGCTTTCGAGGAAGCGGTCGGTTGCCTCGGCAAAGGTCAGGCTGCGCTTCTGAGAAGCCACCAGAGCCGCCCTGACGGCCTTTCGCTCCTCTATCGGGTCGATGCCCTGCCGGATCTTGTTCTTGGCCTCTCTGGCCATCTCCCGCGCCTGGGCTAGCGACACGTCAGGATAACCACCGAGGCCGATGTCGCGCCGCTTGGCGCCGATCGTCGTGCGGAATATCCAGCTGCGGGCGCCCGTCGGAATGATCTGCAAAAACAGCCCCGCTACACCGCCAACGGCGAACATGACATTGCGCCCCTGCCCCGGATGCTTCAGCCGCTTCACGTCGATGGCGGAGAGTTCTGCAGCCTTCTTCGGCATGTCGCACCCACATTCTACCCATCGAAAAGGATAGTAGATGGATGCGACAGGGTGCAACGTGGCTTTACAGTCAGCGGACATAACCCGCTGACGTTCCTTGACAGTTCTTACTGATGGCGACAGGCTGCGACCCGATGCAGGGGGCCACCTGTTCCGCCACACTCCGATGCAAGATCCGTCCAAGAACTCGATTGGGGCCTTCTTTCTTCTTATATTGCAAATGGGTGGGCCGCGCCATCCACCCTTTCGAGTCTTTGCGCTTGGCTCAGAATGGGTTTCCGAAGAACCGGCGTCTCTCTTGCGTTCACGGGCAGTTCACCCTCCACGCCGTTGACATAGACCTCGGCTGTGCTCCTGTGGGATGCAGTGGTTTGCTCTATCGCCAGTCCGGTCCCTTTTCATTTTCCACGGTCTGTTCGAGCCCTATATTCTGCGGGACCACGTAACCGATGATCCACGATCGACCAGCCTGCAATCAGCTTCCGGGCGACATTCGGGGTTAAGGCAATCACCCGGTGATTTGAATCACGCAGTTCGAAGCTTGGGAACCTAGTTACACCAGAAGCTGGGGCCTGTCCCTAGCTGGGCCCGCTCCGTAACTGGCATGGCGGTGATGGGTGGACGTGCCAATGCTGCTGCCTGACAGAGGCACCGATTCGCGTCCCACGACCGGACCTGGGTGCCGGTGTGCCCGCACCCGGTCCGAGGGGCCTAGGTTTATTCCTCTGCCCCATGAACTTCGACTTTGGCCACTCAGTCGCTGCCCTGCGCCAGCGACGCGGGCGAGACCATCTTCCGCTGCCACAGGAACAGCAGCGCCGCGACAGTCAGACCGACGATATCGGACAGAAGACCCACCGCGATCATCGACAGGGCGGCGCCGATCAGCACGATCCGCACCAGGCCGCTTGCCTGCCCGAAGTAGTAGCCGATGACCCCTGCAGACAGCAGGAACATCCCCAGAAGCGCGGTCAGCGTCGCGTGAACGATGTCCACGACTTCACCCTGCATCAGCAGTTCGTGCGATCCGAAGAACATGAAGGGTACGATGAAGGCGGCAAGGCCAAGCTTGAACGCTTCGACGCTGGTCTTCATCGGGTCCGACCCCGAGAGCGCCGCGCCGGCATAGGCCGCCAGCGCAACGGGGGGCGTGATCGCCGACATGACGGCATAGTAGAAGACGAAGAAATGCGCGACCAGCACCGGCACCCCCAACTGGATCAGGCCCGGCGCCACGACCGCCGCCGCCACCGCATAGGCCGCCGTCGTGGGCATCCCCATGCCCAGGATGATCGAGATGCACATCGCGAAGAACATCGCCAGGTACTGGTTCTGGTCAGCGATCGTCAGCAGCAGCGAGGAGAACCGCGCCCCCACTCCGGTCAGCGCGATGACGCCGACGATGACGCCCGCAGCCGCGCAGACCGCGACCAGCTGGATTGACATCCGGGCGCCCATGTCCAGCGCGCGGAAGATCTGACGCGGACCCATCTTGTAGGGAGTCAGCCAGCTGACCACGGCGGCCGAGGCCATGCCCATCGCACCCGCCCGAATGACCGAATAGCCCGCGAAAAGCGTATAGATCAGGATCACGATCGGCAGGAATAGATAGACCTGGCGCACAAGGGTGCCGAAACGCGGAAGCTCGGACCGGGGAAGGCCCTTCATGTCCAGCTTCAGCGCCTGCAGGTCGACCATGAAATAGACTGACACGAAATAGAGAAGCGCCGGGATGATCGCCGCGATGACGATGTCGGTGTAGGGGATGCCCGTCACCTCGGCCATGATGAAGGCGCCGGCGCCCATGATCGGCGGCAGGATCTGCCCTCCCGACGATGCCGTGGCCTCGATCGCGGCCGACGATTTGGGCGAGTAGCCGACCTTCTTCATCAGCGGAATGGTCAGCGAGCCGGTCGACACCACATTGCCCGCCGAGGTGCCGTTGATCATGCCCATCAGGCCGGATGCGAAGACCGCCACCTTGGCCGGGCCGCCCCGCGCCTGACCCGCGCAGGCGAAGGCGAAGTTCACGAAATAGTCGCCCACCCGCGAGGCCTGCAGGAAGGCCGCGAAGACGATGAACAGGATGATGTAGGTCGAGCTCACGGCGATCGGGTCGCCCAGCACGCCCTGATCGGTGAAGATATAGGTGAAGAACCGTGTTGGCGTATAGCCGCGATGGTTCAGGAAGCCGGGCAGCCACGGCCCGAGGAAGCTGTAGCCGATGAAGACCGCGACGATGATGACCAGCGCAAGGCCGGTGAGGCGGCGCGTCAGTTCAAGGATCAGGATGACGCCGGTCAGCGCGGCCCAGAAATCGCCCGGCTGCGCCATGCCGGTGCCCGCGCGCATCCGCAGCGCCCCCACGATGAACAGGATGTATCCCAGCACCGCGATGGAGGCCAGGCACAAGAGCAGGTCGGCCGGATAGATCCGCCCGCGGTTGCGCGAGGAGTAGCGCCAGCCGGCGACGATCGCCGCAATCGTGCCGATGGCCAGCGGCATGCCATAGGTGCGGAACCCGAAGGCTGGCGGCATGGCCACGCCTGCCAGCCACCACGCGCCCCAAGCATAGGCGATCACCGCAAAGCCATAGCCGATGCCGATCAGGGCCACGCCCAGCAGCACCGTCTGAACCGCGCCGCGACGCGAGGGGGCGTCTGAATCGCCGTCGCCCTGGGTCAGAGCGGAATAGGTCAGGAACCCGATCACCAAACCGCCGCAGACATGGATCATGCGATAGGCCCAGGTCTCGAGCGGATAGAGCACCATGACGATCAGGTGGAACAGCGTATAGGCGGCGCAGAGAATGGCGATCAGCGTTCCCGTCCCGGCGCGGGGATCGCGCTGGTTCGGGGCCATCGGCTCTTCATCGACGCCCTGCGCAATGACAGGGCCATGTGCGGCCACAAGTGCGGCATCAGCAGACATTGGACATCTCCGTAAGGCCGCGCCGCGCGGTCACATCCGGGGCGGCCGGTCCGATGATGGGTGGGTCCGGGGGCCTGCGGCGGCCCCCGGGGGCAGGATCAGGGCCGCAGTTCGGCCGGGATCTCGATGCCTTTTTCGTCGAAATACCGAACCGCGCCCGGGTGATAGGGCAGGAAGGTGTTCTTGTCGGCATTCTCGGGAAGGGTCTCGGCCGCCGATGCGTGGATCTGCATCATGCCTTCGTTGTTCTCCATCACCATCTTGGTGATCTCATAGGCCAGGCTCTCGGGCATGTCCTGATGGGCCACGGCAAAGTTCCACATGGCGACGGTGCCATGACCTTCGGGGAAGCCCTGGTACATGCCGCCCGGAACCTCGAAGGCCGACACTTCGGGCATCTCTTCCAGGATCTGCGCGCGCTGTTCCTCGGTGAAGCCGAAGATGTTGACCGGGTTTTCGGCCGCGATCTGCGCAAAAGCCGAAATCGGCACACCAGCCGCGAAGGCGAACGCGTCGATCAGGCCGTCCTTGACCTGGCCCGTCGCGTCGTTCGCGCCGGAATAGCTGATCTGGGGTTCGACGCCCAGAACCTCGAAGAAGCGCGGCCAATAGGTCGCGGCCGTGCCGCCAGCCGGTCCGACCGAGACGCGCTTGCCGTCCATGTCGGCGACGTTGGCGATGCCCGAGGATTCCAGCGCAACCGCCTCGAACGGGGTCTGGTACATCGGGAAGAGCGCCCGCAGCGACTTGTGCTCGACGCCCGGGGCCAGTTCGCTGTTGCCGGTCCAGGCCTCGTAAGCCGGTCCCATGGTCAGCAGGCCGATCTGGTGGTCGCCGGTCTCGACCAGGGTGGCGTTCTGCACCGGACCGCCGGTCACTTCGGCCGAGGCGTTCAGGTCCAGGTTCTGGCTGATCATCCCGGCTAGGCCCGTCCCATAGATGAAATAGGTGCCGCCCTGGCTGGCGGTGCCGATGGTCAGGCTGGACGGCCAGTCGGCACGGTCGTCCTGAGCCAGCGCGGGCGACAGGCCGAAGGCCGCGGCAGCCGCGATGGCGGCGGTCATGAAGCGCATGAAAATCCTCCCAGATTTGTCCAATGTGCCGCAGCGCCAGCAGGCCTGCGGCAGAATGAAGTGCCACCAACTAGAGCTTGCCATGCCGCCAGCGCAATGCCGTCATGCATCGCGCGCCTCAGAAAAAGTCGTTCCAAGCCGGCCTATGGGTGGATTCGGTAACATCGGCGGAACTGACGTGGGTGGAATTCCCCCCATCAGCCGTCGCCGTCTTCTCCTCCATCGACGTATTGCGACTTGTCGATCCGGTATTTCTGCATCTTCTCGTAAAGCGACTTCCGCGACAGCCCAAGCGATTCATAGACCGGCCTCAGCCGTCCACCATGCGCCGCCAGCGTCGCCACGATCACGTCGCGCTCGAACCCCGCCACCCGTTGCGCCAGCCGCATCTGATCGGGCGACCGGTCCTCGGCCGGTTGCAGGGCGATGCCAAGCGCGTGCCGATCGGCGGCGTTGCGCAACTCGCGGACATTGCCGGGCCAGGGACGCTCGGCGATCTCGGCCAGCAGTTGCGGGGGAACGGTCACCGAGGGGCGGCGATGGCGCGCCGCGGCTTCTTGCACCAGTTTGATGAACAGCAGCTGGATGTCCTCGCGCCGCGCGGACAGTGGGGGCACATGCAGTGTGACCACGTTCAGCCGATAGAGCAGATCCGCCCTGAATCGCCCCGCCGCGACCTCGTCCTCCAGGGGCTGGCGAGAGGTCGCCAGAAAACGCACGTCCAGCGCCCGATCCTCATTCGAGCCGAGGGGAGAGATCACCCGATCCTGCACCACACGCAGCAGCTTGCCCTGCACGTCCAGGGGCATCGAACCGATCTCGTCCAGCAGGATGGTGCCGCCGCGGGCATGTTCGAACTTGCCATAGCGGGGACGCAGCGCGCCGGGAAAGGCGCCGGCCTCGTGGCCGAACAGCTCGGATTCGATCAGTGCGGCAGGCAGCGCGGCGCAGTCGATGGCGATGAAGGGCTTGCGGGCGCGCGGCGACAGGTCGTGAAGGGCGCGGGCCACGACCTCCTTGCCGACGCCGGTTTCGCCCACGATCAGCACGTCGGCCTCGGTCGGGCCGATGGTGCGCAGCCGGCGGCGCAGGTCGATCATGACGTTGGAACGACCCACCAGCCGCGTTTCCAGATCGTCCGCCTGCCCCGCCGCCGCCCGCAGCACCCGGTTCTCCAGGACGACGCGGCGATAGTCCATGGCGCGGGCCGCGATTTCGGCCAGCTGCTGCCCGTCAAAGGGCTTTTCCACGAAGTCATAGGCGCCTTGACGCATTGCCCGCACGGCCAGCTGGATGTCCCCGTGTCCGGTGACGAGGATCACGGGGATGTCGACGTCGATTTCGTGGATGCGGCTCATCAGGGTCAGGCCATCGAGGCCCGGCATCCGGATGTCGGTCACGACGATCCCATCGAAGCCAAAGCCAACCCGGTCCAGGGCCGCTTGCGCGTCGCCCACGTCCTCGACCTCGAAGCCTTCCAGATCCAAGGCCTGCGCCGTGGACAGGCGCATGTCCGCCTCGTCATCGACCAGAACGACCCGCCCGGTCATCTCGCCCCCCCGCAGCGGGGAAGGTCCAGCCGGAACTCGGCGCCAGAAGGCCGTCGAACAAGTCGAAGTTCACCGCTGAAGTCCCTGACGATGTTGTAGGAAATCGACAGCCCCAGTCCAAGCCCGCTGCCGACGCCCTTGGTCGAGAAGAAAGGGTCGAAGATGCGATCCTCCAGTCCCGGCGGGATGCCCGGGCCGTTATCGGACACGATCAGCGTGATGCGGTCCGCCGTCGTCTCGGCCGTTACCGTGATGGCTGCGTTTGGCCTATCCTCCAGCGCATCCAACGCGTTCGCAAGCAGGTTGACGATCACCTGCTGCAGGCGCACGGCCCCTGCCCTGACAACCAGCGGGACCGGCGGAAGATCGAAGTTCAGCTCCACCTCGCGCTTGCCGATGCGCCAGGCAATCACCTCTCGCGCATCGCGCAGAACCTCGTGCAGGTCCACGTCCGACAGCTGCGCATTGGGCTTGCGGGCAAAGTTACGCAGGGTGCGGCCGATCTCGGTCATCCGGTCGGCCAAGGTCAGGATGCGGGCGATGTTGTCTCGCGCCTCGGGGACGCGCTGGCGGTCGATATAGGTCATCGCGTTGGCGGCGAAGTTGCGCACCGCGCCAAGGGGCTGGTTCAATTCGTGCGACAGGGTCGCGGACATCTGGCCCAGAGCCGCCAGCTTCGCGGACTGGACCAGGTGGCGCTGCGTGCGACGCAGTTCCGCCTCGGCCAGGCGGCGTTCAGCGACCTCTCCCTCCAGACGGGCATTCAGTTGCGCCAGTTCCAGCGTGCGGGCGGTGACACGCTCTTCCAGCTGGGCCTGCGCCTCGGCCTGGATCGACAGGCGCTCTCGCAGTCGGGCGCGGCGCTGCATCCAGGCCATCAGGGCCGCCAGCGTCGCGCCGACGATCAGCAGCCCGGCCGCCACCGACAACTGCGCCTGTCGCCGCGCGGGGGCGGTGTCCAGCAGAACCTGCACCGTCCAGTCAGCTTCGGGCATCGTCTCGGCGACCGAGACGAACTCTCGCCGCACGCCACCCAGGTCCAGGCGAAGCAGCGGATGACCTTCGACCGCGCCGGCTGGTCTCAGGGGCAGCGCCTGCAACGGCTGTCCGCCATAGCGGCGGGTCGCCGCGACCCGCGCCCGCGCAGCGGGCGTAAGCGACGCCAACGTACGGAAGTGCCAGTCCCTGCGGCTGGCCAGGAACACGATCCCCTCTCTGTCGGTGACGATCATCTCGTATTCCGCAGCGCGCCAGCTGTCCTCGATCTCGTCCATGTCGACCTTCAGCGCCAGCACGCCGACCACTCGGCCTCGGTCATGGACGGCCGCCCCAAAATAGTAGCCGCGCTTGCCCGAGGTCGTCCCCAAGGCGAAGAACCGCCCCGTTCCTCCTTCCAAAGCATCGCTGAAGTACGGCCTGTAATCAAAATCCTCGCCGATGAAGCTGAGCGGCTGGTCGAAGTTGCTGGCGGCGACGGTCACGCCGCTGCGGTCCATGATATAGGCATCCGACAGCCCCATCAGCGACGTCACGTGCCGAAGATAGAGGTTCGCCGCGGCGATCTGGGCGCGTCCCGCATCCGGTGCAAGCGCATCCCCAAGAACCGGCGTGCGCGCCATGAGGTCCGGCAGACGTTCGTATCGCGCCAGTTCTCCCCTCAGACCAGAGACGGCCAGTCGCAGGATGTTCTCACCTTGCGGAACCGTCGCGACGACCTGCCGTGCCGCCAGCCAAGCGCTGCCTTGCCAAAGGATCGCCCAGCTGAGAAGCGCCGCGAGAACCGCCACCACAATCCGCCGCCGCCCGGCGAAAACCGCCGAGTGCCCCAGAACCGTGCCAAAATGATCCGCCGCCTGCGCCACAAAGCGCCTCCACCCTGTCGATGCGGCATCATCCACAGGGATTGCCGATCGAGCAAGCCGCAGCCGCTGATCATTTCCATCGAAGGTTTCGACGTTGCGAAGCTGATCCCGTGCAGCCAGCATCCGGCCGCCGGTCGTATATGGCGGTTTCGGCAGCCTGCCGCCCGCCGGCAGGCTTTTTGCGAATAAAGTGGCAGATCTTGCCATGTGCTTTAGATCATCGGCGTTGAACGCAGCTTACCGGCGTGATCCATGTCGTCGGTACATCTTCCGTGAACCTCTCGGCATGCATCGCAGATTGGCGCAAAGCGCGGACGCACGACGCAAACTAGTCTGGGCTTTGCGTTTGTCGGGGGGCGGACAACTACTAATGCCAACCGGTCGGCGCCAAGAAGATCTGACAAGGATGACGTTGCATGACCCACATCCCCATCGACCCACCCCGGCCACCACGACCGCGCGCCATGGCCGAACACCGCATGTTCTGGATGGACATCCTGCGCGGAGCAGCCATTCTTGCCGTCATCGCCTATCATTCGGTCTCGATCCCCGAAAGCTATGGCTTCACCCCGAATGACACCTGGCGCCAGCTGAACGAGACGTTGCAGCTGTTCCGGATGCCCCTGCTGGTCTTCCTGTCCGGAATGCTGCTGACGCGGTCGCTGGCCAAGCCGGTGCAGCAGTACCTCGGCGGCAAGCTGCGCGGCATCCTGTGGCCGTTCCTCGTCTGGTCGACGATCTATATCGCCGTTTCAGGGCGCGAGTTCATGGACCCCAGCGACCTGCAGCAGGTCTATACCGGCGGCAGCCACCTATGGTTCCTGGGTTTCATCTTCGTCTATTACCTTGCCGCCAAGCCGCTTGAGGCGTTTGACCCGCTTCTGGTTGCAGCGGCGGCCTTCGGCGTCGCGCTGCTGTCGCCGGATGGCGCCAAGTATTCCGAGCGGGTCTTCTACCTGATGGCTCTGTTCTTCCTTGGCGCCGCAACGTCGCGCCATGCCGGCACAACGGCGCGGATGCTGCGATCCGACCGGGTCTGGTGGCTGGCGCCGATCGTTGCAGTGGCGGCAATGGCCAGCGTGCGCTTCGACCTCGACTTCGGGCCCTACTGGGTCGCGATTTCGCTCTGCGGCATGCTGTTCTTTTCCGCCGTCGCGCTAAGGCTGGAGCGGACAACGCTTGCCGGCCCGCTGATCTGGATCGGGCAACGGTCCATCGTCTTCTATGTCAGCCATGCCATCTTCATGATCCTGATCGCCAGAATCGCGGGAAAGGCAGGCGTGACGAGTTATGCGGCACCGGCAGTCGCCTCGATCGTCATCAGCCTCGCGGGCGGCTGGTTCCTGGCCTTGGGGATGGCCCGCTGGCCGGCAATAGCGGCACTGTTCGATGCCCCGATACCGAAGCCGACGACGCGGCCGCAGGACGCTGCCTGACGATCGAGAGGCTGCAAGGGTTTGGTGTGGCCGGGTGCCTGCGGCCTTTCCACCGGGCGCTTGGATCATCGTCGTGCTGCAAGCTGTTCCTGCCGATGTCGTCATGCTCTTCGCATCCGGGTACGCGCTGCGGGCGCGGCCCGGGATAGACCCGCTTGCGGTTGGCACAACGCCGAATGCTTGTGGCAGCACTTAAGCGCCCGGACCCGCACTGTCTCCATCAGCGCGAAGCAGCGGATGATGCGCCCTTGGCAGGGGGGCGAAGCATTGACGGGATCAAAATGGTGTCCGGCCTGACGCCGAAGTTGGCGGCGCTTTCTCTGCCGGGGGAGTGCGACCGTCCCCGCCGGCCGGAAAGAAAGTCGGCCAACGCCGGGTGGTCAAGCGGGCAAGGCCAGTGAACGGCCCTTGTCCGCTGTCCATCTTGCGGTGATGTTCGACGCGAGACATCCGCGTCGGGCCTGTGAAGGAGATGGCGGCCGGTTCAGGCCCGGCCGCCGCGCATGTCGAGGGTCAGATCGACTTCGGTTTGACCTCGGGCAGCTCGATGTTGATCTCCAGGCTCGACATCTGGTCGCCGCGTTCCATGCGGACGTCGACGTCCGTCTCACCGATCTCGACATACTTGCGGATCGCGGCGACGATGTCGCGTTGGAGCATCGGCAGATAATCGGCTTCCTTGGCCCCCCCGCTGCGTTCGTGGGCCAGCAGGATCTGCAGTCGGTCCTTGGCCGTCTGTGCGGATTTGGGCGGGCGCGGCTTGCGGGCGAAGCTGAACAGGTTCATGACGCACGCCCGAACAGCCGCTGGAACAGGCCGGGCCGGCGTTCACCGGCAATGCGCATCTCGATCTGGCTGCCGGTCAGGCGGGCGACCGCGTCCTCATAGGCCTGCGCCGCGGCCGAGGGCCCGTCGAGGACCACGGGCGTGCCGACGTTCGAGGCCTTCAGGATGGCCTTGCTTTCAGGGATGATGCCCAGAAGCGGAACCGCCAGGATCTCCAGCACGTCCTCGACCGTCATCATCTCGCCGCTGTCGATGCGGGTCTGGTCGTGACGGGTCAGCAGGACCTGCGCCTTGATCGGCTCGGCACCCTCGGTCTCGGCGCGCCGGGTCTGGCTGCTCAGCAGGCCCAGCACCCGGTCACTGTCGCGCACCGACGACACCTCGGGGTTTGTGACGACCACGGCCTCGTCCGCGAAGTACATCGCCATCTGCGCGCCACGCTCGATCCCGGCGGGGCTGTCGCAGACGATGTAATCGAACTCGGTCTTCAGCTCGGTCAGGATCTGCTCGACACCCTCCTTGGTCAGCGCGTCCTTGTCGCGCGTCTGAGAGGTGGGCAGGATCGACAGCGTGTCCAGACGCTTGTCCTTGATCAGCGCCTGCTTCAGCTTGGCGTCGCCCTGGATGACGTTGATGAAGTCGAAGACCACGCGGCGTTCGCAGCCCATGATCATGTCCAGATTGCGCAGGCCGACGTCGAAGTCGATGACCACGGTCCTGAAGCCCTGCTTGGCCAGACCGGCCGAGATCGCCGCGGCCGAGGTGGTCTTGCCGACGCCCCCCTTGCCCGAGGTGATCACGATGACCCGCCCGAGCGGCGGATTTCCCTTGGCGTCTTTCGTCATGCGATCACCTCCATGCGAAGTTTCTCGTCCTCCAGATAAATATGGGTGCAGCGGTTGCGGGCCGCCTCCTCGATGGCTTCGCTGGTCTGATAGAGACCGGCGATCGCCACCAGTTCGGCGTTCAGGCTCTGGCAGAAGATATGCGCGTCCTCGTCGCCATGGGCGCCGGCCATGGCACGGCCACGCAGTGTGCCATAGACGTGGATGTTGCCGGCCGCCACCAGTTCCGCCCCCGAGGCGACCGATCCGATGACGGTCAGGTCGCCGTTCTCTGCCACGATCATCTGCCCCGACCGCACGGTCGAGCGGATGACCTTGTTCTGGACCGGGCGCGGCTTTTCGGCTGCACGGGACGGCCCGGCGGCGCGGGGCATCGGTGCGTCACGGCCGGTGCTGACGGCGATCAGCCCCAAGGACTGCAGCGCGTCGGGGCCCAAACCCGCGGCGTTCTGCACGCCGAAGACCCGAAGCTCTCTCTGCCTGAGGTTTTCGACCAGGTCGCGCAGCGGGGCCAGGTCGCCCGGCTGCGACGCATTGCCCAGGTCCAGGACGACGGGCGCGCCCGAAAAGAACTGCGGCGTCTTGCTCAGCTGATCGTCGAGCTGCGCATAGAGACGGCCACCCAAGGCCTGCGGGTCGACGCGCAGGGCAAGCACGGTCAGGAAGCGGCCGCGCACCTGAAGGGCGGCGACCCTGGCCGGCATCGGATCATCCGGGGTCCGGGCGTATCGGTCTGACACGTCGAAACTGCTCCTGCTCTCGGCGGCTCGCGACTCGGGCGTCGGACCGCTCTTGTTGAATGACCCTCTTCCACGATCCGGCCGCAGAAGAAAGGGGGCTGTGCCTGTTCAGCAGGAACCTGCCAACTTGTGAAGGGGCAAAACGCGCAATCTGCGCAGTCTGAATGCGCTCTGCCCGGCGCGGTCTCGCCGGGCCATCCGCGCGCCAGACGGGAACACCTCGCGGAATGCCGGGTTAGGGATCGACCGGACAGGTCCAGGCGGGGCGAGATCCGGGGCGCTGATGGGCAGGAGGGTCGAATGACCAAGAAATTCGCAGCAGGTCTTGCATTGGGCATCGCTGGCACGGTGCTGGTGGCAATCGCCGTGTGGCTGACCATCGCCTATACTGGCACCTACAACGTCGCCGCGTCCGATCCGCATTCCGATGCCGTGCGCTGGACCCTGGCGACGACGATGCGCCAGTCGGTCACGCGACGGTCAAGCGAGGTGCAGCTTCCCGACGAATTCTCGGAAGATCTCGTGGCGGAAGGCGCAGGGCACTATTCCGAAAGCTGCGCCTATTGCCATGGCGCACCGGGGCAGGATCCGACCGACTGGTCACGCGGCATGCGCCCCGAGCCCCCGCATCTGATGCACGCCGCCGAGGAATGGCGCCCCCAGGACATCTACTGGATCATCCAGAACGGCATCAAGATGAGCGGCATGCCCGCCTTCGGCGGCCATCACGAACCATCTGAAATCGCCGCCCTGACCGCCTTCGTCAACCGTCTGCCGGGGATGACCGCCGACGATTACCGCGCCCTGACCGCCGATCCGACGCCTGCGCCGTTTGCGAACTGAGGAGAGCCGCCCATGTCCTACATCCGCTTCGGACTGATGATCCTGACCTCGACGGTGGTGATGTTCGGCCTGATGTATCTGAACACCTACGCGTGGGAGCATGTCTTCTTCTCGGAAACGCGGACCTACATGGCGATCATGATGGGCGCGACGATGGCGGTCATCATGCTGGCCTTCATGCTGGGGATGTATTCAAACAAGAAACTGAACATCGCGATCTTCGCCGGGGCGGTCATTGTCTTCGCGCTGTCGCTGTGGCTGGTGCGCAGCCAGGTCACGGTTTCGGGGATCAGCTACATGCGGGCGATGATCCCGCACCATTCCATCGCGATCATGACGTCCGAGAGGGCGCAGATCCGCGACCCCCGCGTCGCCAAGCTGGCCGAGGAGATCATCGCCGCGCAGCGCCGCGAGATCGCCGAGATGCGGTATCTGATCGCCCATGCCGGCGATGCAAACGCCCCCGAGACGATCTATCAAGACCCCCCGGCACGCGAGGGCACGATCCAGGATGCGCTGACCAGTACGCTGCGCGCCAGGCTGGACCCGTCGCCGATGGCCCCGGCCGAGGCCGACCGCCTTCTGCCGCCCGGCCCCCGATGCGTCTTCAACCGCAGCCCCGAAACCGACCCCGTCCTGTGGGTCGCGGCCGATGGCAGCCGCGGCGCCATGAAGCTGAACGGCGTTCTGGTGCAGCTGAACTCGGCGGCGGGTGACGACACGCTGACGGCCCAGGGGGCGACAATGACCGTAAGGCCCCTTGGGGACGAGGCCGACTGGCGGTCCGACGCCGAGTTGGTCTTCACCTTGGACGACGGCCCGACCGTCGGATACCGCGGATTCTATTCCTGCGACGCCGCTTGAGGGTGGATGAGATGAAGGACAGCAATAACATGGCGAAGGATCAGGGCAAGACGGCGACGCTCTATCGCATGGTGATGCCGGACCACATCTGCCCCTATGGGTTGAAGTCCAAGGACCTGCTGGAACGGCAGGGTTTCACCGTGGACGACAACTACCTGAAGACCCGCGACGCGACCGACGCCTTCAAGGAAAAGCACGGCGTCAAGACCACGCCGCAGACCTTCATCGCGGGCGACCGGATCGGGGGCTATGACGACCTGCGCAGGCATTTCGGCAAGACCGTCAGGTCCAAGGACGAAACCAGCTATCGCCCCGTCATCGCCATCTTCTCGATGGCGTTCCTGATGGCGCTTGCGGTCAGCTGGTTCACCTTCGGGACCATCTTCACCATCCGTGCGCTGGAATGGTTCATCGCCATCAGCATGTGCATCCTGGCCATCCAGAAGCTGCAGGATGTCGAGAGTTTCTCGACCATGTTCCTGAATTATGACCTGCTGGCCCGGCGGTGGGTCAGGTACGGCTATGTCTATCCCTTCGGCGAGGCGCTGGCCGGGATCCTGATGATCGCCGGGACGCTGATCTGGATCGCCGCCCCCGTCGCGCTGTTCATCGGAACGGTGGGCGCGGTGTCGGTCTTCAAGGCGGTCTATATCGACAAGCGGGAACTGAAATGCGCCTGCGTGGGCGGGTCCAGCAACGTACCCCTGGGCTTCGTGTCGCTGACCGAGAACGTGATGATGATCGTGATGGCGATCTGGATGCCGATCAGGTTGGCGGGGTTCGGCTGATCCGGCCGGTACGCTGACGGCGAACCGTGGCCGGTTCGCCGTGCGCGGCCTTGCGAAGGCGCAGCGATGTCCTGACACACGGACACAGCTGAACGGGTCCGTGATAAGGCCCGACTTCGGCCTGCGCCGGGTGTCGGGCCCTCCCCTTCGATCAGGCGGCGTAGCGAAGCGCCATCGAGGTCAGCGGAAGCGGGCGCAGGCGGTCGGCCTGTCCTGCGGTGCCAAAGGCCTCGAAGCGGTCTCGGCAGACCTGGGACATCATCTCCATCGCGGGCTTCAGATACTTGCGCGGGTCGAACTCGGATGGGTCCTTGACCAGTGTGCGGCGGATCGCGGCCGTCATCGCCAGCCGGTTGTCGGTGTCAATGTTGACCTTGCGCACGCCGTGCTTGATGCCGCGCTGGATCTCCTCGACCGGGACGCCCCAGGTCGGGCGGATGTCGCCGCCATGGCTGTTGATGATCGCCTGCAGATCCTCGGGGACCGAGGACGATCCGTGCATCACCAGATGCGTATTGGGCAGGCGGCGGTGAATCTCTTCGATGACGTGCATGGCCAGGATCTGGCCGTCGGGCTTGCGCGTGAACTTGTAGGCGCCGTGGCTGGTGCCCATCGCGATGGCCAGCGCGTCGACGCCGGTGTCGGCGACGAAGCGCACCGCCTCGTCCGGGTCGGTCAGCAGCTGATGTTCGGCAAGTTTGCCTTCCGCGCCGTGGCCGTCCTCCTGATCGCCCATGCCGGTTTCCAGGCTACCCAGAACGCCCAGCTCACCCTCGACCGAAACACCGCAGGCATGGGCCATCTGCGTCACGCGGCGGGTGATGTCGACGTTATAGTCGTAATCCGCCGGCGTCTTGCCGTCGGCCTTCAGGCTGCCGTCCATCATCACGCTGGTAAAGCCGTTCTGGATCGCGGTGGCGCAGGTCTCCAGCCCGTTGCCGTGGTCCAGGTGCATGCAGATCGGGATGTCGGGAAAGGCGCGCGACAGCCCTTCGATCAGACCGGCCAGCACCAGGTCGTTGGCATAGCTGCGCGCGCCCCGGCTGGCCTGCAGGATGACCGGCGAACGCGTGTCCTGTGCGGCCTTCATGACCGACAGGCCCTGCTCCATGTTGTTGATGTTGAAGGCGGGCACGGCATAGCCATGCTCGGCCGCGTGGTCCAGCAGCTGGCGCAGGGTGATCATGGCCATCGGGTCATCCTTTATTGGCGAGGGCGGATTGAACGGCGGCGACTTCCTCAGTCGCGCCGAAGATCAGGGGTGTCATATCGTGCAGGCCCACGGGCTGGCGGTCCAGGATCGGGTCCTGCCCGTCGCTGGCTGCGCCGCCGGCCTGTTCCATCAGGAAGGCGATGGGCACGCATTCATAGATCAGCCGAAGCCGACCATTTTCGTATCCCGGCCGCGCATCGGCCGGATAGAGGAACGCGCCGCCCTTCAGCAGGATGCGGTGCAACTCGCCCACGGCGGCTGCCAGCCAGCGCATGTTGAAGTCACGCCCGCGTGGCCCGTCGCGACCCGCGCGCAGATCGCGCGCCCAGGCCTGCAGCCCATCCGGCCAGTGCCGTTCGTTCGAGGCGTTATAGGCGATGGTCGAGGCCGCAGGCTTCAGCCGCAGGTCACGACGAGAGACGTGGAAGACCCTGTCATGCAGCGTCGCGACATGGACCCCCTGCCCCGTCGACCAGCCGAAATCGATCGAATGGCCGAATGACGCATAGCCCGCCGCCACCACGGCGCGGCCCGTGCGCAGGAACCCCTCCGGCGCGGCCGGCAGGATGCTGAACAGCATCCCCAGGGGTGCGCCGACGCCGATGCTGCCGGACCCGTCGATTGGATCGATCGCCACGTCGAAGGCGCCGCCGGGGTTTAGGTCGATGACCTCCTCGGCCTCCTCCGACAGGACGCTGCGGACGCCGGCGGTGCGCAGGGCGGCAATCATGTGGTCATGTGCGGCGACGTCCAGCGCCTTCTGCCTGTCGCCGCTGTCGTTCATGCCGACGACGGCCTCGGGGTCGCCATGGAGGCGACCGGCGGCCAGACGCGCCGCCAGGGGCGGCAGCGCGTCGGCGATGGCCAGAACGATAGCCGGGACACCGTTGCCCGCCAGCATCCCGGCCAGCGGCGGGCCCTGGATCGGCCCGTCATTCGGCAAGCGCAGCATCATGCCTTGTTGTACTTCGCATCGACCGCGTCGATGGCATCGACGTTGCCCGCCGACTTGCCGGCCTTGTCGAAGCTCTCAGTCTGCGCCAGCCAGGCATCGGCGATGGTCTTGGCGACCTCGGCTCCGATCACGCGGGCGCCCATGGTGATGATCTGCGCGTTGTTCGACAGCGCCGCACGTTCGGCGGAATAGGTGTCATGCGTCAGCGCGGCGCGGATGCCCGGCACCTTGTTGGCCGCGATGCAGACCCCGATGCCCGTCCCGCAGACCAGGATGGCGCGGTCATAGGTGCCGTCCATCACCTGGCTTGCGACCCGATCCGAGAGGTTGGCATAGAAAGCGTCGGGGCCCTCATCGGTGCGGCTGATCTCGGCCACCTCGTGCTTGTCCTTGAGATGATCGGCCAGAACCTTGGCCAGACCTTCGCCAGCGCTGTCGCCTGCAATTGCCAGTTTCATGCTTTCTCTCCGATGGTTGTGGCGCAGCGCGCCAGGATGTCCAGATAACCCTCGACCGCCCAAGCCGAGCGCCCGATGAAAAGCCCGTCGATATGCGGGCAGGCGATCAGTTCGTCGCAGTTGCCGGGGTTGACCGACCCGCCGTAGAGGCAGGGCACCCTCCGCCCCAGCACGTCTTCCGCCACGGCGATGATTTCGGCCTGCCGCGCGTCGGCGTAGTCCGAAGTTGCCGGGATGCCGTTCACGCCGATGGCCCAAACCGGCTCATAGGCCAGCAGGATCGTGGCGTCAGTGCCGGCCACGCCAGACAGCGCCCCGCGCACCTGACGCTCCAGCACCTGCTGCGCGCAACCGGCTTCGCGTTCGGCCAGCGTCTCGCCGATGCAGATCAGCGGCGTCAGGCCGTGCCGGACGGCGGCGGCGGTCTTCAGCCCCACCGTCTCGTCCGTCTCGCCGAAATGCTCGCGCCGTTCGCTGTGGCCAAGCTCGACCAGGTCCAGGCCGCAGTCGGTCAGCATCACCGGGCTGACCTCGCCGGTCCAGGCGCCGGCGTCATCCCAGTGCATGTTCTGCGCGCCCACCTTGACAGTGGTGTCGGCCAGCATCGCCTTCACCTCTCGGCAGGCGGTGAAGGGCGGGATCACGAAGCGCTGGATGCGCGGGTCGTCCGGCGCGCCGACCAGGCCCCGCGCGAAGGCCTGCGCCTCGGCCAGGGTCTTGTTCATCTTCCAGCTGGTGCCGATCCAGAAATCCGTCATGTCAGTCCCTTGCGATTGTCAGTGCGATCCCGGCCCGGTCGATCGGCGCGCGATCTTCCGGCGCCGGCGAGGCATCGGTGATGATGGCGTCGAAATCCGACAGCTCGGCCAGCGCATGCAGCGCGCTGCGCCCGAAGCGGGCGTGGTTGACCAGCAGCACGCTGCGTTCGGCCGCCTGCATCATCGCCCGCTTGGCCCGCACCGCGTTGTCGTCCATGTGGAACGCCTGCAGTCCGGCCACCGCCGGGGTCGAGATGAAAGCCAGGTCCGCCCGCAGCCCGGCCAGCGCGCCCTCCGTGACCATGCCGAAGAAGCCGTTGAACTTGGCGCTGTAGATCCCGCCGAGCGCGATCAGCGTGACCCGCGGCGCGTCCTTCAGCCGGTCGATCACGGCGGCGTTGTTGGTGATGACCGTCAGCGGCGCGTGTTCCGTCAGGCTGCCGCCCAGCAGCGCCGCCATCGAGCCGTCATTGACCATGACGGTCATTCCCGGCTCGACCAGCTCCAGCGCGGCGCGGGCCATGCGGGCCTTGGCCTCGCTGTCCTGCAGCTCGCGGATGCGGAAGTCGCTTTCGAACTGGGTGCCGGCCTCGATGGTCGCACCGCCCCGGACCTTGCGCAGCAGGCCCGCCTGTTCAAGGTCGTCCAGATCCCGGTGGATCGTCATCCGGCTGACCGCGAAACGGTCGGCCAGATTGTCCAGGTCGACCGCCCGCGACGAAACCAGCAGGTCCATGATCGCCTGTCTGCGTTCTTCGCGTTTCATCAACCCCTCCGCTTCGCTGCGCTTGTAACAGACGAACAGCACAATGCAACATCATTCGTGTTACTTTGTGATTTAATGTTGTGATGACACGTCGATCCTGATATGGCCCCGCCAAAACCCGGAGGACGCCATGCCCTTAGACACCCCCAAAGACCCCGCCATCGCCGCCAAGGCCGAACTGGACCAGCAAAACTTCGCGCTTGCCAACTGCATCCGCGCATTGACCATTGATGCCGTGAACGCCGCCAACTCCGGGCATCCCGGCGCGCCGATGGGCATGGCCGATGCCGCGACAGTCCTGTTCCGCAACCACCTGAAGTTCGACGCCAAGAACCCCGACTGGCCTGACCGCGACCGCTTCGTGCTGTCGAACGGCCATGGGTCGATGCTGCTCTACAGCCTGCTGCACCTGACCGGCTATGAGGACATGACGCTGGAGCAGGTGAAGAATTTCCGCCAGTGGGGCGCGATCACTGCGGGCCATCCGGAATACGGCCACGCCAAGGGTGTCGAGACGACCACCGGCCCCCTGGGCCAGGGCATCGCGACGGCCGTCGGCATGGCCCTGGCGGAACGCGCGCTGGCCGGAGAATTCGGGTCGGACCTGGTCGATCATAACACCTATGTCATGCTGGGCGACGGCTGCCTGCAGGAGGGCATCGGGCAAGAGGCGATCAGCCTGGCCGGCCACCTGGGTCTCGGAAAGCTCATCGCGCTCTATGACGACAACTCGATCACCATCGACGGGCCGACCTCGATCAGCTTCTCGGAAGATGTTCCGGCGCGTCTTGCCGCCTGCGGCTGGCATGTCCAGACCTGCGACGGCCATGACGCGAAAGCGCTGGACAAGGCCATCGCCGCCGCCAAGGCCGAGACTGGGAAGCCGTCCCTGATCGCCATGAAGACGATCATCGGCTTCGGATCGCCAAACCGCGCCGGCACCTATTCCGTCCACGGTGCCCCCCTGGGCAAGGATGAAGCCGCGCTGACCAAGGAGGCCCTTGGCTGGACGGCCGAGCCATTCCAGATCCCCGATGACCTGGCCGCCGAATGGCGCGCCATCGGCACGCGCGGCTCCGAGGCCCGCGAGGCATGGGAGGCCCGTCTGGCCGCCTCTCCGCGCGGAGAGGCCCTGACGCAGCGCCTGTCGGGCAATCTGCCCGAGGGCTATGACGCCGCCGTCGCCGCCGCGTGTGATGCGCTGTTCGCCGACCCCAAGAAGGCCGCGACCCGCAAGGCCAGCCAGATGGCGCTGGAGGCGCTGACACCCGCCGTGCCCGCGATGATCGGTGGCTCGGCCGACCTCACCGGGTCCAACCTGACCCGCGTGAAGGCCGTGGACAGCCAGTACACCAAGGACGCGCCCGGCCGCTATATCGGCTATGGCGTGCGTGAATTCGGCATGGCCGCCGCGATGAACGGGATAAACCTGCATGGTGGCTTCATCGCCTATGGCGGCACGTTCCTGGTCTTCTCTGACTACGCCCGCAATGCGATCCGCCTGTCGGCGCTGATGGGGGTCGGCACGATCTATGTCATGACCCATGACAGCATTGGCCTCGGCGAAGACGGTCCGACCCACCAGCCGATCGAACACCTTGCGTCGCTGCGGGCCATTCCTGGGCTGACGGTCCTGCGCCCCGCCGATACGGTCGAGACGCTGGAGGCCTGGGACATCGCGATCCGCAACCGCAACGTGCCGTCGCTGCTGGCCCTGTCGCGTCAGGATGTCCCGCAACTGCGCCTAGAGGCCGGGTCCGAGAACCTGACCGCCAAGGGCGCCTACGTGATCCGCCAGTTCGGCGAAAGCCGCGACGTCACGCTGATCGCGACCGGAACCGAGGTCGCCATCGCCGTTCAGGCCGCCGAGGCGCTGCACGCGGACGGCATGTCCGTGGCGGTCGTCTCGATGCCCAGCTGGGAACTGTTCGACGCCCAGCCCGAGGCCTACCGCGCCGAGATCCTCGGCAGCGCCCCCCGCATCGCCGTCGAGGCCGCCGGCAAGTTCGGCTGGACGCGCTATGTCGCATCCGAAGATGACGTCATCGGCATGACCGGCTTCGGCGCGTCGGCCCCGATCGACCGGCTCTATTCCGAGTTCGGCATCACCGCCGATGCCATCGCCGCGCGTGCGAAGAAGCTGACCGATCGCTGACCAACCTAGCGGGCGAGGCCGCAAGAGCGGCCTCGACACGATCCTGTCTGCGCGCGGAGAGCGCATAAGGCCCAGCGGCAGCGTCCGGGCCGGGCTTCGCCCGGCCCGTCCTGTTTCCTGATCGCACCAACCGCGTCAGGCGACCAGCGCCCGTGCCGTCACCTCATCCGTGATCAGTCCCGACAGCAGGCCACTGTTCAGCACGGCCCTGATCGCCGACTGCTTTTCAGGCCCGCCCGCGATGACCACGATCTGCTGCCGTCTTGTTCGCGTCAGGTCGACCGAAAGCGTGCGCGTGCTCAGCGTCGTTTCCAGCATCTTTCCCTGGGCGTCAAAGAAATGACCCATCATCTCTCCGACCCCGCCGGCCGAATTGATCTCGTCGATCTCGCGCCTCTCGATCATGCCTGACGCGACCAGCTGGGCGCCAGCGTCGGCCGTTCCCATCCCGACCAGCTTCAGTGTCGCACTGGCCGACAGGTCGAAAATATCCCTGACCCCAGGCTGCGCCAGCAGGATCGCCCGGTCGGCCTCGGAATTCGCAAAGAACGGCACCGGCAGGACGAAGGCCTGCGCGCCCGTTTTCTCGGCCAGGCTGTGCATCACGTCATGCGGGTTCGCCGCGTAGTTGCGGGTCAGCCCGCCCAGCACCGACACGAACCGCACGCCGCGCGCCTCGAAGCGCGGCAACTGGTGGACCGCCGCCGCCAGCGTGCGTCCGTGCCCGAGGCCGATGATCGGATGCTCGCCGCGCTCGATCTCTCGGCGCAGGAACGCCGCGCCTGCCAGCCCCAAGGCGCGCATGGGAATGCCGTCTTCGCCCAAGTCGGGCGCCACCTCGCACCGATCCAGGCCGTATCGCGCACAGAGCTGATCCTCGAGCATGGCGCATTCGACGATCTCGCCGTCGATGGTCACCTTGACCACGCCGTCGGCAACCGCACGGGCGATCAGGCGGTGCGCCTTCACGCCCGGAAGACCCAGTCGCTTTGCGACCGCAGCCTGCGTCATCCCGCCGGCATAGTGCAGCCAAGCCGCCCTGATCGCCAGGCTGTGCTCGGGGTCCTCGGGCCGCCGGCGCGCCATCACGACGCCTCCTGCATCACGGCGCGAAGGTCGGCGGCTGTCAGCGCAGCGGGGTTGGCCTTCATCGAGGACGAGCTTGCCGCAGCATCCGCGCCTGCCGCCTGCGCATCACTATCCACGCCGAGTGCCGTCAGGCCAAGAAGACCCTGTTCGCGCGTCCATTGCGCCAGCAGGCGGCAAGCCTCTTCGACCGAGGCCCTGCCCTGCCCAAAGGCCCCGCCGATCCACTGCCCGACCTCGTCCAGCCGCGCCGCGTGGGGGCCGTCTGTGGCCGCCCTCCGGTTCGCGACGATGACATGCGGCAGCAGGGCGCCGCAGATGGCCCCGTGCGGCGCCCCCGTCAGCCCCCCCAGCGGTCCCGCCAGGCCGTGCACCGCGCCCAGCCCGGCATTCGCCAGTGCCAGTCCCCCGCACAAGCTGACCCAGGCCATGTCGTCGCGTGCCCCGGCATCTTCGGCTTCCATCAGCCGCACCAAGGCCGACAGCCCCCGCGGGATCGCATCGCGGCAGAGCGCGTCTGTGAGGGGATTTGCACGGGTGCAGACATAGGGTTCGACGACCTGCGTAATGGCATCCAGACCCGAGGCCAGCGTGACCGTTCGCGGGCAGCCGTCAGTCAGCGCCGGATCGACAATGGCAAGGCGTGGCAACATCCGCGGGTCACGCAGGCTGACCTTGCGAGCGTGGTCCGGGACCGCAATGACGGCATTCCTTGTGACTTCGGCGCCGGTACCCGCAGTCGTGGGCATCGCCACGAAGGGTAAAGGCGCATGGTCGAGCGCAAGCCCTCGGCCCACCACCTCCAGGTGGTCGAGCATCGGCCGCGTGGCTGGCCGCAGTGCCGCGATGGCCTTGCCCGCGTCAATGGCCGCGCCGCCCCCCATTGCGACGACGACCTCGGCGTCACCAGCCGCGCGGACACCCGCCTCGACCAGCGCCATGTCCGGTTCGCGCGGAACGGCAAAGGACGTCACGTCGCAGCCTTCGCGGCGCAGAGCGTCCCCAAGCGGCCGACTGCGTGACGGATCGCGGCCGTGCACCAGAAGCACCCGGCGCCCCAGGGCCGCGATCCGGATCGGCGCGACATTTGCCTGGCCACGACCGAAGAGGATCTCGGACGCTGTGGCGAAGGAAAAGGGGCTTGGCATCGGCGATCCCTTGTTGCGTCAGATGTTCAGCCTGTCGGCACCGGTCGCGATATGCGGCGCCCAGAAGGCCACGCTTTCGGCAATCTGCGCGACGACCTCCCGATCGTTCGGCTCCCGCTCCTTGAAGCTGAGTTCCAGGCAGATCTCGTTGTTGCGGGCTCCGCCCTCGGCGAAGGCCGCCAACAACGGTTCGGGCTGGATGCGACCCTTGGCGTTGAACTCGGCGGTGAAGGGGCGGTGGCCACCCTTGTCCATCAGCGACTGCTTGATGTGGATGATCGGGCTGACCTTCGGCACCGCACGCGCCCAGGCATAGGGGTCCAGGTCGTCCGGATTTGCACTGGTAACGTCGCCATGGTCGATGTCGGCCATCATCCACATCGGAACGGCCATGTCCGCCGCCGACAGCCGGTCCTGCAGGGCCATGGCCTCGGCAATGGTCTCTCCGAATTCGCGGCCGATGCTCATCGGTTCCCAGAAGACATGATCCAGCCCGGCGGCCTTGGCATGCTCGGCCACCTCGGCCCAGCAGTCGATGGCGATGCGGATCAGGTCTTCGCGCCGCGTCGGGTCGTCGAAGTCGCGATAGGTAAAGATCGCGAACTGCGTGCCGACGCTGCGGCCGCCCAATTCGGCGGTGATGTCGGCGAAGGTCTTGAACCAGTCGACGTAATAGCGCCGCACATCGGCGTCCGGATGGCCGAAGTGGTTCAGCCGTCCGTAGGGGCCTGTCATGCCGCTGGTGACTCGCACCCCGGTCCGGTCCAGCGCCGCCCCCATCTGGCGGGTCAGGCGTCTGACGACCGCCGCAGGCCAGCTGGGATTGATGAACTCATGCGTCAGTTGCAGGTCGCGGATCTTCAGGTCGCGCGCCACCGTGTCGATCAGATCGTCGGGATCGGCGAAGCGGTTGACCAGCGGGTTGGTGTTCAGGGACAGCGTCAGGGGCATGGGGGTCCTTTCAGGCGGCCTGCGCCAGATCCGAGCCGTCGAACCAGTCCGCGAAGGCGGCCTGCTGGTCGTCGGTCAGGTGCAGATAATGCTTGGTGCGGCGCCTCAGAATATCGTCGGACGTCTGCGCCCATTCCTTGGCGACAAGATACCGCGCCTCGGCCTCATAGAGCTGACCGCCGAAATGACGGCCCAGGTCCGAGAGATTCATCGCCCCCGCCACGACGTCGCGCGTGCGGGTGCCGTAAAGGTGGCCGTAATGCTGCACCAGCGGGCGCGGCATCCATGGATAAAGCTCTCTCAGCAAGTTGGCAAAGCTCTCAAAGTCGGCATTCGGGATGTCGCCGCCCGGCAGCGGCGCCTCGCCGGTCCAGTCCGGCCCCATCTTCGGGAACACATCCTTCAGGCGGTGCATCCCTCGTTCGGCCAGTTCGCGGAATGTGGTGATCTTGCCGCCGAAGACGTTCATCAGCGGCGCGCCGCCAGTCTGGTCCAGGTCGAACACATAGTCCCGCGTCACGGCCGACGGATTGCCCTGCCCGTCGTCGAAGAGCGGCCTGACACCCGAAAACGTCTGCAGCACGTCCTGCCGCCGCAGCTTTTCCTTGAAATAACGGTTCACGGCGGCCAGCAGATACTCGATCTCGGATTCGTCGGCCTGCACGTCCTCGGCCCGGCCCTCATAGGCAATGTCGGTGGTGCCGATCAGCGCCTTGTCGCCTTCGTAGGGGTTGATGAAGATTACCCGCTTGTCGTGGTTCTGGACCAGGTAGGCGTGGTTGCCCGCCCACCATTTCGGCACGATGATGTGGCTGCCCTTGACCAGCCGCACGTTGCGGGCCGAGTTCGAACCGGCGACACGGGTGATGAACTCGCTGACCCAGGGTCCTGCGCAATTGACAAGGCAGCGGGCGCGGAAGATCCGCTCTTCCCCCGTAGTCTCGTTGCGGGTGGTGACGGTCCAGGCACCGTCCTCGCGCCGGGCCGAGGTGCAGGCGCTGCGGGTCAGGACCTTCGCGCCGCGTTCGGCGGCATCGACGGCGTTCAGCACCACCAGGCGCGAATCGTCTACCCAGCAGTCGCTGTATTCGAAGCCCTTGTGGTACTTGCGCAGCAGCGGCGCGCCTTCGGGGGCGCGGTGCAGGTCCAGCGTGCGCGTGCCCGGCAGCCTCTTGCGGCCGCCCAGGTTGTCATAAAGGAACAGCCCCAGCCGCACCAGCCAGGCTGGCCGGTCGTCGGGGCTGTGCGGCAGAACGAAACGCATCGGCCAGATGATGTGCGGGGCGCAGTTCATCAGCACCTCGCGCTCGATCAGCGCCTCTCGGACCAGGCGAAACTCGTAATATTCAAGATAGCGCAGGCCGCCGTGGACCAGCTTGCCCGACCGCGACGAGGTGCCCTGCGCCAGGTCGTCCTTTTCGCACAGCACCACCGACAACCCGCGCCCGGCCGCGTCGCGGGCGACGCCCGCCCCGTTGATGCCACCGCCGATCACGAACAGGTCCATCATTTCCTGCATCATCTCATTCTCCTGTCGTTGTCGCGCGCATCCGGGCCAGCCGGTCCCAGACGGGCGGCATCGCGGCACGGGTCGCGGTGAAGGCCGGGAAAAGCCGGTCGTATCGTTGCGCAAGGTCCGCGTCGGGCGCCTCGGCCGCACCCAGAAGCGGTGTCACCCATTCGGCGACGCAGGCGTCCATGTCGGGATAAGCACCAATCGCCACGGCGGCCATCATCGCGGCGCCCGCCGCCCCGGCCTCGTCACGGTCCGAGACGCGCACCGGCGCGTTCAGGCAGGCCGAGAGGATGCCGCGCAACGCGGGCGACCGCGCCGCCCCGCCGGTCAGGCGCAGCTCGGACGGCAGCGGACCCATCGCGGCATAGCAGTCGCGCATGGACATTCCCAACCCCTCGGCCACGGCGCGCACCAGGTCGGGATAGCGATGCCCCGCCGACAGGCCGGCAAAGCCCGCCCGCGCATCGGCATTGACGAACGGCCCCCGTTCGCCCGCATCCGAGATATAGGGGTGATAAAGGATCTGTCCCGGCTTTGCCTGCGCCAGCCATCCTTCCAGATGCGCCACCAGGTCGCGATGCGTGACCGCCTGCCCCATGTCGGACATGATGCCCGCCGCAATGGACAGCACCCAATCCAGGTTCAGCGTCGCCGCCATGTTGGTCTGCACCTGCGTGACAACGCCGGGGATCGGCAGGCAGATCACATAGCCGGTGCCCTCATCGTTCAGATGCACCCGGTCCGAGGTGACCGCCCGCAGATGCACCCCGGTCGATCCGACAGTCGAACAGGCCACGTCGCCCGCCCCGCCGACGACGCCCGCGCCCATAGCGGTCATCACCATGTCGACATATCCCAGACTGACCGGCGTTCCGGCCAGCAGTCCCGTCTGTCGAGCGGCATCATCGGTCAGCGGATGGGTGACCTGCGTGCCATCGACGATCTCGGGCAGCAGGTGGCGGCGGCCGCCCAGCCCCAATGCCTCGATCGCCGTGTCGTCATAGCGGCGGGTGCGGAAATTGCCGAAGGTGAAGCTGGCCTCGGACGGGTCAGTGGCGCGAATGCCGGTGAGGTTCAGATAGAGCCAGTCTTTGCAGTGCAGCGCGACCTCGGCCCGGTCCAGAAGTTCAGGGTGGCAGGCATCCATATGCGCCATCTGCGCGCCCTGCTGGCAGGTATTCAGGCCGGTGCCCGTCGCCTCGAACCGGCGGCGGTTCATTGTATCGCCCGCCAACCGCGCAACCGTCGGTGCGGCGCGCGCGTCCAGCCACAGCCAGGCGTCGCCCACCGGCCCGTCGCGACCGACCAGCCAGGTGCCGTCTCCCTGCGCGGTTACCGACAGCGCGGCCGTCCGCACCGCGAGGTCCGGCACCTTGTCGCACAGGCCGCGCAGCGCCGCCGCGCAATCTGCCCAGGTCTGGTTCATCCCCTGGACGGCCGACCCGTCAGTCCCGGTAACATAGCGGTTCACGACCGAGGCCGCCCCGATCTGGCGGCCGGACAGGGTGAACGCCACGGCCTTGATGACAGAGGTTCCCGCGTCGATTCCGATCAGGACATCGCGGCCGTCGGCTGCTCCGCCGCTTGGTGTCATCGCCCCTCCTTCTGCGACCTAACGCATCGCATCCTCCTGCTGGCTTATAGCACGATTACTTTATCTGAAATGCATTTTTTTACGGACACCGCAATTTATTTCAGTTATAGTGCCACCAAGCAGCCGCAAAACGACCGCCCGAACCGGCGGTTCCTCAGCTGACCGATCGGAGGGGAGGCCGGTCCTGATGACCAGAAAACGCAGCGAAGGCCGAATGGCAGCGCGGGCCCAAGGCGAAGCGGCTGGCCAGGTCATGTCCTCCGCAGGACGGGCGGCCGCGCAGGCGACCCGCTCCCCGACCGCAACCCATTCCTGCCAGCCCGAGGCCAGATCATGACCGCTTCAGACCCTGCCCCTAAGGCGCCGGCCTCCTCGCGCCGCGGCCTCTACCTGTCGCTGATCCTGGGCGTGGCCGTCCTGGGCGCCATCGCGCTGGACACCACCGTCGTGCGTGTCGGTTCCGAATCGGATGTACGCCAGCAGGCGTTTTCCCCCGATGCCTACGGGGCCGAGGCGTTTCCCCGCATCCGCGACATTGTAACCGAACGCGCGGTGCCCGCCACCGACCTGGCCGCCGCCATCGCAGCCGATCAGGATGCGGCTATCGCTGAATTCGGCACACCCGCCTCGACGGGGGCGATCATGATGACCACGCTGACCGGCACCGCCGGAGAGCCGCGCGCCGGCGTCTATCCGCTGGAGGTCGAGGGCCTGCCCGAGGATTTGACCGTGCGCGTCCAGACCGGCCCCGCGATCAACGGCACCGACCTTCGCGACGCGCCCGGCGACATCGCCTTCGGCGACTTCACGAACCAGATCGAATACCAGGACGCCGGATCGGGCATCAACCGCGCGATGGCGGCCGAGGTGCTGGAGCCGGTCGACACCGCGAACCTGACCGGCCAGCAGGTCACCGTCACAGGCGTCTTCCGCCTGATCAACCCGCGCAATTGGCTGATCACCCCTGTTGCGATGGAGGTCCAATGAGCGAGCGGACCACCGGAGAGGTCGTGCTGGCCGCCCGCAACGTGGCCAAGTCCTATGGGCAGGTCCACGCGCTGAAGGGCGTGAACTTCGACATCCACCGCGGGCAGGTGACGACGCTGTTCGGAGAGAACGGCGCTGGCAAGTCCACCCTGATGAAGATCCTGTCGGGCGTGATCCAGCCCACCACCGGCCAGATCGTCCTGGACGGTCAGCCCGTGGCCTTCGCCAATGCGAACGACGCGCGCGACCGGGGCATCTCGATCATCCACCAGGAACTGTCGCTGGCGCCGAACATGTCGGTGCGCGACAACATCTTCATGGGGCGCGAGATCAAGGGCGCGACCGGCGTCGACTATGCCGAGGAGGAGCGCCAGGTCCGCGTCCTGATGGAGGAGCTGGAGGAGGAGATCGACCCCCTGACGCCGGTGGAGGACCTGCGCCTTGGCCAGCAGCAGATCGTCGAAATCGCGCGCGCCCTGTCGGTGGACAGCCGCATCCTGATCATGGACGAACCGACCAGCGCCCTGTCGGCATCCGAGGTCGAGGTCCTGTTCAAGGTCATCCGGGACCTGACCGCGCGCGGCGTCAGCATCGTCTATATCTCGCATCACCTGGAAGAGGCGCTGACCATCACCGACCATGCCGTCGTCCTGCGCGACGGCAACATGACCGCCTATGCCCCGCGGTCGGAAATCGACCTCGACTGGATCGTCCGCAACATGGTGGGCGACAACTATGACTTGGGGTCACCGCCGGAAACCACCGTCGGGAACGTCGCGCTGTCGATCCGCAACCTGTCCGTCCCGGACATGACCGGCAAGGACCTGGTCGACGGGCTGAACCTGGACCTGCGCGCCGGAGAGATCGTCTGCATCTATGGCCTCATGGGCGCCGGCCGCACCGAGCTGCTGGAGACGGTCGCCGGCCGCCTGAGCGCTTCGGCTGGAGAGATCGTTCTGGAAGGGCGAGAGATCTCGCACCTGACCATCGGCGATCGCATCGCGCGCGGCCTCGCCCTGGTGCCCGAGGATCGCCAGCGCGACGGGCTGGTCCAGACCATGAGCGTCGGGCAGAACCTGTCGCTGGCCTCGATCGGGCGGTTCACGCGCGGTCTGTTCACCAGCCGCCGCGACGAACGGCAGCTGATCGACGATTCGATCCGGCAGGTGACGGTCAAGACCGCCGGCGGGCACGCGCCCATCGGATCGTTGTCAGGCGGCAATCAGCAGAAGGTGGTGATCGGCAAGATCCTGGCCACGCAACCCCGCGTCATCATGCTGGACGAACCGTCACGCGGCATCGACATCGGCGCCAAGGCCGAAGTCTTCAGGCTGCTGGCGGAAGGCGCGCGGCAGGGGCTGGCGGTCATCTATTCGACTTCGGAAGTCAGCGAGTGCCTGTCCATCGCGCACCGGATCATCGTCATGCACAAGGGCCGCATCTCGGCCGAATTCGACAGCAGCGTCTCCAAGGAAAAGATCATGGCCGCCTCGGGCGAGTCCGTGGCCGCCTGAGACCGCGAGGGAGGAACCAATGTCCGCAACCACCGCAACCGCCCCCGCGAAAGGCCGCCAGATGAGCATCGGCCGCCTGCTTCTGGAGGGGCGCGCCTTCTTCGCCCTGATCGCCATCATCGCGGTCTTTTCGTTCCTGTCGCCAAACTATTTCACGGTCGGCAACTTCCTGATCATGTCCAGCCAGGTCGCGATCTTCGGCATCCTGTCGGTGGGCATGCTGCTGGTGATCCTGAACGGCGGCATCGATCTGTCGGTGGGGTCGATCCTGGCGCTGGCAGGTGTCTGCGCCGGCGCCATGATGCAAGGCGTCGAGATCGAGGCGCTTGGCGTCATCCTCTATCCGCCGGTCTGGGCGGTCGTGGTGCTGACGCTGTGCGTGGGCGCCGCAGTCGGCGCCGTGAACGGCATCCTGGTGGCCTTCTTCAAGGTGCCGCCCTTCGTGGCGACGCTTGGAGTCATGTATGTCGCCCGCGGCGTCGCGCTGCTGATGACGAACGGCCTGACCTACAACAATCTGCGCGGCTCCGAGGCACTGGGCAACACCGGCTTCAGCTGGCTGGGCTTCTATCGCCTTGGCGGCGTGCCGATCAGCGTGATCGTGCTCGCAGTGATCGCCATCGCGGCGGGGCTGATGCTGCAGCGGTCGGCCTTCGGGCGCTGGCTCTATGCGTCGGGCGGAAACGAACGTGCGGCCGAGCTGTCGGGCGTCCCGGTCAAGCGCGTCAAGATCACCGTCTATGTCGTGTCGGGCATGCTGGCCGCCGTCGCGGGGCTGGTGCTGGCGTCGCAGCTGACCTCGGCGGGTCCGACCGCCGGCACGACCTATGAACTGACGGCCATCGCCGCAGTCGTGATCGGCGGCGCGGCCCTGACGGGTGGTCGCGGCAACGTGCGCGGCACGATGCTGGGCGCCTTCGTGATCGGCTTCTTGTCGGCGGGCCTCGTGATCATCGGCGTCAGCTCCTACTGGCAGACGGTCTTCACCGGTGCGGTGATCGTGCTGGCCGTGCTGATGAACTCGCTTCAATATGGCGGCGGCGCCCGCAAGGGCTGACCCCGCATCCGACCTTCGCCGCGGGCGCCGAAGGCCCGTGGCGGGAACGCTGCCCAAGCGGCACAACCACCCAAAGGGAGAGAGACATGACGAAGATGACGCGCCGGATGCTGATGGCCGCCGTGGCCACCATGCCGCTGATGGCCGGATCGGCCTGGGCCGAGGGTTTGATTACCGTGATCGTGAACGACCCGGCCAACCCCTACTGGTTCACCGAGGGCGAGGTCGCCAAGGCCACCGCCGAGGAGCTGGGCTATACCGCCAACGTGGCCGCCCATCGCGGCGACACCAACACCGAAAGCACGCTGATCGACACCGCGATCACCAACCAGTCGGTCGCGATCATCCTGGACCCGGCCAATGCCGACGGCTCGGTCGGGGCGGTGCAGAAGGCAGTGGACGCGGGCATCCCCGTGTTCCTGGTCAACGCCGAAATCAATCAGGAGGGGCTGGCCAAGGCGCAGCTGGTGTCGAACAACGCGCAGGGCGCGGCGCTTGGCGCACAGGCCTGGGTCGAGGCGATGGGCACCGAGGGCGGTCAGTATGTCGAGCTGTTCGGCGCGCCGTCGGACAACAACGCCCAGACCCGGTCGAACGGCTATGAAACCGTCCTGAGCCAGTATCCCGAGTTCGAGAAGGTCGGCCAGGAAGTGGCCAACTGGGACCGCACCGAGGGCTATCAGAGCATGCAGTCCCTGATGCAGGCCAACCCGGACATCACCGGCGTGATCTCGGGCAACGACGAGATGGCGCTTGGCGCAATCGCGGCGCTGAAAGAGGCCGGCAAGCTGGACGGCGTGGTCGTGGGCGGCTTCGACGGCTCCCCCGACGCGGTCGAGGCGATCAAGGCGGGCGAGATGGCCTATACCGTCCTGCAGCCCGTCGCGATCTTCAGTGAGGAGGCTGTCCGTCAGGCCGACAACTTCATCAAGACTGGCGAAACCGGGGCCGACGCAGAAAAGCAGCTGTTTGACGCGCTGCTGATCACGCCCGAGAACGTCGATCAGTACAGCGCGCCCTTCGTTCTGGACCAGTGACACCATCCGGGGGTGCAGGCGACCGCACCCCCGATTTTCACAGCGCCGGGATGGTCTTCCCGGGCCCTCTGCTGGACCTGCCGGGCGCAACATGGGCCGGACGGCGGGCCTTGTCGGATGGAGGACGAAGGCCCCCCGCTTCGCCTAATGGCGACGGGCGCGACATCTCCTGCCCTCAATGTCCTGCCCTCGAGGATTGAAACATGACGCTTCTTCTGGGCATCGACAACGGCCTGACCGTCACCAAGGCGGTGATCTTCGATCAGGCCGGGCAGGTGTTGTCGACGGCACGGCGGCGCGTGGCGCAGTCCATCCCCCGGCCGCGCCATGTCGAACGCGACATGGACGATCTGTGGCGACAGACCGCCGCCGCCATCCACGAGGCGCTGAGCAGTTGCGGCCGGCCCGCATCGGATATCGTGGCCGTGGCCGCCACGGCTCACGGGGACGGGATCTATCTGCTGGACCGGGCGGGACGTCCGCTTGGCGCGGGCATCCTGTCGCTGGACAGCCGCGCCGGGGCGGTGGCGGACCGCTGGCAGGCCGACGGCACGGCCGAGGTCGCTTTGCAGCGGACGGGGCAGATGCCGCACGCTTCGGCCCCCTCTGCGATCCTCTCCTGGATCCAGCAGAACGAACCCGAGCGCTTCGCCGCCATCGGTCATGTGCTGGCCTGCAAGGACTGGCTGACCTTCTGCCTGACCGGGCGCATCGGGACCGATCTGACCGAGGCCAGCACCTCTTTCACGGACGTGCGCACGCAGGGTCATGCACCGGACATTCCTGATATCTTCGGGCTTGGCGCCCTGCCCCTGCCCCAAATTGCTCGGCCGGACGAGGTCGTGGGCCATGTCACGACCAGCGCCGCGGCCGCCACGGGCCTTGCCGCCGGAACGCCTGTCGTCGCGGGCCTGCATGACGTGACCGCCTCGGCCCTAGGCTCCGGGGGTTACGGCACCGGGACGGTCGCCATCGTCGCAGGCACCTATTCTATCAACGAGACCGTCACCGACACGCCCCGGATCGACCGCCGCTGGTACTGCCGCAATGGCATCGCCCAAGGCGAATGGAACGCGATGTCCATCTCGCCCGCGTCGGCGGCGAACTACGACTGGTTTCTCGACACGCTCTGCGCCAGCGACCGCGCGCAGGCCGAGGCGGAAGGCCATGCCTTCCACGCCCGCATCGTCCCCGAGATCGAGGCTGCCTTCGAGCGTCCCTCGACCGCGATCTTTCACCCTTACCTCTTCGGTTCGCCCCACGGGCCGCAGGCCAGCGCGGGCTTCTTCGGCCTGCGCGGCTGGCATGACCGCGCCGCCCTACTGCGGGCGGTCATCGAAGGCATCGCCTTCAACCATCGCTACCATGTCGACGCCCTGCGCGACGGCTTCTGCCCGAGCCGCGCCCGGCTGACGGGCGGGATATCCCGTGCGCCGGCCTTTGCGCAGCTTTTCGCGGACGTGCTGGACATGCCGGTTACCACCTCGGACACCGAGGAGGCGGCCGCTTGGGGCGCGGCGCTCTGCGCGGGGGCGGGCGTCGGCCTCTTCCCCTCGCCCCGGCACGATCCGCGCCAGGTGCATGGCCAGACGCGTGACTATCTTCCCGATCCTGCGCGCGTGGCTGGGCTGGCCGCGCGGCATCAGGTTTTCACCGATCTGGCGGCGGCGCTGTCCCCGCTCTGGCCACGGATCGAGGCATTGCAAGGCGACACATGACCCAAGACGTCGACGTGCTTATCCTGGGGGCGGGCATCAACGGCTCCGGCCTGTTTCGTGACCTCTGCGAGCAGGGCGTGAACTGCGTCATTGTCGACAAGGGCGACTTCGGCGGCGGCACCTCGGCCGCACCGTCGCGCCTGATCCACGGCGGCATCAAGTACCTGGAAACCGGAGAGCTGCGGCTTGTCGCGCAGTCGACCCTGGAGCGCAACCTGCTGCTGCGGAACGCGCCGCACCTGGTCAAGCCGCTGCCCACGGTCATCCCGATATTTTCCTGGCTGAAAGGGGTCGGCGCCGCGCTGCGGACCCTTGCAGGGTCGACCACCGCGCCGCGCAGCCGGGGCGCGCTGCTGATGAAGACCGGGCTGGCGATGTACGACTTCTATGGTCGCCGTCACAGGGTCATGCCGCGCCACCAGATCTGGTCCCGCGCCCGCGCGCTGCGCGAGATCCCGCCCCTGACGCCGCGGATCAAGGCGGCTGGGCAATACTATGACGCCACGGTGACCCTGCCCGAACGGCTGGTCTGGGAACTGGTCGCGGACGGGCTGCGCGCCAATCCGGCGGCGCGGGCGCTGAACCATACCGGGATCAGCGGCACCGACGGGCAGATCGTGCGGCTGGACGGCCCGCAGGGACCGGCCAGCCTGCGCCCGAAGATCGTGATCAACGCGGCGGGACCGTGGATCGACCGGGTGAACGCCGCGCTAGGCGCTCCGTCGAAGCTGATCGGCGGCACCAAGGGGTCGCATATCCTGATGGATCATCCCGACCTGCTGGCGGCGCTGAAGGGCCGGATGATCTATTTCGAGGCCGATGACGGGCGCATCTGCCTGGTCTTCGACTATCTGGGCCGGGCCCTGGTCGGCTCGACCGACACCCGCGCCGACGACCCCGACAGCGTGGCCTGCGACGACCCCGAGATCGACTATTTCCTGTCGGCGCTGCGGGGGCTTCTGCCGGGGCTGCAATTCGACCGCAGCCAGATCGTCTATGCCTATGCAGGGATCAGACCCCTGCCCGCCTCCAATGCGGCCAATCCGGGACTGATCAGCCGCGACCATTCCGCCCCGATCGCCGAGCCGGAAGGCGACCGGCGCTGGCCGGTAATCTCGCTTGTCGGGGGGAAATGGACAACATTCAGGGGCTTTGCCGAAGAGGTCGCAGATGTCGTCCTGTCGCGGCTGGGCCGTGCGCGGAAGGTGGATACCACCACGGCGCCGATCGGCGGAGGCCGGGACTATCCCGCGGATACAGACGCGTGGGCGGTTGAACAGGCACGACGCAGTGGCGCGTTACCCGCACGGGCCAAGGCGCTTCTGGCGCGATACGGCAGCACGGCGGCGCCGATCCTGGCCGCCGAGGGCGCATCGCCGCGGATGCTGCGGGACGCTGACTATAGCCATCAGGAACTGGATTGGTTGATCCGGCATGAACAGGTCGCGACACTGGCCGATCTGGTGATGCGGCGGACGGGGCTGGCGGTCACGGGGCGCCTGTCGCGGCGGGATCTGGACACCATCGCGAGCCTTTGTGCAACGGCGCTAAACTGGGACGACGCTCGGCGCCTGGCCGAGCTGGAACAGACGCAGGCGGTGCTTCTGACGCGGCACCGCCTGCGGATGGATCAGGCGGCGTCGGCCTGATCCAGCGTCGCCAGGCGACCTTCGACCGCCATCATCTGGGCCACGGCATTGGCAGCCTCGGCACCCTTCTTGACGAAGTGTTCGCGGTAGAAGCCGGTCAGCAGCTCGGTTTCCTGATAGTTGTGCGGCGTCAGCGAGACCGAGAAGCAAGGTACACCCGTCTCCATCCCGGCCTGCATCAGGCCCGACACGACGGCCTGTGCCACGTAGTCGTGGCGATAGATGCCGCCGTCCACCACCAGCGCGGCGGCGACCACGGCGTCGTACTTGCCAGTCTGGGCCAGCTTCTTGGCCAGCAGGGGCATCTCGAACGCGCCGGGCACGTCCCAGGCCTCGACCTGGGCGCCGGGCATCTGGCGCGCAGCCTCGGCCAGGAAGCCGTCATGGGCGCGGTCGACGACATCGGAATGCCAGCGGGCCTTGATGAATGCGATACGGGGGGATTTGGTCATCTTTCAGGAACCTTCCGATAAGTTGCGTCAGGTCCCAAGGCAGTCACCACGCATGGCCCGGGGCGGACCAGACGCGGTTCTCTTTCATCCGGACTATACCGTCGGCCCCGGAGTTTCACCGGATCTGCTGACCCCTTCCATCGGAAGGGCGCTCGCGGGCTGTGACCGCCGGTGGGGAATTGCACCCCGCCCTGAGAACAGCTTGAAGATAACGCCTTGCCAAAGCGCCGCCAAGTGTGATGCGGCATCTTTCGGTCGGAATGCGACCATTAGATCGGGTCGATGTCGCCCCTGTCCCTTTCGGCGTGGAAACCGGCCACGAAACCCTCCAGCTGGCCAGCCGCGATCGCACCGCGCAGCCCGTCCATCAGCCGCTGGTAATAGCGCAGGTTGTGCCAGGTCAGCAGCATGCCGCTGATCATCTCACCGGCGCGGAAGACGTGGTGCAGATAGGCGCGGGAATAGCCGGTGCAGGCGGGGCAGTCGCAGGTCTCGTCCAGGGGGCGCGGGTCGTCCTGGTGGCGGGCGTTCTTGATGTTGACCTGCCCGCGCGGCGTCCAGGCCTGCCCCGTCCGGCCTGATCGCGAGGGCAGCACGCAGTCCATCATGTCGATGCCGCGCTGCACAGCACCCACGATGTCGTCGGGCTTGCCCACCCCCATCAAGTAACGCGGCTTGTCCACCGGCAGGAAACCTGGGGCATAATCCAGCACGCCGAACATCGCCTCCTGTCCCTCCCCCACGGCCAGCCCGCCGACCGCATAGCCGTCGAAGCCGATGCCGCGCAGCGCCTGGGCCGACTCCTCGCGCAGATCACGCGTGACGCCGCCCTGCATGATCCCGAACAGCGCATGTCCCGGCCGGTCGCCGAAGGCGTCGCGGGACCGCTGCGCCCACCGCATCGACAGGCGCATCGATTCCGCCACGGCCTCTTCCGTCGCTGGCAGCGCGGGGCATTCGTCGAAGGCCATGACGATGTCGCTGCCCAGCAGGCGCTGGATCTCCATGCTGCGTTCCGGGGTCAGGTGGTGTTTCGATCCGTCGATATGGCTGGAAAAGGTCACGCCTTCTTCGGTCAGCTTGCGCAGGCCAGCCAGGCTCATCACCTGAAAGCCCCCGGAGTCCGTCAGGATCGGGCGGTCCCAGTTCATGAACCGGTGCAGACCGCCCATCCGCGCCACCCGCTCGGCCCCCGGCCGCAGCATCAGGTGATAGGTGTTGCCCAGCAGGATGTCGGCGCCCGTCGCGCGCACGCTTTCGGGCAGCATCGCCTTGACCGTCGCTGCCGTGCCGACCGGCATGAAGGCGGGGGTGCGGATCTGGCCGCGCGGCGTGTCGATGACCCCGGTGCGCGCCGCGCCGTCGGTCGCCTGGAGAGTGAACTGGAAACGCGTGGTCATGCTGCTGCCTGTCTGCGGAACCGGCCGCTTGTAGCGTCAGGGCCGCAGCGGTGCAATGCGCCCCACTGGACCGGGATGCCGCGGCATCCTATATAATCGGTCGGAATTGAAGGATGAGCCGATGACCGAACCCCTGATGGAAGGCGCGCCGCTGATCGCGCCCTCGTCCACCGACCACCCGCTGTACGAAGCGGTCGTCGAGGCCTGCAAGACGGTCTACGACCCCGAGATCCCGGTGAACATCTATGACCTGGGCCTGATCTACACGATCGACATCAACCCGGAAAACGAGGTCCGGGTGATCATGACGCTGACCGCCCCCGGCTGCCCCGTCGCGGGCGAGATGCCGGGCTGGGTCGCCGATGCAGTCGAACCGCTGCCCGGCGTCAAGCAGGTCGACGTCGAGATGACGTTCCAGCCCCAGTGGGGCATGGACATGATGTCGGACGAGGCGCGTCTGGAACTGGGCTTCATGTAGGCTTGAACCAGCGGGGGCTGCGTCCCTATCTTGATGTGACGTCGAAAGGAATTCGCCATGTTCTCGATACCCGGTGCTGCCCCCGTCACCATCACGCCGGCCGCCGCCGCGCAGATCTCGCGCCTGATGGCAGGCAAGGACGCCTATGGCCTTCGCATCGGCCTGAAGAAGGGCGGCTGCGCGGGCATGGAATACACCATGGAACTGGCCGCCGAGCCTGCCGCCAACGAGGAGGTCGTGGACCGGGACGGCGCCCGCGTGCTGATCGCGCCCATGGCACAGATGTTCCTGTTCGGAACCGAGATCGACTATGAGACCGGCCTTCTGGAATCGGGCTTCAAGTTTCGCAATCCGAACGTTACCGACAGTTGCGGCTGCGGTGAATCCGTGCGCTTCGAGCCGCTGGAAGGCAGCCGCGCCCAGGACTGATCTTATGTGAGCGTTATCGCTGTTGCCCCCCGCTGCCCCGCTGGCTAAGCCTCTGGGGTCAACGGAGGGGATTTGCATGGCACCGCGGAAGCTTGTGGCTGGAAACTGGAAGATGAACGGCGATCTGGCCGCACTCGATCAGGTCGACGAAATCGCGAAGGCCGCCCAAGATGCCGGGTGCGATGTGCTGATCTGCCCGCCGGCCCTTCTTGTGCACGCGATGAAGGCGCGAGCGGGCGACATGCTGCTGGTCGGGGGCCAGGATTGCCACACGAAGGCGTCGGGCGCACATACCGGCGACATCGCTGCCCGGCAACTGTGCGATGTGGGTGCGACGCATGTGATCGTCGGCCATTCCGAGCGTCGCGCCGACCATTCCGAGACCAGCGAAGACGTGGCCGCCAAGGCCGCAGCCGCACACGAGGCCGGTCTGACCGCCATCATCTGCCTGGGCGAGACCGAGGATCAGCGCGACGCTGGATCGACGCTCGAGGTCATCGCCGCGCAGCTGGCAGCCTCGGTTCCGTCGGGCGCCACGGCCGGCAACACCGTCGTCGCCTACGAGCCGGTCTGGGCGATCGGCACCGGTCGTGTCCCCGACACCGCACAGATCGCCGAGGTCCACGACAAGCTGCGCCAAGACCTCTGCGCGCAGCTGCCGGACGGCGCCGAGGTGACCTTGCTCTACGGCGGCAGCGTCAAGGCCGGCAACGCAGCCGAGATCTTCGCGATCCCCAACGTGGACGGCGCGCTGGTGGGCGGTGCCAGCCTTGCCGCAGCGGACTTTGTCCCTATCATCCGGGCGATGACCTGACGCAACTGTCGGCGGCAGCGATTTTGTCGTTGCAGAGCCGGGTCGAGCCGGTTAATCAATCCCCGTCCGCACCCGTAGCTCAGCTGGATAGAGCGCTGCCCTCCGAAGGCAGAGGCCAGAGGTTCGAATCCTCTCGGGTGCGCCAATCTGTCATGTCTTTCATAGCATTCACAGCGACTTGATCTGTGGCGGTGGAGAATTATCCCCCGTGCCGTCCCCGCCTTGTGTAGGAAGCTAGGGGACGGTCTGGGAACCTTATCACGGGACTTCAGTCGAGCATTCGGGATCGGCGGCCCTGATCTTCTCTGGCCCTGCGTCCAGATGATGGAGTGCATCATTCAGCAAATCCATCGCATGCGCTGCGCCCCGTGGTAGCGGTGCAGTGTCTTTCTCTTGAAGGGCTGCACGATACAGAAGATCCAGAAAGCACATCGCGTCATGCAGCTTGTCGGCGCTATCGTTCAGGTCGTGGATCGCGCTCATGCTGCGGCCTCCTTCCTCCAGATGCCGTGGCCGGTTTGGCGCTGGAGAAAATCAGCACCGTCGATGACGATGCCATTCAGGCCTTCCGCGACCTCCAGGAGATCCGCCACGACGTGGGTTCTCTGGTGGTCGTTGCAGATCCCACTGCAAGGGGTAACGGGAGTGATCCACATGGCACTTTTAAACATCATTCGACGCCTGCACTTGCGGCAGAAGCTGGCGGTCCGCGAGATCGCGCGGCGCACTGGCCTGTCGCGCAACACGATTACCAAGCACCTGGCGGAGGGCACGATCGAGCCGAGGTTCGCGACGCCGAATCGCCCGAGCAAGCTTGATCCTTTCCCCAGAAGCTGGCCGGCTGGTTGAAGACGGAGGCCGGCAAGTCGCACAAGCAGCGGCGGACGCTGAAGCAGATGCATGCCGATCTCTCGAAGCTCGGCTTCACCGGCTCCTGCAACCCGGTTGCGGCGTTTGCACGAGATTGGCGGCAGATCGGCAGCGCGAGCAACAGACTACGGGCCGTGGGACCTTTGTTCCGCTGGCTTTCCAGCCCGGCGAAGCCTTTCAGTTCGATTGGAGCAAAGACTATAGGCATTTGGCCAACGAGCGCACCAAGCTTCAGATGGCCCACATCAAGCTGTCCCACAGCCGAGCGTTCCTGTTGCGCACTTACCCCCTGCAGACCCACGAGATGCTGTCGACGCCCACTGGCATGGCTTTCGCGTGCTTGACGGCGTGCCCGAAAGGGTATCTATGACAACATGCGCACGGCGGTGGACCGCGTTGGCCATGGCCAACCACTACGTCTTCGAGCCGCCGTCCATTGGGCTCGGACCGATGGCGCCGCAATAAAACGGCTTCTGCGATCCGACCGCAGGCTGGGACTGCGCCGGCGTGGGGCCACCGGTTCGAGCCCGCTGGCGCAGGGACAGGTCGAGAAGAACGTTCAGGACTCCCGTCGCCAGGTCTTGCAGAGGATGCCGGGCTTTCCCGACCTTGCCACGATGAATGCTGGCTGGAGCAGCGTTGCCTGGAGGTACGGCAGGAGACCCCGCGTGGCACGCTGCCCGGCACGATCGCCGATGTTTGGGCTGAGGAGCGGGCGGCGCTGATGCCGTTGCCGTCCGTCTTTGACGGCTTCATCGAGTTGAGCAAGCGCGTCTCGCCCACCGAGAGTGTCAGATTTTCTGTGTATGAGTGATCTGGTCCATGCTTCTTCGACAGGAAGCATGCATGACGATCTCCAAGGAACTGCTGGACGAATTGCTGAAGGGCGTAGAGCGCCCTGA
>NZ_JAOTBE010000027.1 GCF_026162645.1 Paracoccus rhizosphaerae
TCGTGCTCCTTCAGAATGCCGATGATCTGATCTTCAGTGAACCTGCTGCGCTTCATCTCTGGTCCTATCGGTTGGGCCAGAGTCTATCTCAAACTGGACTAGGCGGAGGGGGCAACGTCAGGCATGATCAACAGCAAGTTCCGGTTTCATTGCGTCCTGCAGCAAGCAAGCAAAGACCGATCCCGGGAAGTGTCTTGATCATGTTTTGGTTTAGACTGTGATGCAGGAGGTCTCAGCTACTAAGAACGGCGGTTCAATCGTCCCGCTGGGGGGCGACAGCTCGCTCAAGCCACGTGCGGCCTGCAGGGCGTGAACATGTATCCCGACACACATTCGTGCCACTGGCAATCCAAGAGCTTCAGGCCGCACGGGTTGAGCAATTACGGCGATCCAACCCGCATCTGCTTACGAAAGTAGGTAAGATAAGAGTTCAAATCCCTCAGCCGGCACCATCGCCCCTTGCATTAGGATTGACCTCGCCTTAGGTTAACGGGGCTACGTTATATTCTCTGCATCCTGTCTGCGTCTCGCTTCAGTCTGCTTTGTTAATCTGACTGCGCCAAGCCACTGCATCCCGCGGGTGGATTACTAGACAGGAGATCTCACGATGGCCAACGGCACCGTGAAATGGTTCAACAGCACCAAAGGCTTCGGCTTCATTCAACCGGAAGGCGGTCGTCAGGACGTGTTCCTGCACATCTCGGCGCTCGAGCGCGCGGGCCTTTCGGCCCCGGCCGACGGCCAGAAGGTGACCTATGAGCTGGAGCGCGGCCGCGACGGTCGCGAATCGGCCACGAACGTCCAGTTCGTCTGAGCCGACGCCTGATGCGTCTCGAAAGGGCTGCCCGAGCGGGCGGCCCTTTTTTCATGGTCGCGCTTGAGGCGCAGAAGGCAGTGGCGTAACAGAGCGGCATGAAGATCCTCTTTCTTGGCGACGTCATGGGTCGCGCCGGACGGCGCGCGATTACCGAACGGCTGGCCGCCCTCCGGGCGCGACTGAAGGCCGACCTCGTCATCGTGAATGCCGAAAACGCCAGCGGCGGGCGCGGTGCGACCGCCGGACATGCACAGCTTCTGCTGGAGTCCGGGGCCGACGCCCTGACCCTTGGTGACCATGCCTTCGACCAGAAGGACATGATCGCCTTCATCGACAAGGAGCCGCGAATCGTCCGCCCGCTGAATTTCGCGAAAGAGGCTCCGGGCCGCGGACATGCGATCGTCAGCGATGCACGCGGCCGCAAGGCCCTGATCACTCAGGCCTTGGGTCAGGTGTTCATGTCGCGACCCTACGACGACCCGTTCTCGGCGTTGGATGCGGTGCTGCGCGCGCATCCGCCGGGCGGCATGGTTCAGGCCGCCGTCGTCGACATCCATGCCGAGGCCACGAGCGAGAAGATGGCCGTCGGACATTTCTGCGACGGCCGCGCCAGCCTGGTGGTCGGGACCCATACCCACGTGCCGACCGGCGATGCACAGGTGCTTCCGCGTGGCACGGGCTATCTGTCTGACGCCGGCATGTGCGGCGACTATGACAGCGTCATCGGCATGGAGAAGGCCGAGCCGATGCGTCGCTTTATCACCGGCATGTCGCGCGACCGCTTCACCCCGGCCGAGGGCGAGGCGACCATCTGCGGCGTCCTGGTGCAGACGGACGACAGGACCGGCCTTGCGACCTTGATCGAGCCGGTCCGCGACGGCGGCCGTCTGGCGCAGACGCACCCGGCCTGAGATTGCCGCCGGATCGGAGGCGCGCGAACTCCGCTTGCGGCAGGGCGCTTTTCCGGCGCAGTATCCGCGCCAAGGGAACATCCCCCCGACCAAGATCGAGTGATGAATGTTCGGATTTGAATTGACCGGCATGACCGGTGCGGTGGTGACGATCTTCATCATCATCGCGATGCTGACGCTGTTCATCCGCGAGAGCTATCCCCCCGAAGTGACCGCGATCTTGGGTGCCGTGACGCTGCTGTCGCTTGGCATACTGGACGTGGACGCCATCGCGGGCGTGCTGTCGAACTCGGCCCCCTGGACCATCGCCTTCATGTTCATCATCGTCGGCGGGCTGGTCAGGACCGGGGCGCTGGATTGGATCGGCCAGCGCGCCGCACGCCACGCGGGCGATCATCCCGCGCTGACGCTGGCGACGGTATCCATCCTCGTTTGCGGGCTGTCGGCCTTCGTGAACAACACGCCGCTGGTCGTGGTGATGATGCCGATCTTCATGCAGCTGGCCAAGGAGATGGGAAAGTCGCCGTCTAAGCTGCTGATTCCGCTGTCCTACCTGTCAATTCTGGGCGGGACAATGACGCTGATCGGCACGTCGACCAACCTTCTGGTTGATGGCGTCGCCCGCGCTTCGGGGATGGAGCATTTCACCATCTTCGAGATCACCTGGATCGGTCTTCCAATGGCCATTGTCGGCGTGATGTATCTGCTGATCTTCGCGCCGCGACTGCTGCCCGACCGGGACTCGATGTCACAGTTGCTGACAGGTCGAAGCAAGATGAAGTTCTTTACTGAAGTCGCTATTCCTGAAGGATCTTCCCTGATCGGCAAGGGTCTTGATGAGGTCGATATCTTCGCCCGCGACAGCGCCCGCGTGATCGACGTCCTGCGTGGCGACGCCTCTCTTCGCCGCGACCTCGCCTCGGTCCAGCTCGAGGAGGGCGACCGCGTCGTCCTGCGAACCCCGATGTCCGAAGTTCTGGGCCTGCAGTCCCACAAAGAGCTGCGGATGGTGGACAAGCTGAGCTCCGTCCAGACATCAACGGTCGAGGTGCTGATCACGCCGGGATGCCATATGGTCGGGCGCTCCCTGGGATCGATGCGCCTGCGCCGCCGCTATGGCGTCTATGTGCTGGCCGCGCATCGCAAGAACCAGAACATCGGGCGGCAGCTGGACGACCTTGTCGTGCGTGTGGGCGACACGCTGCTGCTGGAGGGGGCGCCCGCTGACATTCAGCGCCTGGCCCGCGACATGGACATGGTCGAGGTGAACGCGCCATCCGACCGGGCTTATCGCCGCAAGCACGCGCCGATCGTCGTGGCGACGCTGCTGGGTGTGATCGTCCTGTCGGCATTTGAGATCGCGCCGATCCTGCTCCTGGCCTTCATCGGCGTCGCGGTCGTGCTGGGCACCCGCTGCATCGACGCCGACGAGGCGCTGTCCTTCGTCGATGGCCGCCTGATGGCGTTGATCTTTGCCATGCTGGCGGTCGGCGCCGGGCTGGACAACAGCGGCGCGGTGCAGCTGGTCGTGGACCAGGTCTCGCCCTGGATGATGTCTCTGCCCCCCTGGGCGCTGGTTCTGGCAGTCTATCTGCTGGCCACCACGCTGACCGAGACGGTGACGAACAACGCCGTCGCAGTCATCGTCACGCCGGTCGCGATCAGTCTAGGGACCTCGCTTGGTGTCGATCCGCGGCCATTGGTGATCGCCGTCATGATGGGCGCATCGGCCAGTTTCGCCACGCCGATCGGTTATCAGACGAATACGCTGGTCTATGGACCGGGAGGCTATCGCTTCAGCGACTTCATCAAGGTGGGCCTGCCGCTGAACCTGTTGATGGCCGTTGTGGCATCAGTGCTGATCCCGGTGGTCTGGCCCCTTAACCCTTGATTTACCTCGTTGCCGCAGATGCAATGCTGCCATGCAGCATCGGCGGTTGAGATCGGGACGCAGAGGAGCGATCTAGAGCGCAGGGGAGGAAACGACTTAGGATAACCAAGGAGTTTCCAAATGGCGACTATCGCAACTTCTCATCACAAGTCCGCCGGTTTTTCGATCGCCGCGCTGCTTGCTCCGTTCCGCGCCATCGGCCACTTCATGGTGGCGCTGGCCGAAGCCAGCCCGCAGATGCGCGCCCTGAACCGCCTGAGCACCGTGTCGGATGCCGAACTGGCCGCCCGCGGCCTGACCCGCGAGGGTGAAATCCGCCGCATCCTGGGCGCCTCGGCTGCCGTCTGATCTGCCCGCCGCTGCCTGCGACTGTCGCGGCCCCTGCCAGGGCCGCGCTTGTCGTTTCAGCTACAGAGGCCAGACGATCAGCAGGATGGGGACCGAGACCATCATCACGATGAATTCCAGCGGCAGGCCCATCCGCCAGTAGTCGCCAAAGCGATAGTTGCCGGGTCCCAGGATCAGGGTGTTGTTCTGGTGCCCGATGGGGGTCAGGAACGCGCAGGAAGCTGCGACGGCCACGCCCATCAGGAAGGCGTCCGGCTGGACCTGCAGCGCCTCGGCCAACCGGATGCTGACCGGGGCGGCGATGATCGTGGTCGCGTTGTTGTTCAGCACATCCGACAGCATCATTGTGGCGCCCATCAACACGACCAGCGCGGCCCAGGCGGGATAGCCCTGCGTCAACCGTGCCAGCCCTTGTGCAATCAGGGCAGAACCGCCGGTCTGGTCCAGCGCCAGCCCCAGCGGGATCATCGACCCCAGAAGCACGATCACCGGCCAGTCGACATGCTTGTAGAGGTCATGCACCGACAGCACGCCGACAAGGGTATAGGCCACGATCACGCAGCCAAGCGCGATGGGCATGGTCGTCACCTCGAACGCGGTCGCGATAACGGCCAAGACGAACAGCGCGACCGCGGACTTCATGTGCCGCTCTCGCTGGACGGGCAGGCTGCCGCCATCCAGCCGCAGAAGCCCGGTCGCCTGGATGGTCTCCTCGGTCCGGCTTTCGGGCATCAGCATCAGCAGCATGTCGCCCGGCTCCAACACCTGCAGTGGCAGGTTGCGCCGCAGCGCAACGCCACGGCGGCGCAACCCGATCAGGACGCCGTCATGGCGATTCATCATGCCGAACGACCTGACGGACCTGCCGGCCAGTTCCGACGCGGCCGGAACCAGACACTCAACCAAGTGCTGGCCCTCGCTGTCTTTTCTGGCGCGCGGCTCGTTCCGGCCGTCCGGAAATGACAGGTCGGATGTCGAGCGGAACTCGTCCAGAGCCGCCGGATCGGCGCGCAGGATCAGCACGTCCCCGTCTTCCAACAGTTGTTCGTCCAGCTTTCCGGTCATTTCCTGACCGCGGCGACTGACGCCGACAATACGCACCGAAGCGCGGGCCGCTTCCTCGCGCGCGTCAGAGACGCGGCGGGCGCTTTTCAGGCTGGCCTCGGTCACGACCAGCAGCGCAAAGTAGCGCCGTTGGGGGCCACCGGTATCGCCTGCCTCCTCGGATCTGTCGCGTCGGGGGATCAGCCGCCACCCGATCAGCGCGATGAACGCGATGCCCGCCACGGCCACAGCACCCCCCACAGGCAGGAAGTCGAACATGCGGTAAGGCTGGCCCAGGACCTCGCTGCGAAAGCCCGACACGATCAGATTCGGCGGCGTGCCAATCAGCGTCAGCATTCCGCCCAGGATCGTGGCGAAGGCCAGCGGCATCAGCGTGAGGCCCGGCGCCCGTCCGGTCTTGCGCGCGGTCTGGATGTCGACCGGCATCAACATCGCCAGCGCCGCGATGTTGTTCATGAAGCCGGACAGCAGTCCACCGACCGCCCCGAACAGACCGATGTGGGCGCTGGTCCCGCGCGACCGCGTCGCCATGACACGCGTCAGGCGTGACACGGCGCCGGATCGGGTCAGCCCCGCCGTCGCGATCAGCACCAGCGCGACGATCACAGTGGTCGGGTTGCCGAAGCCGTAGAACGCCTGTTCTTTCGGAACGAGGCCGATCAGAACCGCCACCATCAGGCCGGCAAACGCCACCAGGTCGTATCGCCACCGGCCCCAGAGCATCAGAACGATCATCGTGCCCAGAAGGCCGAACAGCAGGATTTGCGGTGTGGTCATCATGTCCCTGTTCGCGGCGCCCTGCCGCGTCAGTCCCGAACGCCTGACGACCCCTGAGGGTTCGTCTTGCGATGGTGGCCTTCAGTGGACTAAAAGCGCGCGATACCTTTACCGGAACTGCGAAGGACGACCGGACATGGCAGGTCATTCCAAATGGGCCAACATCCAGCATCGCAAGGGCAGGCAGGACGCCGCCCGGTCGAAGCTGTTTTCCAAGCTGGCGAAAGAGATCACCGTCGCCGCCAAGATGGGCGATCCCGATCCTGAAAAGAACCCGCGGCTGCGGCTGGCGGTCAAGGAGGCCAAGTCGAAGTCCGTCCCCAAGGACGTGATCGACCGCGCGATCAAGAAGTCCCTGGGGGGCGACGCCGAAACCTATGAGGAGATCCGTTATGAGGGCTATGGCCCGAACGGGATTGCCCTGGTGGTCGAGGCGATGACCGACAACCGCAACCGCACCGCGTCGAACGTGCGCAGCTATTTCACCAAGTCGGGCGGCGACATGGGGCAGACTGGGTCGGTCAGCTTCATGTTCGACCGGGTCGGAGAGATCATGTACCCGCTGTCGGCCGGCGACGCGGACACGGTGATGATGGCCGCCATCGAGGCCGGCGCCAGCGACGTCGAGACGGATGACGAGGGGCACTGGATCTATTGCGCCGACACCGACCTGAATGAGGTGTCGACCGCACTCGAGGCGAGCTTGGGCGAATCCGAGACGGCGAAGCTGATCTGGAAGCCGCAGGCGCCGACCGAAATCACCGACGTCGAGACTGCGCAGAAGCTGATGAAGCTGATTGACACACTGGAAGACGACGACGACGTCCAGAACGTCACCGGAAACTTCGACCTGACCGAGGAAGTTGCCGCAAACCTCTGACCAGCAGTGTAATTCTTTTTCCGTCCTTGAGCGCGAACAGTTGCGACCGGGCTGCAACACCTGCGGACCGGTTTCTTGCGGGCTGCAGGACGGCTTGCCCTGCCGGCGGAAACACGTCACTTGCAGATCATGCAGTTCGAGTCACAAACACGTCGGGATCTGGCCGGCATCGGGTGGATGCTGGCGACCGGCTTCTGCTTCGTGGGCGTCAACACCGTCGTCCGCGGGCTTGAAGGCGCAGTTCCGGCAGCGCAGGCGGCCTTCATCCGCTTCCTGTTCGGCCTTATCTTCCTGCTTCCGGTGGCCTGGCCGGCGTTGCGGCGCGGATTTCCAGTGCAAGTCTGGGGACTTTTCGCGCTGCGGGGCGCCCTTCACATCGTCGCGGTCGTGGCATGGTTCTACGCCATGTCCCGCATCACCATCGCCGAGGTGACCGCGATCGGGTTTCTCAATCCGATCATCGTCACGGTCGGGGCGGCGCTATTCCTGGGCGAAAAGCTGGCTGGCCGGCGGATCGCCGCCGTGTGCGTCGCCCTGATCGGGGCGTTGATCGTCCTTCGGCCGGGGCTGCGGCCGTTGGACCCAGGGCACCTGTCGCAGGTGCTGGCCGCTATCGCGTTCGGGTCATCCTACTTGGTCGCCGCACGGCTGTCGGGTCGCGCGCCTGCGGCGGTTGTCGTCGCGATGATGTCGCTGGTCGTCTCAATCGGCCTAGCCCCGCTGGCTTGGGCGCAGTGGGTACCGCCAACCGCCGGTCAAGTGGCCGCCCTGGGACTGGTGGCGGTCTTCGCCACCGCGGGCCACTACACGATGACGCGGGCCTTCGCGGCGGCCCCGCTGACCGTGACGCAGCCGATCACCTTCCTGCAGCTGGTCTGGGCAAGCCTCGTGGGCATGTTTGTGTTTTCCGAGCCTCTGGACGGATGGGTCATCATCGGCGGCGGCCTGATGATCGGGGCGATCACCTACATCACCTGGCGCGAGGCGCGGCAGCGCGCGCGGACGCAGACACCTGCGGTGACCGCCGCCAAGCTGTGAGGAGTCACTCGCTGCAGGTGCCCATCGCTTCGTCGAAGCTGTGGGTCGTTTCCTCCAACGTGCCTTCGGTGATCTGGATCGGCCGAAACGGCGGCAGCTCCTGCGCTGCGGGCTGGACCTGGCTCAGGCGATAGCAGCCCGCATAGACGGTGACGCCGTCGCCGGTAGTGGCCTCGATGGCCACGGGAACGGCCGAGTGGATCGTCCCGGCCGCACCTTCGGACAGAACCTCTCCGCTCCTCAGTCGCACGCTTTCGGTGTTGGCATAGCCGTCGCGGAAGGGCTCGAACTCGGGTGCGGCGTCTGAGGCATAATAGCTGTGGGCGCGCAGGTATTCCTTGCGGTCGATGGCGTTGTAGAGGGACGAGACCACCCGCTCGGGCGTCGAACGGTCGTCCAGATAAGGTGCGACCTGGGCCGCGTCATCCTGTGCATGGGCCATCGGCGGGACCAGCAAAAAGGCAAGGGCGGCGAGGGTGATCTGACGTGTCATAGGGGAGGCTCCGGAGGGTTCAGGATCAACCGTCCTCCGGGTTGGGGGTTCCCGCCTCAACGATTCGGCCAGAGCGGCGCGTGGCGGTTCACGTCCTTGTAGAGGAGGTAGCGGAACCGCCCCGGTCCGCCGGCATAGCAGGCCTGCGGGCAGAAGGCGCGCAACCACATATAGTCGCCCGGTCCGACCTCGACCCAGTCGCGGTTCAGGCGGTAGACGGCCTTTCCTTCCAGCACGAACAGGCCGTGCTCCATCACGTGCGTTTCCGCGAACGGGATCGAGCCGCCGGGTTGGAAGCTGACTACGGTGATATGCATGTCGTGGCGCAGGTCGGCCGGGTCCATGAAGCGCGTCGTGCCCCATGCGCCGTCCGTGTCGGGCATCATCGACGGCGCCATGTCCTGTTCCTGTGCGACGATGGGATCGGGCGTGTCCACGCCGGCCGCCGGCTGCCAGCGCTTGCGCCACCAGTGGAAACCTGCCGCGCCACCGCCGTGGTTGCGGACCTGCCATGGCATTCCTGCCGGGACATAGGCGAAACCACCCGGCGTCAGCTTGTGACGGTCTTTGCCGATCACAACTTCGAGGTCGCCGCCGGTGACGAAGATCGCGTGCTGAACCTCGGGGTCGTCGTCCGGGGCGTCGCTGCCGCCGCCCTCGGCCAGTTCCACGATGTACTGGCTGAAGGTTTCCGCGAATCCCGTCAGCGGACGCGCCAGCATCCACATGCGCATGCCGGTCCAGCCGGGCAGATACGATGTCACGATATCGCGCATCACCGTCCGCGGGATCACGGCGTAGGCCTCGGTGAAGACGGCGGTGTCGGTCGTCATGCCGGTCTGTGGTGGCAGGCCCGCCACGGGGCCGGCATAGGGGCCGGTGCGGGTGACGGGGATGTCGCCCATCGGCGCGTCGTGGGGCGGGCGGTCGGTCACTTCAGGGCCTCCTGCAGGCGAAGCTGGGCAATGCGGATGACCTGGGCCTCGGCGGTGGCACGCTCGGTCGCGGTATCGTTCTGCAGGCGCGTCTGCATGGCGGACATGATGCCCGCCTTGTCATGGTCGCGCACCGCGATGATGAAGGGAAAGCCGTGCTTGTCGACATAGGCGTCGTTCAGGCGCGTGAACTCGGCCCGCTCGGCATCCGTCAGGGCGTCGAGGCCCGCGCTGGTTTGCTCGGCCGTGCTGTCGGCCGTCAGCCGCCGCGCCTGTGCCAGCTTGCCCGCCAGATCCGGGTGTGCGCGCAGGACCTCCAGCCGTTCGCCATCGCCGGCAGCACGGAACATCTGCGCCATGCGGGCGGCAAGACCCGTCGCGCTGTCATGGACCGCGCCCATTTCCGCGTCCCACACCCGTTCGGCAATGAAGGGCGAATGTTCGAAGATGCCGCCGAAGCGGTCCACGAACTCGTCCCGCTCCATCTGCGAGGGACGCTGGCGCGGCTTGAACGGGTGGGTCGCGGCCCAGTGGCGCGCGATGTCCAGGCGGCTGGCAAACCACACGCCCTCATGCGCGCGGGCATGGTCCAGGAATCGCTGGATGGCCATCGCGCGGCCGGGCCGTCCGGCCAGGCGGCAATGCAGGCCGATGGACATCATCTTGGGCGCACCCGCCGCGCCTTCGGAATAGAGGACGTCGAAGCTGTCGCGGAGATAGTCGAAGAACTCGACCCCGGTCCCGAAACCCTGGCCGCTGGAAAAGCGCATGTCGTTGGCGTCCATCGTATAGGGCACCATCAGCTGCGGGCGGCCCTTGTGGACGTGCCAATAGGGCAGGTCGTCGGCGATGGTGTCGGCCAGGTATTCGAAGCCGCCTTCCTCGCAACCCAGCTCGACCGTGTTCATCGAGGTGCGCCCTTGGTAGAAGCCGCGCGGCCTGTCGCCGGTCAGCTGTCGGTGCAGTTCGATGGCACGGGCGATGTGTTCAGCCTCGACCTCGCGCGGGACGTCGCGATAGTCGATCCACTTCAGCCCGTGGGTCGCGATCTCCCATCGGGCGTCCTGCATGGCCGCGACCTGTTCAGGGCTACGCTCAAGTGCGGTGGCGACGCCATAGACGGTGACGGGGATGTCGCGCAGCAGGCGGTGCAACCGCCAGAAGCCCGACCGCGCGCCATAGTCATAGATGGATTCCATGTTCCAATGGCGCTTGCCGGGCCAGGGCTGGGCGCCGATGATTTCGGACAGGAACGCCTCGGAGGCGGTATCGCCATGCTCGATGCTGTTCTCGCCGCCCTCTTCGTAGTTGACGACGATCTGCACCGCGATCCGGGCGCCGCCGGGCCATTGCGGATCGGGTGTGGTTTCGCCATATCCTCGCAAATCGCGGCTGTAGCGCATGGAGCCCTCCTGTTGTCGCCGCGTCACCAAAGCCCCATACGGGCGCGCGGGCAAGCGGGCAGGCGCCGAATTCTGTATCAACGAATCGACAAATATCCGATGCCCTTTCAATGATGTGTTGAAAGACTTGTGGCCGGCCCGGCGGTTGCAGAGCGTGCAGGCTGCGCCCAACCTGCGCCGCAGGGCGGCTTGACGGCCGAGTGAGGGAACAGAATGAACAACTTCTTCAAGCTGTCCGAGAAGGGCAGCAGCATCAGGACCGAGCTGATCGCCGGCCTGACCACCTTCCTGACGATGGCCTACATCATCTTCGTGAACCCGGACATCCTCTCGACGACAGGCATGGACCGGGACGCGGTGTTCGTGGCCACGTGCCTGGCGGCTGCGGTCGGATCGCTGATCATGGGGCTTTGGGCCAACTGGCCCATCGGCATGGCGCCGGGGATGGGGCTGAACGCATTCTTCGCCTTCACCGTGGTCGGCGTGATGGGTTTCACCTGGCAGCAGGCCCTGGGCGCGGTTCTGATCAGCGGCCTGATCTTCCTGTTCCTGTCCGTAACCGGCATCCGCCGCTGGCTGATCGCCGGCATCCCGGCATCGATGCGCAGCGCCATTGCCGCGGGTATCGGGCTGTTCCTGGCGATCATCGCGCTGCAGGGATCGGGGATCGTGGTCGACAGCCCCGCAACGCTGGTGGCGCTTGGCGATCTGACGCAGACGGGCACGCTGCTGACCATCGGCGGGTTCTTCCTGATCGTGGCGCTGGACGCGCTGCGGGTAACGGGCGCAATCCTGATCGGCATCCTGGTCGTCACTGTGGTGGCAATCCTGCTGGGCGTCAGCAGCTTCGGCGGCCTCATGTCCATGCCGCCGTCCATCGCGCCGACCTTTCTGCAGCTGGACCTGGCGGGCGCGCTGACCGTCGGCATCTTCCAGGTGGTGCTGGTCATGGTCCTGGTTGAGGTCTTCGACGCCACCGGCACGCTGATTGGTGTGGCCAAGCGCGCGGGTCTGCTGACCGAGGGGCCGACGCATCGCAACCCGAACCTGGGCCGCGCGCTGATGGCCGATTCGACCGCCATCACGGCGGGCGCGCTGTTGGGGACGTCATCGACCACCGCCTATGTCGAAAGCGCCTCGGGCGTTCAGGCTGGAGGCCGCACGGGGCTGACGGCAGTCGTGGTGGGCCTTCTGTTCCTGGCGGCGATGTTCTTTGCGCCGCTGGCCGGGTCGGTGCCGGTCTATGCGACGGCGCCCGCGCTTCTCTACGTGGCGACGCTGATGGTGCGCGAGCTGTCCGAGGTCACTTGGGACGACGTGACCGAGGCTGCGCCATCAGTCCTGACCGCCATCGCGATGCCGCTGACCTATTCCATCGCGAACGGCCTGGCCTTCGGCTTCATCAGCTATGCCGTCATCAAGCTGCTGACGGGGCGCGCGTCCGAGGTCCATGCCGCAACCTGGCTGATCGCGGCGCTGTTCGTCACGAAATACGCGCTTTACGGCGCGCACTAGTCGGGGTGGGCGGTCAGTTGATCTGACCGCCCATCGCCTCGGTCAGGGCCGCGGCTGCCGCGACCACGACCGCGCCCAACGTCTTGACATGTTCTGGCGCGATGCGGTGCGACGGCCCACTGACCGAAATGCCGGCCACCGCTTCCCCGCCGATGTCGAAGACGGGGGCCGCGATGCAGCGCATGCCGCGGGTGCGTTCCTCGTCATCGAACGAAAAGCCGCGATGGCGGATGCGGGCAAGGTCGTCGCGCAGCGCGTGCGGATCGGCCAGTGTGCGGTCGGTGAACCGCTCCAGCGCGTTCCGGTCCAGCAGCGCATCCACCGCGGTGGCACGGCCAAAGGCCAAGAGCGCTTTGCCGATGCCCGAGGCATGCAGCGGCGACCGGGTCCCGGGCGGGAAGAAGGCGCGGATCGTCTCTTGTGTCTCGACCTGGCTCACGAACAGGACGGCGTCCCCCTGCAGGATGCCCAGGTTAGCGGTCTCGCCCGTATGCTCCATCAGCTGGCGCATGATCGGGCGGGCGCGTTCGATGATCCCCGATCGGCGCATGAAGGCCGACCCAAGCCGGAAGGCAGTCGGGCCGATGTTCCAGGCCTGCGTGGTCATATCGCTCTCGACCATGCCCCGTGTGGCCAGCGTATGCAGGACGCGATGGACGCTCGAGGCCGGCTGGCCGGTGCGTTCGGCCACCTCTGACAGGGTCAGGCCGGGCTGGGCCGCCAGCAGGTCCAGAAGATCCAGCGCGCGGTCCAGGGCCTGCACGGTACCGGGCGCGTCGGGCAGCGCCTTGCGTGGTCGGCCACGGCGGCGGGTCGGATCGGCCATGTTTCTCCCTCCGTTCTAGTTGCATCGTGTCTGCCGGTAAAATCAGCGGGCACAAGGAAAAAGATGCGGTGCGGACCACAAGGCGCAGGATGCATCTTCACTGCACCACTTGATTATGTACGAAATCTATAGACTGCCTTGCGGGCCTTTCGCCTCGCCCCTGCGCGCGGATCGGGTATCACAAGAAGCAAAGTGACAAGGAAGGAGCGACGATGCCGGGCTTTCTGACGACCCATGTTCTGGACACCGCCCGCGGCCGCCCGGCCGAGGGGATGGAGGTCGTTCTGCACCGCCTGTCGGGCGACGGCCGCAGCGAACTGGCCCGGATGGTCACGAACGCCGATGGCCGGACCGATCGTCAGATCCTGCCGGACACCGATTTCGCCACCGGAACGTATGAGCTGGAATTCCACGCCGGCGCCTGGATGGACGCCACCGGCATCGCGCCCGAAAGTCCGCGTTTCCTGGATGTGATCCCGATCCGCTTTGGGATATCGCAGGACGATCACTACCACGTCCCGCTGCTCGTCTCGCCCTTCGGCTATTCCACCTATCGGGGCAGCTGAGATGATTCCCGATACCGTCATCCTGTGGGAGTGGCTGGCCTTCGCCGTCCGCTGGACCCATGTCATCACTGCCATCGCCTGGATCGGGTCATCCTTCTACTTCATCGCGCTGGACCTGGGGCTGCAGAAGGCCGCGCATCTGCCGAAGGGTGCACACGGAGAGGAATGGCAGGTCCACGGCGGCGGGTTCTACCACATCCAGAAATACCTGGTTGCGCCGGAACGGATGCCCGAGCATCTGACCTGGTTCAAATGGGAAAGCTATTCGACCTGGCTGTCAGGGGCGGCGCTGCTGATGGTCACCTATTGGGCGGGCGCGAACCTGTTCCTGATCGACCCCGCCAAGGCTGATCTGGCGATCTGGCAGGCGATCATTGTCTCTGGCGGGTCGCTGGCCATCGGCTGGCTGATCTATGACGGGCTGTGCAAGTCGCCACTGGGCAACCGGCCCACGGTGCTGACGCTGCTGCTGTTCATGGCGCTGGTCGTGATGGGCTGGGGGTATGATCAGGTGTTCACGGGGCGTGCCGCGCTGCTGCACCTGGGGGCGTTCACGGCGACGATCATGACCGCCAATGTGTTCCTGATCATCATGCCGAACCAGCGCGTCGTCGTGGCTGATCTGAAAGCAGGCAGGGCGCCCGACCCGAAGTACGGCAAGATCGCCAAGCTCCGGTCGACACACAACAACTACCTGACGCTACCGGTCGTCTTCCTGATGTTGTCGAACCACTATCCGCTGGCCTTCGCCAGCCAGTGGAACTGGCTGATCGCGGCGCTAATCTTCCTGATGGGCGTGACGATCCGGCATTTCTTCAACACCATGCATGCCCGCAAGGGGCAGTTGTGGTGGACCTGGGCGGTGACGGTCCTGCTGTTCATCGGCATCATGTGGCTGTCGGCACTCGGGCTGAACCGCGACAGCTATGATCAGGCGATGGCCCGCCCGCTGACGCCGTCCGAGGCGCGTTTCGCCGAGGCCAAGGGTTTCGACGAGGTGTCGCGGACCGTCATCGGCCGCTGCTCGATGTGCCATGCCCGAGAGCCCGTATGGGACGGCATCCACCATGCCCCCAAGGGCGTCCTGCTGGAGACGCCTTCGGACATCGCCCGCGCCGCGCGCGAGATCTATGTCCAGGCGGGCCTGACCGACGCGATGCCCCCGGCCAACATCACCGGGATGGAGGACGGCGAGCGCGACCAGATCCTGCGCTGGTTCCGCCAGGTCGGCGCGTGGGGCATGGCCGGGCTGTGAAGTGTCAGGCGGCGCCACTGTAGCCTGAGCCCCTGCCGTGAGGAGACGGCACCAGGTTTCCCAAATTGCATCAAACTGAAGATCAGGCTGTACGCCGGAACTGCACGAGCCCTCCGTTGCGTTGCCCGGTTAGAACACCGGACGCAATTCGCGCACCGCATATTCCGCAAACATCCTCACCTTGGGGTCCTGCAGCCGGCGATGCGGCGTGAGGCAGCCGAACTGCGCTTCGAGCGGCGGGTGATCGGGAAGGACCTGCACAAGGCGGCCGTCAGCCAGTGCCTCGGCGACTTCGTAGCGTGGGCGGTTGGCGATGCCGTGTCCGGACATTGCCCATTCGGTCAGCACCTCTCCGTCATCGGTATCGAAGCGGCCCGACACCATCATCTTGCGCGGCCCATCAGGCGTCTGCAGCGTCCAGAAGTATTCTGGGCTGCGGGGATATCTCAACAGCAGGCAATTGTGCCGGGCCAGGTCGTCCGGCGTGCCGGGTGTTCCCGTCGCGGCCAGATAGGCGGGCGAGGCGACCAGCACACGGGGGCAGTCACCGATCTTGCGCCAAGTCAGGGCTGAGTCGGCCGGCTGGCCCAGGAAGAAGGCCAGGTCGATCGCATCCTCGACGATGTTGACGTTGCGGTCCGACAGGCGCAGTCGGATCTCGACGCCCAGGTTTTCCTTGCAGAATGGTGGGATCAGGGGTGCGATCAAGCGCCGGCCCAGCCCCAGAGGTGCGGTCAGGCGGATCACGCCCTGCGGCTTGCCGGAAAAGCTGCTGACCAGGGCCTCGGCCTCGTCCAGCGTCTCGATTACGCGGCGGGCGTGGTCATAGAAGGCGCGGCCGATCTCGGTTGTGGTCAGCTTGCGCGTGGTGCGGTTCAGCAGGCGCAGGCCGAAGCGATTTTCAAGATCCTTGATGCGATTCGAGGCAACTGCCGGCGAAAGGCGCAGATCCCTGCCTCCGGCGGTGATCGAGCCAAGTTCGACCACGCGCACGAAGACGCGCAGGCTTTCCAGATAGGACATGGTGATGGTCGGCTTTCAACGTTTCGTGTAAAGTCTTCTAGAACGCGGCCGATTTCGCAACCGCTATTTCGGGCCTAGCATCCGCTGACGGCCAGGAAGGACATTCATGACCCAGCTTCGGTTTCTGCTGAACGATACCGAGATCGCCCTGACCGAGGTCGGGGCCTCGGACACGCTTCTCGATCACCTGCGCCTGGCGCGTCGCCTGACGGGCACCAAGGAAGGTTGCGCCGAAGGCGACTGCGGCGCCTGCACCGTACTGGTCGGCCGGCTGACGACCGGGGGCTTGATTTATGAGCCGGTGAACGCCTGCATCCGCCTGCTGGCATCGTGCCACGCCACGCATGTGGTGACCATCGAGCATCTGCGCGGCCCGGACGGCGGCCTGCACCCGATCCAGACGGCCATGGTCGAACATCACGGAAGCCAATGCGGCTTCTGCACGCCGGGCATCGTCATGGCGCTCTATGGCCTGTGGATGGGCAATCCTTCGGCTGATGCCGAGGCCATCGAGACCGCGCTTCAAGGCAACATCTGCCGCTGCACGGGATACGAGCCGATTATCAAGGCCGCCTTGGCCGCCGGCGCCGCAGGAGGCCAGACGCAGGACGCGCTGACGCGCGAGCGTCAGGTGGTGGCCGCGCGCCTGGCCGGCATGCGGGGCGGCCGCGTTTCTCTTGCGCGCGGCGCCGACCGCGCGCTGATCCCCGCCGACGCCGACGACCTGGCGCGGCTTCTGGCCGAGGAGCCGGGCGCCACGCTGGTTGCCGGGGCGACCGATGTGGGTCTTTGGGTCACGAAGTTCATGCGTGACATCAGCCCCGCCGTCTTCATCGGGCATCTGATGAAGGACATGACGGTCGAGGGCGACATGATCCGCCTCGGCGCGGGCGTGACCTATTCAGAGGCCGCGCCGCTGATCGCCCGCCACATTCCTGCAGCGCAGGATTACTGGCTGCGGATCGGCGGATGGCAGGTCCGCAACATGGGCACGATCGGCGCGAACATCGCCAACGGCTCGCCCATCGGGGATACGCCGCCGCTGCTGATCGCGCTTGGTGCGCGGATCGTTCTGCGACGGGGCGACACGCGCCGCGAACTGTCGCTGGAGGATTTCTTCATCGACTACGGCAAGCAGGACCGCCAGCCCGGAGAATTCGTGGAGCAGGTCCTGATCCCGACGCGGCCGGAGGCGCGCATCGCGGCCTACAAGATCAGCAAGCGCCGCGACAGCGATATCAGCGCCGCCGCGGCGGGCTTTTGCGTAACCGTCGAGGGCGGCACGATTAGAGAGGCGCGCGTGGCGTTCGGCGGCATGGCCGCCACACTCCGCCGTGCCCGCGCCGCCGAGGCCGCACTGCAAGGCCGGCCCTTTGCCGAAGCCGCGTTCGAGGCAGCCGCCCGGGCCGTGGCCGACGACTTCCAGCCGCTGACGGACATGCGGGCCAGCGCCGAATACCGCGCGACCGTTGCGCGTAACCTGTTCCGCCGCTTCTGGCTGGAACAGTCGGAAACCGGCGTTCCCGTGCGATTGCGCCAGGCAGTGGGGGCTTAGGCGATGAAAGACGATGCAAACGCCATCGGGGGCCTGGCCCATCAGGACACGGCGCATGACAGCGCCATCAAGCACGTCACCGGGCGCGCGGATTATACCGACGACCTGGCAGCACCCTCGAATCTGGCCCACGCCTATTTGGGCCTGTCGCAATGCGCGCATGGCCGCATCACCGGCATGGACTTTGCCGACACCCTCGCCAGCCCAGGCGTGCTGGGCGTTCTGACGGCCGACGACATTCCGGGGGTGAACGACGTCTCGCCCAACGGAAAGAACGACGACCCGATCTTTGCCGACGGGCTGGTGCAGTTTTGGGGCCAGCCGATCTTCGCCGTCATAGCCGAAACCCGCGACCAGGCGCGCCGCGCGGCGCACAACGCGCGCATCGACTATGATCCGCTGCCCCATGCGCTAGACCCCATTGCCGCGCGGGATGCCGGCATGGGCTATGTCACCGACCCGCTGACCCTGCGGCGCGGCGATGCGCCCACCGCGATGGCCCGCGCGCCCCGCCGGATCGAGGGACGTTTCGTCATCGGCGGTCAGGACCACTTCTACCTGGAAGGGCAGATCGCCATGGCCCTGCCGGGCGAGGACGAGGATGTTGTCGTCAACGTCTCGACACAGCACCCGTCAGAGGTTCAGCACATGGTCGCCCATGTCCTGAAGGTGCCCAGCCATTCGGTCGTGGTGAACGTGCGGCGCATGGGTGGGGGCTTCGGCGGCAAGGAAACGCAGATGAACCTGTTCGCCTGCGTCGCCGCGCTGGCGGCCAAGCGCTGGAACCGGGCGGTCAAGATCCGCCCCGACCGCGACGACGACATGATCGCCACCGGAAAGCGTCACGATTTCGTGGTCGATTACGCGGTGGGCTTCGACGACGATGGCCGCATTCGGGCGGTCGAGGGCGACTGGTATGCCCGCTGCGGCTTCTCGGCTGACCTGTCGGGACCGGTGACGGACCGGGCGCTGTTTCACGCCGACAACGCCTATTTTTATCCCGACGTGCGCGTCAGCAGCCACCCGATGAAGACGAACACGGTCAGCAACACCGCCTTCCGGGGTTTCGGCGGACCGCAGGGCGTCATCGTGGCCGAACGGATGATCGAGGAGATCGCCTATGCCCTCGGCCTCGACCCGCTGGAGGTGCGGCGCCGCAACCTTTACGAAAACGGCCAGCTGACCCCCTACCACCAGGAGGTCAACGACCAGATCCTGCCGCGCATCCTGGATGAGCTGGAGGCCAGCAGCGACTACAAGGCCCGCAGGCAGGCCGTGCTGGACTGGAACGCTGAGGGCGGCGTGATCCGCAAGGGCATCGCGCTGACGCCGGTCAAGTTCGGGATCAGCTTCACCGCCACCTGGTTCAACCAGGCTGGGGCGCTGGTCCACATCTACTCCGACGGCTCGGTCATGCTGAACCATGGCGGGACCGAGATGGGGCAGGGGCTGAACACCAAGGTCGCCCAAGTCGTGGCCGAGGCGTTCCAGTGCGACATCAAGCGCATCAAGATCACCCGGACGACGACGGAGAAGGTGCCGAACACCTCAGCCACGGCGGCATCGTCGGGGACTGACCTGAACGGCATGGCGGCGCTGGACGCGGCCGAGCAGATCAAGGCCAGGCTGGTCGAATTCGTGGCCGAACGCTGGCAAGTGCCGCCCGACGCCGTGACCTTCGTGCCCGGCCATATCCGGGCGGGCGACCACCAGATCCCTTTCACCGAGGTCATCAAGGCCGCTTACATGGCGCGCATCCACCTCTCGGCAGCGGGCTTCTACAAGACGCCAAAGATCCATTGGGACCGCGCGACCGGCAAGGGTCGGCCGTTCTACTACTATGCCTACGGCGCGGCGGTGTCCGAGGTGACAGTCGACACGCTGACCGGCGAATACGTCATTGACCGGGCCGACGTCCTGCACGATGTGGGCCGCAGCCTCAACCCGGCCATCGACAAGGGCCAGGTCGAAGGCGCCTTCGTCCAGGGCACCGGCTGGCTGACGACCGAGGAACTTTGGTGGGACGCAGGGGGACGGCTGCGGACTCACGCGCCCTCGACCTACAAGGTGCCGCTGGCCAGCGACCGGCCGCGCATCTTCAACGTCAAGCTGACCGACTGGTCGGAGGCGGCCGAGCGCACCATCAAGCGGTCGAAAGCTGTCGGCGAACCGCCCTTCATGCTGGGCATCAGCGTGTTCGAGGCAATCAACATGGCGGTCGCCTCGGTCGCTGACTATCGCGAACCCGCGCGGCTGGACGCGCCCGCGACGCCGGAGCGCGTCCTGATGGCGATAGAGCGGCTGCGCGGATGATCCGCGTCAGGGTCATATCCGCGCGCGGCTCAACTCCGCGCGAAGCGGGGGCCGAGATGATCGTGACCCCGGACGGTACGCAGGGCACGATTGGCGGCGGGCAGCTGGAATACATGGCCATCGACCGCGCCCGCCAGATGCTGGCGCGCGGAGAAGCCGAGGCGCGGATGGACATCCCCCTCGGCCCCGAGATTGGCCAATGCTGCGGCGGGCGCGTGGTCCTGTCGCTGGACCGTCACGCGCCGATGCCGGATGCCAATCCCGACGTGCTGATCTTCGGGGCGGGCCATGTGGGCCGGGCGCTGGCCCGGGCCCTGCAGCCGTTGCCGGTGAACGCGCTGCTGATCGACAGCCGCCCCGAGGAACTGGCCCGCGCAACCGGCCCGACCCGCCTGACGGCATTGCCCGAGGCCGAGATCCGCGCCGCCCAGCCGGGCAGCAGCGTCGTCATCCTGACCCATGACCACGCCCTTGATTTCCTCTTGGCCGCCGAGGCGCTGAGCCGCACGGACCTCGCCTACATCGGCATGATCGGCAGCGCCACGAAACGAGCGCAGTTCACCCGCTTTGTGCGAGACCGAGGGATCGACCCGACGCCGCTGACCTGTCCCATCGGCGCGGGCTTTTCGCGTGACAAGCGCCCCGAGATCATCGCCGCCTTCACCGCTGCCGAACTTATGGCGCGCCTCACATCTTCTTCTTTGAAAAAATACCCATGCAACAGCTGATCCGGGGCCGCGTCCTCGACTTCTTCGCCGACCCGTCCGACACGGACCGGAGCCACCGCTATCACGAGAACGGCGCCGTCCTGATCGAGGACGGCCGCATCTTGGCCGTGGGCGATCATGCCGACCTGACGCGTGAGGGCCTGCAGGAAATCGACCACCGCCCGCACCTGATCATGCCGGGCTTCATCGACCCGCATATCCATTTTCCGCAGCTGCAGGTCATCGCCAGTTGGGGCTCGCAGTTGCTGGACTGGCTGAACACATACACGTTCCCGGCCGAGGCGGAGTTCGCTGACCCTGCTCATGCCACGCACATGGCGGGCCGCTTCCTCGACCAGCTGACCGCGCATGGAACGACGACGGCCGTCGCCTTCTGTTCAAGCCACAGAACCAGCGCCGAGGCACTTTTCAGCGCCGCCCATGCCCGCGATATGGCGATGGTGGCCGGCAAGGTGATGATGGACCGCAATGCCATTCCCGCGGTCCACGACACCCCGCAATCGTCCTATGACGACAGCAAAAAGCTGATCGCGTCATGGCATGGCACAGGCCGTCAGCGTTACGCGATCACGCCACGCTTCGCGATCACGTCCTCGCCCGAGCAGCTGGAGATGGCCGGAGCGCTGGTTCGTGAACATCCCGGCTGCCACCTTCAGACCCACCTGTCCGAGAACCGGGACGAGATCGACTATACGCTCAGCCTTTATCCCAAGGCGCGGGATTATCTGGATATCTACGACCATTACGGCCTTCTCGGTCCGCGTACGCTGCTGGGCCACTCGATCCACCTGGAGCCGCGCGAAATCGCCCGCATGGCAGAAACCGGCAGCCGCGCCGTCTTTTGTCCGACTTCAAACCTGTTCCTCGGGTCTGGGCTTTTCGATGGCGACGGGTTGAGGGCGGCGGGCATCACCAGTGGCATCGCGTCCGATGTCGGCGGCGGCACCAGCTGGTCGATGCTGCAGACCCTGAACGAGGGCTACAAGATCCTGCAGATGCGCGGTCAGAAGCTGCACCCGCTGGCAGCGTTCCACTGGGCCACGCGCGGCAACGCCTTGGCCTTGGGCATGGAGGCCGAGATCGGCACCCTCGCCCCCGGCAGCGCAGCCGATATGGTGGTGCTGGATGTCCATGCGACTCCCGCGATGGCACTTCGGGCCGAACGCGCCGAAACCTTGTCCGAGGAGCTGTTCATTCTGCAGATCATGGGCGATGACCGCGCGATCGCCCAAACCTACGTAGCGGGTCGCGCCCAGAAGAACGGTAGCAAACATACGAGCGGATGAAACTGAGCAGGGCTGCAGAGCCGTCAACCACCGCCAGCCTTGGCTAGGCGGATTGGCAACGGCGGCTCGTCCGCCGAAAAGACGTTGATCTGCCAAACACGCTTGATGCGATTGAAGCTTCGACCGTCCGGCGGGGAGGATCGTCAGGCGCTCGAAGGTGCCAGGAACAACCCGCGACGTCGCTGCCGGTTATAGACGGTGCGATAGGGCGGTCGGATTATCGTTGATTGCTAGAGTGGCCTTTTGGGGCTATGTCCGGACCTCCACCCTGCGGAGACCAGGTCATGGTGGATCTGTGAACCGGCCCAGGCTCCATCCGCCATTGCGAGGCTGATGGAGTGGTGACGGAGTGCCGCGTCCCCGCAAGCATAGGCGCCGGGGACGGTGGTCTCGCGGCGGTCGGTCGTCACGATGAACTGCTCGGTCGGCAGTTCCGACAACTGGCAGCCGAGCATCCGGGCCAGGTTTCCGCATGGCGCGGTTGCGGTGGTTGTGAAGATCCCCGCGAAAGGAAGGCTGCGGCCGTCTTGCAGGTGAACGCAACCGGGCGTCACATGGGAAACGCAGCTTTCCTCGATCGTGATCCCGGCTTTGACCAGGTCCGCCCTGACCGCTTGCCCAAGCGACAAGACCCGGTTGCAGAACACGGTGACCGGCCCCCAGTCCGTCAGAAGGTGCACCTGGTCCAGCGACCGCGCCCCGATAGCGACGACGGCCAGAGGCCCCTGATCAAGCTCGTATCCGTGGCAATAGGGGCAATGAAACACCGTCCGCCCCCACTCTTCTGCCATGCCGGGGATGGCGGGCAGGGTGTCCGAAACCCCGATCGCCAGCAGGACCCGCCGCCCCCTGTGCGCCACGCCGTCATCCGTGGTCACCTGGAAATCATCCTGCGCCCCGCGAACCTCGGTCGCTTCGCCTTCATGCCAACGGAGGGTCGGATAGCGGAAAAGCTGCTCTCGGGTTGCGGCATGAAGCGCCTCGCGGTCCATGCCGTCACCCCCCAGGACCGCATGCGCGTGGCTGGCCGAGAGGTTCCTGGGACGGCCGGCGTCGATGATCAGCACGTCGCGCCGCGCGCGCAGCAGTTGCAGTGCCGCCGACATGCCGGAATAGCTTCCGCCGATGATGATGACGTCGTGGTGCATGGCTTCTCCCAGTCAGCTGAATACCCGTTTTCACGGGTTGCCCGGAACCGCGGCAGACCCGCTTTGTTCCTCGTCAAGAGGCAAACGGCAGCGCGCGGGATGGAACAATTACCTTGGCGAGCGGTTCACCCAAGGCAATTTCGGGGAGCGTGAAATGGCAGAGCACTACGTCTCGGACAATGATGTCTCTCATGGTATGGGGGGTGAGGACGCGCTGAGGACGCTTGCGCGATCGCGCATCGCCATCGAAGGCGTCTCGATCGAGATCGACGGCGGGCGGTTTTCAGCAAAGGTCGTCGCGGGGCAGGTGACCACGGTCGAGGCCGACATCTTCTCGGATGGGCATGACAGCATCGACGCGGCGCTTTTGTTCAGGCGCGTGGGTTCGGACAGCTTTTCCGAAGCGCCGATGCGCTTCCTTGAAAACGACCGCTGGAAAGGCGATCTGGTTCTGGACGAGCCCGGCCAGTACGAGGTGACGATTCTGGCATGGCGGGACCTGTTCCTGACCTGGCGCAAGGAAGTGGCCAAGAAGCATGCCGCGGGCCAGTCCATCGCGCTGGAACTGCAGGAGGGGCGGAACCTCATGTCCGCTGCGCTGGAACCAGACAGCCGCGCAGACGAAGCCGGTCGCGGCGCTATCTCGGCACTTCTGGCCGAGGATGACGGTGCCGACGGCGGCGAGGGGCACGAGGGCCTGCGCTTCGGGCGCCTGGGCGCGCCCGAAGCAGTCGACCTGATGCGCCAGGTCGGTCCTCGGACCGACGCCACCCTCTATAAGCTGCTGCCGGTCTTCGCGGATCGCCGGGCCGCAGCCTTCAGCGCCTGGTACGAACTGATGCCGCGCTCGCAGTCGGGGGACGAACATCGCCATGGCACCTTCGACGATGTCATCGGCAAGCTGCCCTATGTGCGCGACCTGGGCTTCGACGTGCTGTATTTTCCCCCGATCCACCCGATCGGCCGCACCAATCGCAAGGGGCGCAACAACACGCTGACGCCGGGGCCGGACGATCCGGGCAGCCCCTATGCCATCGGCTCGGACGAAGGCGGCCATGACGCGATCCATCCCGAGCTGGGAAGCTTCGACGACTTCCGCCGGTTGGTGGAAGCGGCGCGGGACCATGGGCTGGAGATTGCTCTGGACTTCGCCATCCAGTGTTCGCCGGACCATCCCTGGATCAGGGAGCATCCGGAATGGTTTGACTGGCGTCCCGATGGCACGATCAAGTTCGCCGAGAACCCGCCGAAAAAGTATGAGGACATTGTCAACGTCCACTTCTATCGCAAGGCGCTGCCGGACCTGTGGTACGCGCTGCGCGACGTGGTGCTGTTCTGGGTCGAACACGGGGTCAAGATCTTCCGGGTGGACAACCCGCACACCAAGCCGTTCCCGTTCTGGGAGTGGATGATCGCGGAAGTGCGCGCCAAGCACCCCGATACGATCTTCCTGGCCGAGGCCTTCACCCGCCCCAAGGTCATGAAGCGCTTGGCGAAGGTTGGCTTTTCGCAGTCCTATTCCTATTTCACTTGGCGCAACACCAAGGACGAGCTGACGGATTATCTGGTCGAGCTGACGCAGACCGACTCGCGCGAGGTGATGCGTCCGAACTTCTTCGTCAACACGCCCGACATCAATCCTCGCTTCCTGCAGACCAGCGGGCGGCCTGGCTTCCGCACGCGGCTTGTGCTGGCGGCGACGCTTGGCGGCAACTATGGCGTCTATAACGGCTTCGAGATCTGTGACGCCGCGCCCGTGCCCGGCAAGGAAGAATACCTCGATTCCGAAAAGTACCAGATCCGCGTCTGGGACATGGACCAGCCCGGCAACATCCAGGACGACATTCGCCTGATGAACCGCCTGCGCCATGAGCACCCGGCGCTGCAGCATTTTACGAACCTCAAGTTCTATTACGCCGGCAATGACCAGGTGCTGGCCTATGGCAAGCGGGCGGGGGACGACTTTGTCCTGATTCACGTCAATCTGGACCCGCACAACGTGCAGTCCTTCCAGTTCGAGGTTCCGCTGTGGGAATTCGGGCTGCCGGACGACGCCTCGATCGAGGTACGGGACCTGGTCCACGGCAACAGCTTCACCTGGCACGGCAAGTACCAGTGGCTTGAACTTGATCCTCAGACACGACCCTATGTGGTGTGGCAACTACTGGCCCCGGGGGTGGCGCGCTGATGAATATCTCGACGAAGAACGACAAGGCCAGCTTTGCCGTGCGCGGCGGCATCGACCGGGATTGCGCTGATTGGTATAAGGATGCGGTCATCTATCAGCTGCACATCAAGGCGTTCCAAGATTCGAACGGCGACGGGATCGGCGACTTTACCGGCCTGATGCAGCGGCTGGACTATGTGCAGGAACTGGGCGTCACGGCGATCTGGGTGCTGCCCTTCTATCCGTCGCCGCTGCGCGATGATGGCTATGACATCTCGGACTATAAATCGATCAACCCGTCATACGGGTCGATGAAGGACTTCAAGGCCTTCGTGGCTGAGGCTCACAAGCGCGGCATCCGGGTCATCACCGAACTTGTCATCAACCACACCAGCGACCAGCATCCCTGGTTCCAGCGCGCCCGCCATGCCAAGCCCGGTTCGGCCGCGCGCGACTGGTACGTGTGGTCTGACACGGACGAAAAGTGGCCCGAGACACGGATCATTTTCCTGGACACAGAACGGTCGAACTGGACCTGGGACCCGGTGGCCGGGGCCTATTACTGGCATCGCTTCTATTCGCACCAGCCCGACCTAAACTTTGACAACCCCCGCGTCCTGCAAGAGGTGCTGAAGGTCATGCGCATGTGGCTGGACATGGGCGTGGACGGACTGCGATTGGACGCGATCCCTTATCTGGTGGAGCGCGACGGGACCAACAACGAGAACCTGCCCGAGACGCATGACGTCCTGAAGGCCATCCGCGCCGATCTGGACAAGCATTTCCCAGACCGGATGCTCCTGGCCGAGGCGAATCAGTGGCCCGAAGACACGCGCCCCTATTTCGGCGAGGGCGACGAATGCCATATGGGTTTCCACTTCCCGTTGATGCCGCGCATGTATATGGCGCTGGCGCAGGCCGACCGTCACCCGATCACCGACATTATCCGCCAGACGCCAGAAATCCCCGAAAACTGCCAGTGGGGCATCTTCCTGCGCAACCATGACGAGTTGACGCTGGAGATGGTTACGTCCGAGGAACGCGACTACCTCTGGAAAACCTACGCCGCCGACACGCGGGCGCGGATCAATCTGGGTATTCGACGCCGTCTGGCCCCGCTGATGCAGAACGACCGACGCAAGATCGAGCTGTTGAATTCGCTGCTGCTGTCGATGCCCGGCACGCCGATCATTTATTACGGCGACGAGATCGGGATGGGCGACAACTATTATTTGGGCGACCGCGACGGGGTCCGCACGCCCATGCAGTGGTCTGGTGACCGCAACGCCGGCTTTTCCACCGCCAAGCCGCAGCAGCTCTATCTGCCGGCGATCATCGACGCGGTCTATGGCCACCAAGTCATCAATGTCGAGTCGCAGGCCGACGATCCGTCCTCGCTGCTGAACTGGATGCGGCGGATGATCACCGTGCGGCGCCAGCACCCGGCCTTCGGGCGGGGCACGATGACGCTGCTCTATCCGCGCAACCGCAAGGTGCTGGCCTACATCCGCGAATACGAGGATCGCGCCTATCTGTGCGTCGCGAACCTGTCGGACGCCGCGCAGGCGGTCGAGCTGGATCTGGCGCGCCATCGTGACAAGGTGCCGGTCGAACTGACGGGACGCTCGGCCTTTCCGCCGGTGGGCGATCTGCCCTACATGCTGACGCTGCCAGCCTATGGCTTTTATTGGTTCGCGCTGGCCAGCGACGAGGAGACGCCCTCGTGGCACGAGCAGCTGCCCGACATCCTGCCCGAGTTCATGACGCTGACCACCCGCGACGGCCGCGTCCTGACGGCGCTGAAGGGTCGCGAAGGCCAGCAGTTCCAGAACGACGTCCTGCCGCAGTGGCTGCCGCTGCAGCGCTGGTTCGCCGCCAAGGACGAAAAGATCATGGCCGTCAGGATGACGCCGATGGGCGAGGTCGATCCCGATCACGCGCTGGTCTCGATCGACGTGACGCTAGGAGAAGAGCAGCACAGCTACTTCCTGCCCCTGTCCGCCCGGTGGGGAGAGGAGAACCTGCGCCCCGGTGCGCCGCGGCTGTCCTATACCCTGGCCAAGACTCGCCACACGGCACGCGTCGGCGCGCTGGTGGACGGCGCCTATGACGAACGCCTGCCGGTCCTGTTCCTGGAACAGATGAAGGCCGGCGCGACACGCGGCGACTTGCGCTTCAGCGGCACCAACGCGCTGCGCGAGATTACCGAGCCGGGCGATCCACGCCAGTTGGGAGTCGAGCAGTCGAACATCTCGATTGCTTTTACCGACCAGATCATCCTCAAGCTCTATCGCCGCTTGCGCGAGGGCGAGCAGCCCGATGTCGAGGTCGCGCGTTTCCTGACCGAGACCGCTGGGTATCCGCACACGCCTGCCTATCTGGGACAGGTGACGCATGAGGGCGATAGCCGCACCGTCTTGGCCGCAGCATTCGCCTTTGTCGCCAATCGCGGCGATGCCTGGACGGGCATCTTCGACGCGCTGATGCTGGAGTTCAACGAGCACGAAGCCTGGCCGACCGAGCAGGAGCCCGAGGTGACGGTGCCGTCCTTCGATTTCCCGCTGAGCATTGGCGCACTTCTGGGCGAACGCACGGCGCAACTGCACAAGGCCTTGGCGACGCCCACGGACGATTCGGCCTTCGCGACCGAGGACCTGACGGCCGATCACCTGGCGGAATGGACCCGCACCGCCGAAGAAGAAGCCGAGGCAATGCTGGCACGTCTTCAGCAGGCCGAGGCGCAACTGCCCAAGGACGCCGTCCCGCTGGCGCAGGAACTGCAGCAGCGCAAGGACGACCTGCTGGCGCGGATCCGCAAGGCTGCGCAGACTGCGCCGTCGGGACAGCTGTCGCGCATCCACGGCGATTATCACCTAGGGCAGGTCCTGCTGGCCCAGAACGACGTCGCGATCATCGACTTCGAGGGTGAACCCGCCCGCACGCTCGAGGAGCGGCGGGCCAAGTCCTCGCCCCTTCGCGACGTCGCGGGGATGCTGCGGTCCTTCGATTACGCGGCGCTGTCGGTCATCGCGCGTCATCGCCACGATCCCCCCGCGGGGGCCGAGCGTGCGACAGCACGGATCGAGGAATGGCGGCGGACGGTCGCGCGGGATTTCATGGCCGCCTATCGAAGCCATGGCGAGGGCGCGCCGAACCTGCCCGACAATGACGACGCCATGCAAGCGCTGCTGGACCTGTTCCTGCTGCAGAAGGCGATCTACGAAACCGGATACGAGCTGGGGAACCGTCCGACATGGGTCGGGCTGCCCCTGCGCGGTATCCTCGATCTTTTGGACGAGGCCCCATGAGCGAGACGGCAAACCTTCCCGAGACCCGCCCCGAAGGCCCGAGCGCAGCAGCGATCGAAGCCATCCTTCGCGGCAATCACCACGATCCGTTTTCCATCCTGGGGCGGCATGACGGCCAGTTGCGGGTCTTCGCCCCGCAGGCGGCCGAGGTCTGCGCCGTATCTTCCGGCGGCGCGACCCAGCTGTCCCGCGTGCATCCCGAAGGGTTCTTCTGCGGGCCCGCTCCGCAGGGCGACTATCGCCTGAAGATGTCCGCAGGCAGCCATGAGTGGGAGGTCGATGACCCTTACCGCTTCGGCCCCGTCCTGGGCGAGATGGACGAATACCTGATCGCCGAGGGCAGTCACCGCAAACTCTATGACAAGCTGGGCGCCCATCCGATGGTCCATGAGGGCGTCGAGGGGACGGCTTTCGCGGTCTGGGCGCCCAATGCGCGCCGCGTCAGCGTCGTGGGACACTTCAACGCCTGGGACGGCCGCCGCCACCCGATGCGCAAGCGTCTGGGACCGGGCATCTGGGAGCTGTTTATTCCCGGCATCGCCGCGGGAGAGATCTACAAGTACGAGATCATCAGCGCCCACGGCCACCGCATGCCGCTGAAGGCTGACCCGGTCGGGTTTGCGCACGAACTGCCGCCCGAGACCGCATCCGTCGTCGAGGGCCTGCCGCAGCACGACTGGCACGACAGCGGCTGGATGGCGGGACGCGCCGCCCGTCAGGATGCTCAGGCTCCGATCTCGATCTACGAAGTGCATCTGGGATCGTGGCGACGGGGCGGCGGCGACGAGATCCTCAGCTATGACGCCGTCGGCGATCTTCTGGTGCCCTATGTGATCGAGATGGGGTTCACCCATGTCGAGTTCCTGCCGGTCAGCGAACACCCGTTTTCGGGGTCCTGGGGTTATCAGCCGGTCGGCCTCTTTGCCCCGACCAGCCGCTTCGGCGACCCAGAAGCCTTTGCGCGGCTTGTCGACCGCCTGCATCAGGCCGGCATCGGTGTCATCCTGGACTGGGTGCCCGCGCATTTCCCATCGGACGCCCATGGCCTAGCGCAGTTCGACGGCACAGAGCTTTATGAACATGCCGACCCGCGGCAGGGCTTCCATCAGGACTGGAACACGCTGATCTACAACTTCGGGCGCCGCGAAGTCGCGAACTTCCTGCAGTCCAGCGCGCTTTACTGGATCGACCGCTTCCACGTCGATGCGCTGCGCGTCGATGCGGTCGCGTCGATGCTGTATCTGGATTACTCGCGTAAGGAAGGCGAATGGATCCCGAACCAGTATGGCGGCAATCAGAACCTCGAGGCGATCTCTTTCCTGCGTGGCGTCAACGAACGCGTGCAGCAGGACTATCCCGGCGCGATCACCATCGCCGAGGAATCGACCGCCTTCCCGAAGGTGAGCCGTCCCGTCGCCGAGGACGGTCTGGGGTTTGCGTTCAAATGGAACATGGGCTGGATGCACGACACGCTGGGGTTTTTCCGGCGCGATCCGATCCACCGGCGACACCACCAGCACGATCTGACCTTCGGCCTCGTCTATGCCTTTTCGGAGAACTTCGTCCTGCCACTGAGCCATGACGAGGTCGTGCACGGCAAGGGGTCGCTGATCGGTCAGATGGCGGGTGATCGCTGGCAGAAGTTCGCGAACCTGCGCGCCTATTTCGGCTTCATGTGGACGCACCCTGGGAAAAAGCTGCTGTTCATGGGCGGCGAATTCGCACAGGAACGCGAATGGAACCACGACCGGTCGCTGGACTGGCACCTGCTGGACGACCCTCTGCACAGCGGCATGCAAGCACTGGTCGCGGATCTGAACCGCCTCTATCGCGACCGGCCGGCGCTGCACCGGCTGGACTGCGCGCCCGAGGGCTTCGAGTGGATCGACGCCAGCGACGCCGAGCAGAGCGTGCTGGTCTTCATGCGCAAGTCAGATGATGGATCAGACCCTTGCGTAGTGGTCTGCAACCTGACGCCGGAACCGCGTTATGACTATCGCATCGGCGTGCCGAAGCCCGGCCTGTGGCACGAGGTTCTGAACAGCGACGATGCGCGCTATGGCGGGTCGAACCTGGGCAATCACGGCCTGGTGCAGGCCGATGACGAACCGTGGCACGGCCGCGACCAGTCGCTGCGACTGACCCTGCCGCCGCTGGCGACGATCGTTCTTGCGCCGGACCAGGGTGCGCCAGGTGAGTGACCTCAAGCAGCGGGCGTTGGAGCACGGCATCCAGCCCTCCTACGAGGGGATGGGCGGTGAAATCCATGAGGCGCCCGCCGCCACGCTGGAAAAGCTGCTGGCGGCCTTCGGCGCGGACCCTGATCGTCCGGGTCCGTTGACCTCGCCTCCGGAACTGCGGGCGCATCCCGGCACCCGTTGTTACCTGCCAGATCAGGGGCGGAGCTGGGGTGTGGCGCTGCAGCTTTATCAGCTTCGCTCTGCCCGCAACTGGGGCATCGGCGATTTCGGCGATCTTGCCGACATCGCCGATGTCCTTGGCAAGGCGGGCGCCGACTTCATCGGCCTGAACCCGCTTCATGCGCTGTTCCTGTCGAACCCGGACCATTGCAGCCCGTTTTCGCCATCGAACCGGCGCTTTCTGAACCCGCTCTATATCGCGGTGGATCGACTGCATGGGTTTCAGCCGCAGATGGTCGACATGGCCCGCGTCGAGGCTTCGCGGCAGGCGGACCTTGTCGATTACTCCGGTATCGCGGCCCTGAAGCTGCCGGTGCTGCGCCGGATCTGGGACAATGCCGGTCGTCCGGATGCCAACGAGGATCTACTGGCCGAAGGAGGCGCGGAACTCCGCCGGCATGCGCTGTTCGAGGCGCTGTCGGCGCGAATGGTGGCCGACGGCCATGGGGCAGGGTGGCGCGACTGGCCGGCCGAGTGGCAGGATGCCGAAGGCGATGCCATTGCGGCCTTTGCCGATGCCAATGGGGAAGAGCTCCGCTTTCACCGCTGGCTGCAGCAGGCGGCGCGACGTCAGTTGGCCGAGGCTGACGCCGCCTGCGACCGGGCCGGCATGACCATCGGCCTCTATCTCGATTTCGCGGTGGGCGAGGCGTCGGACGGGTCCGGCGCTTGGGGCAATCCGCTGGTCGTGCCGGGTGTTCGGATCGGCGCGCCGCCTGACTGGTTCAACGAGACCGGGCAGGATTGGGGCCTGGCGCCCCTTTCGCCGACTGAGATGGCGGCCCGCAAAGCCGAACCCTTCGCCGAACTGATGGAGCAGGCGACCCTTCAGGCGGGCGCGCTGCGCATCGATCACGCGATGGGCCTGTGGCAGCTGTTCCTGATTCCCGATGGCGATGGCCCGCCCGAGGGCACCTATGCCCGCTATCCCGTGGCCGACATGCTGGATGCGCTGGCGCGGGCTTCTCGCCAGAACCGCACGATCGTCATCGGCGAGGATCTGGGGAACGTCCCGGCAGGTTTCCGCGAAGTCATGGAGGAGGTCGGCATCCTCTCCTATCGCATCCTTCTGTTCGAACGCACCGATGACGGGTTCATCCGGCCTGAAGATTATCCGCGCGACGCGATGGCTTGCCTGTCCACCCACGATCTGCCGACCTTCCAAGGCTGGTGGCGCGGCGACGACATTGGCCTGCGCCTGAAGCACGGCCTGATCGGCCATCCGGCAGCGCAGGAGCAGGCGGAAGCGAGGGTCATCGAGCGGGCGCAACTGCTGGACGACTTGGCGGCAGCCGGCCTGTGGTCGGGCGCCGCGCCTGACACTGACGCCGCGCCCGAGGATCTGGTCGCCGCCGTCCACCTGTTCCTTGCCCGCTCGCCGTCGAGACTGCTGGCCGTCCGGTTGGAGGATATCACCGGCGAGGGCGATCCGGTGAACATCCCCAGCACGGTGAATGAACATCCGAACTGGCAGCGAAAGCTGTCCGTTCCGGTCGAGCGGATTTCTGACCTGCCACTGTTCGACAAGATCGGGCAGGGACTGCGAAGGCAGCGGCCGCGACAATCCGGCCGCTCGTAAACGACAGTCGGCGGCAACGTCTGCCGATGGCCAGTCGCGGGGGGGACGACTGGGCAGTCCACATCGAAAGCGCGGCGGCGGTTCGTTGGAAGTGCGTCAAGGCCCGCACGATGTGCGGGCCATTGTGGTGGATGGTGATACGAGCCGGTGATCCTGGCGAAAGCACAGCCGTGCTGAAGTCGTCAAATGCAACACGGGTCATTCCGCGCAGGTGGTCACCAGTGCATCTTCCACGTCAAACGACATTGCGCCGTCCGACCAATCAAGCCACCCTTCCTGTCAGCTTTCGCCCGACACAAACTTGTTGAACCTGCTGGTGCCGCCGTCCTTGGTCTTTTCCTGGTAAAGGAACTGCAGGTCGTTCTGGTCGAAGATCTCGAAGAATTCGTCCCAGTTGATCTGCGTCAGCGACTCCTCGGGTTCGCCGAAGTCGATGCGCAAAACACCGCCCTTGCCTCCGGTATCGACCTTGGCCGGATGGCCGTCGCGGGCTTCGGCCCATTTGCGGATCTTGTCATGGTCGCGGGTGGTGATGGATTCGGTCATGATGATCTCCTTTCCGCGTCTAACGCCCGGGTTCTGGCCTATGTTCCCGCCGATCAGCGGGGGATCACGGATAGCGACCCGTCCGTTTCCAGAACGACCTGGGCGACATTCGACATATCCGCCTGTCCATTCGCGCGGATTGCGGCGCCGATCTCGTCCCTCGTGACGCGCTGACGCCGCAGAGCGTCGTCCAGATATTGGCCGTTATGGACGAGCAGAGTAGGTTCGGCCTTGATCAGCGCCTGAAAGCGCGGCGATCTGACCGACGACCATGTGATCGCGTATTGCAGGAAGATCAGCAGGGCAAGCGCCGCGACCCCTTCGGCCAGAGGGATCGACTGGTTCAGCAGCACCGTCGCCAGCGTCGAGCCCAACGCGACTGTGACGACCAAATCAAAGGCGTTCATCTTGCTGAGCGTCCGCTTGCCTGAGACGCGCAGCATCGCGATCAGCACGACATAGGCGGCAAAGCCCACAAACAGCGTTCGGCCGATGCCGGTCCAGTCATCGAACAACATCGGCGGGTTCATGCCGGGCCTCGGCCGTGGCTTCCAGTGACAGGACTCTTCATACCCGCCAAACCGGCCAAAGGCGGCGATGTTCCAAAGCTTCAGCGACGGGGCCCGCGCCTGCCGCGGGGCCCGGTCGTGGCGGGCGTGTTCGCGCGGTTTTCCTGATCCAGCTTGCGCCACCGTTCCAGCCTGTCCGCGGACAGGCGGCCATCGGCAACCGCGGCCAAGACGGCGCAGCCGGGTTCGTGCGCATGGGTGCAGTCGCGGAAGCGGCAACGGGGCGCAAGTTCGGCGATCTCGGCGAACAGGGTCTGCAGGCCGCCTGCGGCTTCGCTGACGTGCAGGGTCCGCATTCCCGGCGTGTCGATGACCCACCCGCCCATGGCTGTCGCATGCAAGGAGCGGGCCGTCGTTGTATGCCGCCCCTTTGCGTCGCTTTCGCGGATGCCACCAGTCGCCTGCGCACCGTCGCCGGACTTGCCGGCCAGCGTATTGAGCAGCGTCGACTTTCCGACGCCCGACGACCCGATCAGGGCGACCGTCCGTCCCGGCCCGCACCAAGGGGCCAGAACCTGCGCCGCTGCCGGGTCCTTTGCGTTCAGCGTCAGGACCTGAAGATCGCGCTGCAGCGCGAGGGCCTGTCGGAGCCAGGGTTCGGGATCGGCGACTGCGTCGATCTTGGTCAGCACGATCACTGGTTCGGCCCCGGCCTCGTTGACGACGGCCAGATAACGCTCCAGCCGAGCCGGGTTGAAGTCATCGTTGCACGAGGTCACGATGAAGAGCGTGTCGACATTGGCAGCGATCAGCTGCCGGCCGGCCCGATCCTCGGTGCGGCGGCGCAGCACCGTCTTCCGGTCAAGCCGCCGCGCCACGGCGCCGGCCTCGGGATCGCTCAGCGCCCAGTCCCCGACGGCAAAATCCCGCGTTCCCGCCTGGGGCGGCGCGTCCAGCGTCACCTGTCCGCCGGTGGTCCTGACAACCAGGCGCGAGCGGTGGACGGATGCAATACGGACAGGTGTCAGATACCCCTCGCCGGGCGCAAGCTGCGCGGCGAAGAACTCCGACCAGCCCAAGGCCGCCAGATCGTGCGGATCATCGAAAATGTCACTCACGCGATCTAGGTGCGGGCGGGGCGGTCGGGATGCAAGGGGGAAATGACAGGGCGACGGCGTCGCGACAGGATGATGCCGAACCGCCACGACAGGGCGAGCCGGCAAAAGGCCTGCGGCGCCTTACGCCGCCTTCTGCGCGTCGAATTCGCCGACGACAGAACGACGAACCTCGTCACGGGTGAAATAACCAAACATCTGGTCCAGCACGGCGTCGGCTTCGATGCTGCGCTTGCGATCGGCAATGCTCAGCGGTTTCTGGTCTGCGGTCATCTTCGGTCTCCGGGTTCGGGTCGTGTCCCTCCCACGCGGGTCAGATATGGGCCTACCGGCAGAAATGCCACCGTCCTGACGCAAGGTCAGGACGGGTGCAGGGCAGCCATGCGCCGGGCGCAACTATCGCGCCGGGTCAAGTTGCAGCATGCGGTGCTTCTTTTTGCCGACCGAGATCTTGACGCCGGATGCCAGCGCGTCTGCATCCAGGGGCATCTGCGGATCGCTGACGGCGACGTTGTCCACGCGCAAGCCGTTCTCGGCCACCAGCCGCTTGACCTCCTTGCCGCTGGCAACAATGCCTGCCCGCACCAGCGCCTGCGCTACAGTCACGCCCTCGGCCTCGGACGCTGGCAGAAGCGCGATCTGCAGGTCACCGCCGGCCCCGCCTTCCTCGAACACCTTGCGGGCGGTCGTCTCGGCGCTGGCGGCGGCCTCGGCACCGTGCAGCAGGGTCGTCACCTCGTTGGCCAGACGCACCTTGGCGTCGTTGATCTCGGACCCCTGCAGCGCGCCCAGGCGGTCGCATTCCTCGAGCGGAAGCTCGGTATAGAGCTTGAGGAACCGGCCGACGTCCGCGTCCGTCGTATTGCGCCAGAACTGCCAGAACTCGTAGGGCGGCAGCATCTCTCCGTTCAGCCAGACGGCACCGCCCGCGGATTTCCCCATCTTGCGCCCGTCGCTGGTGGTCAGCAGCGGCGATGTCAGGCCCCAGATCACGCGGTCGTCCACCCGGCGCGTCAGGTCGATGCCGTTCACGATATTGCCCCACTGGTCCGACCCGCCCATCTGCAACTGGCAGCCATAGCGGCGGTTCAGCTCGAGGAAGTCGTAGGCCTGCAGGATCATGTAATTGAACTCAAGGAAGGACAGCGACTGTTCGCGGTCCAGCCGTGACTTGACGGATTCGAAGGACAGCATCCGGTTCACGCTGAAATGCCGCCCGATGTCGCGCAGGAAGGTCAGGTAGTTCAGCCCGTCCAGCCATTCGGCGTTGTTCAGCATCGTGGCGCCTTCGGGACCATAGTCCAGATAGCGCGCGAAGACCTTCTGCATGCCGTCAATGTTCGACTGGATGGCCGCATCGTCCAGCAGCGGGCGTTCGTCGCTGCGGAAGGACGGATCGCCTACCTTCGTGGTGCCGCCGCCCATCAGGGTGATCGGGCGGTTGCCGGTCTTCTGGAACCAGCGCAGCATCATGATGTTCAGCAGGTGCCCTACATGCAGGCTGGCCGCCGTCGCATCATAGCCGATATAGGCGGTGACAGGTCCTGCCAGCAGCGCCTTGTCCAGTCCTTCGAAATCGGTGCAGTCGGCTAGATAACCGCGCTCGGTCATGATGCGCAGGAAGTCGGACTGGGGCTGGTGGGTCATGGGCTTCATCCTTCTGATCGGCGGCGATATACAGGCTGCGGACATAAAGGAAAAGCGCGATGATCCGGGCACTGGGGATGATGTCGGGCACTTCTCTTGACGGGGTGGACGCGGCGCTGATCGACACCGACGGGGTGCGCATCGGCGGCTTCGGGCGCAGCGGCTTCCGGGCCTATGGCGACAACGAATCTGCGATCCTGCACGACGCCCTTGGCAGTTGGCGGGACGCCCCAGCCGTGCCCGAAGTCGCCAGGCTGATCGAGGCCAGCCACGCGGATCTTGCAACTGACTTCCCAGAGGCCGAGCTGATCGGTTTTCACGGTCAGACGCTGGCGCATGATCCGCGCGGGCGCGGCACGCATCAGGCGGGCGATGGCTTCAGGCTGGCCGCGGCAACCGGCCGTCCCGTCGTCTGGGACTTCCGATCCGAGGACGTCCGCAGAGGCGGCGAGGGGGCGCCGCTGGTGCCGTTCTTCCACTGGGCCTGCGCGGAATGGGCAGTCGGGCAGGGGGCCCTGCCGCCGGCGCCCGTCGCGTTTCTGAACCTGGGCGGCGTGGGGAACATCAGCTGGGTAGATCCGTCAGCGACCGCACCGGAGGCGCCGGGTGCCTGCCTGGCCTTTGACACCGGGCCCGCCAATGCGCCGCTGAACGACCTGATGCGCCGCCGCCGCCGGCAGGCGCGCGACGAAGGCGGCGCATTGGCCACCTCGGGTCAGGCCAATGCACAGGTGCTGGCGGATTTCCTGTCAAACCCCTGGTTCGACAGGCCCGCGCCGAAATCCCTTGACCGCGATCAGTTCGCGGACCTGCTGCCCTCGCTCGACAGGCTTGGGGACGCAGACGCTGCGGCGACGCTGGTGGCGGTTGCCGCATCTTCGGTCGCAAAGGGGTGGCGCTGGCTGCCCGCTCCTCCGTCGCAGGTCCTGATCTGTGGTGGTGGTCGCCGCAACGCCGCCCTGATGGCCGCACTGTCAGCCCATTTGGACGTCCCCGTGCAGCCGGTCGAGGAAATCGGCCTCGATGGCGACATGCTCGAGGCGCAGGCCTTCGGGTGGCTGGCGGTTCGGGTGATGCGCGGACTGCCGATCTCGGGGCCGACGACGACGGGCGTGCCGCAGCCTGTCTGCGGCGGCCGCATCAGCCATCCGCGCAAGAATGGATGAAGTCTACGGAACGGTCACGGCCAGCACGCGTTGAATCCTCGAAGACGGTCGAGCGGCCGTCGATGAAGAAACGCATGAGGCTGAGATGAAACATCTGATGATCACCGCTGCCGCGCTGGCCCTGACCGGTCCGGCATTCGCACAGATTGCCACCCCGACGACAGAAGCCGTCCCCGGCGTCGAGACGATGCCCGCGGAAGGCATGGGTGCGGGCATGATGTCGCCCGAAAACCCCGGCATCTCGGCATCCTGGTTCGAGGATCGCGCGATCTACACCACGAACCAGCCCTCGACGACCATGTGGGACGAAAATGCCGACTGGGGAACCGAGCGGCCCGCCGACTGGAACCAGATCGGCGAGGTCGATGACGTCGTTCTCTCGGCCGATGGCCAGGTCATGGGCTATACTGCCGATATCGGCGGCTTCCTCGGCCTTGGCGAGCGTACGGTGTTGCTCAGCCCCGAGGCTGTCCGACTGGTGGACTTTGACGAGGCAACCCTTTGGGGCGACACCGCTGTCTTCGCCACCAACTATACTCAGGAAGAGCTTGAGGCACTGCCCGAGTTTGACGACGACATGATCCTGGACGACTGATGGTCAGGGTCAGTTCTCTGAAAAGGCGCCCCAGTGGGCGCCTTTTTTTAATGTTTTGTTGATGAAATCTTCACCGTTTCAGCATTTTAAGCCGTTCATGACGATTTCGCGGCAAAATGCGCTGATGCGCCCTTGACGGGGCGTTGCGCCATGCGTAAACCGCCCTCACCCGGCGGGCGATCGACCGGGGATGAGTTGGGCGGTTGTAGCTCAGTTGGTTAGAGTACCGGCCTGTCACGCCGGGGGTCGCGGGTTCGAGCCCCGTCAACCGCGCCACAACTCATTCGCCCGAAGAAATGCGCGGTTGTAGCTCAGTTGGTTAGAGTACCGGCCTGTCACGCCGGGGGTCGCGGGTTCGAGCCCCGTCAACCGCGCCATTTCCTCGTCTGCCTTGTCATTCACCTCAGGATCGGCCAAATGCCGGATGAAGGTGCGCTGTTCGCGCCGATCCGCAGGAGGAAGCGATGAAGGACATGGCAGAAGCTGGGCAACTGATCGACAGTCTTGGCAAGGCGGCCCGCGCGGCGGCGGTCGAGCTGGCGCAGGCGCCATCGGCAGCCAAGTCCCTGGCGCTGAACGCGGCCGCCGATGCGGTGCTTGCGCGGAGTGACGATATCCTTGCTGCCAATGCCAAGGATCTGGATTTCGCACGCCAGAAAGGGCTGTCGGATGCCATGTTGGACCGACTGCGGCTGGATGGCGACCGTCTGTCGGGTATCGCAAAGGGTCTGAGAGAGGTTGCGGATCAGCCCGATCCTGTCGGGCAGGTGATCACGGAATGGGACCGGCCGACCGGGCTGCACATCCAGCGCGTCAGGACGCCCATCGGCGTGATCGGCGTGATTTACGAAAGTCGCCCCAACGTGACCGCGGATGCGGGCGCGCTCGCGCTGAAGTCCGGCAACGCGGTGATCCTGCGGGGCGGATCAGAGAGCCTGCATTCGGCAGGTGCGATCCACGCCTGCATGGTCGAAGGGTTGCGCACCGCGGGACTGCCCGAGGCCGCGATCCAGATGGTGCCGACCCGCGACCGCGCCGCCGTCAGCGCCATGCTGGGCGCGCAGGGCCTGATCGACGTGATCATCCCGCGCGGCGGCAAGGGCCTTGTCGGCCTTGTCCAGTCCGAGGCGCGGGTACCGGTGTTTGCCCATCTGGAAGGCATCTGCCACGTCTATGCCGACGGGGCCGCGGACCTCGCGAAGGCACGCCGGGTGGTGCTGAATGCCAAGACCCGCCGCACGGGCATTTGCGGCGCGGCCGAGTGCCTGCTGATCGACCGGGAGTTCCTTGCACGTCACGGCGACGTCCTGATCCGCGACCTGCTGGAGGCTGGCGTCGAGGTTCGGGCTGATGGCGAACTGGCGAACGTTTCCGGCACGACCAGAGCCACGCCTGAGGATTTCGGGCACGAATTCCTCGACATGATCATCGCCGCGAAACTGGTCGATGGTGTTGAGGGCGCGATTGCCCATATCCGGACCCATGGTAGCCAGCACACGGAGTCGATCCTGACCGAGGACGACGCCACCGCGGCACGCTTTTTCGCCGCGCTGGACAGCGCCATCCTGATGCGGAACGCCTCGACCCAGTTCGCTGATGGGGGTGAGTTCGGGATGGGCGCCGAAATTGGCATCGCCACCGGCAAGCTGCATGCGCGCGGCCCCGTGGGGGCCGAGCAGCTGACCAGCTTCAAGTACCTCGTGACAGGCGACGGAACGATCCGGGCCTAGAAGGCGATCTCTCCGCCGGTGGCGTCGAATTCATGGCGAATCCGGCGACCCTCGGCCGCGGCAGTTTCCGCCAGCAGCGGGAAATGCACCTCGGAAGGTGCGGGGGGGCGGCCATCCGCCCCGTCAAGCCATGCCCACAACGCGGGCTCGAGCTTGCTGCGTTCGCATTCTGCCACAAGGCGCCAGCCCGGCGTGTCGCGCAGCACCAGCACGCGTCCCCCCCATGGCATGACGGTTTCAAGGCACATCAGCGACAGCATCACCATCCGCACCTCTGCCCGTGCAAAATCGCCCTCGGCGTCCAGCGTGATGCGCAGCTTGCCCTGCGCCGACACCCCGTCCATCAACCGCTGCACCTCGGCCCGACTGACGCGCTGATCGCCCTGGGCGACCCCGAAGGCCATGCGGAACGCCTGGATGCGCCCGCGCGCGGCCGTGACCGCCTCGGCAATCAGCCGCATCTCGGGCGAGGAGGCGATGCCGGGGTAATCGGGCGACATCTCCAGCAGCTCGACGCCGTTGCCAATCGCGCCCAGGGGCGAGACAAGATCGTGGCAAAGCCGCGATCCCAGCAGAGAGGCCAACTCGCCTGGGGCGATGCGCGTTGAATCCAGCGTCATGAATACTTACCTTCCGTCATGTCCGAAGGAGATGCCCGTGAACGAGATACTGGAACCCGGCATGATCGTCCTCCACCCAAGCGCCCCGGAATGGGGCGAGGGGCAGGTGCAATCGCGCATCGGGGACCGCATCACCGTCAACTTCACCGAAGCAGGCAAGCAAGTCATCGACGGGCGCCGGGTGACCCTGCAGATCCTGCGCTTCAACGGCATGTAACTCCTGTGTTTCCGTTCGGCAATTTGCAACCATAGGTTGCGCTGCGCAAGCGGAACCTGCACCGGGACACCGCTGTCATGTTGCAATGACGGTCCCTGTTCCCTAGACAGGCGCCGAAGGACAGCACCAGACCCGAGGCCCCGTGGACCGCGCCGATCCCGCATTTTTCCAGATCAGGCTTGCGACAGATCCCCAAGATCTGGCGGCCGCGCAGCGCCTGCGCTATCGCGTCTTTGTCGAGGAACTGGGAGGCAACGGCCCGCTGGTCGATCATGACTCCCGACTGGAACGGGACGAGTTCGACCCGGTCGTGGACCACCTGTGCCTGGTCGACACCCGGCGCGATGCGCAGGCGCTGGATCACGTCGTCGGCGTTTATCGCCTTTTGCGTAGCGAGGTCGCGCAGCGCTTCGGCCGCTTCTACTGCGACAGCGAATACGACCTGACACCGTTGAGAGACAGCGACCGCCCGCTGCTGGAGCTTGGGCGGTCCTGCGTCGATCCCGCCCATCGTGGCGGCGCCGCGATGTTTCTCATGTGGAACGCGCTGGCCGACTACGTGCTGGACCACGGGATCCAGATCCTGTTCGGCGTCGCCAGTTTTCACGGCACCGATCCGCTGATGGTGGCGCCTTCGCTCAGCTGGCTGCACCATCGCCATCTGGCGCCGGAGGGCCTGCGCCCCCGTGCGCGTCCGGCAGGCTTTCAGCGGATGGACCTGATCCCCGAGGATCGACTGGATCGGCGCGAGGCGATGGTGGCCATGCCCGCGCTGATCAAGGCCTATCTGCGGCTTGGCGGCATGGTCGGAGAGGGTGCCTTCATCGACCGCGACTTCAACACGACCGACGTGTTCCTGCTGATGGACACGGCCGCCATGTCGGCCAAGCACAGGCAGTTCTACGAAAGTCGCTGGCAACCCACATGAGCCTGACCTGGCGCGAGGGCGAACCGCCGCCGCTGCCCGGACCGCAGGGCCTGCGGGAATGGCTGCGCGTGGCCTGCCGCGGTGTGCCTGCGGTCCTGGTCCTGCTGCTGGGCGTCATCTTGATCCTACCTTTGCGCGGGGTCGAGCGGCTGTTTCACGGCCGCCGCCGCCCGTGGACAGGACCGCATGTGCAGATCGTCTGCCGCCTGGTGCTGATCTGTCTGGGCATCGGCTGGCAGCGCCACGGCACGCCCATGCGCGGGCCGGGCGCGGTGGTCGCCAATCATTCAAGCTGGCTGGACATCCTGGTGCTGAACGCAGCGATGCCCGTCTTCTTCGTCAGCAAGTCTGAGGTCGCCACCTGGCCCGGCATCAACATCCTGACCCGCGTGACGGACACGCATTTCGTGACCCGCGATCCGCGACTGGCCCGCGCTCAGGCAGCCGAGTTCGCCGCCCGCATCAGGGCCGGGCACCGGCTGCTGTTCTTCCCAGAGGGAACATCGACCGACGGTCGTCGCGTGCTGCCGTTCAAGGCGACCCTCTTCGAGGGCTTTCTGAACCCCGACCTTCCTGCTGGCCTGGCCATTCAGCCAGTCAGCGCGCTCTATGAAGCACCCACAGGCCGTGACCCCCGATTCTATGGCTGGTGGTCGGACATGGACCTTGCGCCACACCTGCTGACCGTCCTGGCTGCAAAGCGTCAGGGCAGGGCCGTGGTGCGGCTGCATCAGCCGGTCCCCGTCGCCGGACAGAATCGCAAAAGCCTTTCTGCAGCCTGTCATTTGGCGATATCTTCTGACTTCAGGCGGCTGGATATGGGTCTTTAGAATCGGTGACATGGGCGGCTGTCAAGGCCTTGCCACTTCTCCGCCGCCGCTATATCTGGTGCCGAACTCCGAATTTGCCGCTAAGGAATGTGCGATGACCCGCTTTGCTGCCCCTATTGCCGAACAGATCTGGGACATGAAATACCGGATGAAGGACGCCGAGGGGCAACCGGTCGATGGCTCGGTCGAGGATAGCTGGCGCCGTGTTGCGCGCGATCTGGCCCGGGTCGAAGCCGATCCTGCGCAGTGGGAAGATAAGTTCTATTCCGCACTGGAGGACTTCAAGTACCTGCCCGCGGGCCGCATCCTGGCGGGGGCAGGGACGGGGCGTTCCGTGACGCTGTTCAACTGCTTCGTGATGGGTACCATCCCGGACAGCATGTTGGGGATCTTCGACATGCTGAAGGAGGCCGCCCTGACCATGCAGCAAGGCGGCGGCATCGGCTATGACTTCAGCACGATCCGCCCCCGCGGCGCGGCGGTCAAGGGAGTGGCCGCCGACGCATCCGGCCCGCTGTCCTTCATGGACGTGTGGGACGCGATGTGCCGCACGATCATGTCGGCAGGCTCGCGCCGCGGCGCGATGATGGCGACGATGCGCTGCGACCACCCCGACGTCGAACAGTTCATCGAGGCAAAGCAGGACAGCGCCCGCCTGCGCATGTTCAACCTGTCGGTCCTGGTCACCGACGATTTCATGGAGGCCGTGAAGGCCGACGGCCCGTGGGAGCTGACGTTCGAGGGCAAGGTCTTCCGCACCCTGCAGGCGCGCGACCTGTGGAACCGGATCATGAAGGCGACCTATGACTTCGCCGAGCCGGGCGTGATCTTCATTGACCGGATCAACAAGGCCAACAACCTGTCCTATGTCGAGACGATCGCGGCGACCAACCCTTGCGGTGAACAGCCCCTGCCGCCCTATGGCGCCTGTCTGCTGGGGTCGATCAACCTGGCGCGGCTGGTGACGAATCCGTTCACCGATGCCGCCGAATTGGACCCCGAGGCCTTGGACGATCTGGTCCGTACCGCAGTCCGCATGATGGACAACGTAGTCGATGCATCGAAATTCCCGCTGGAGGCGCAGGCCGAGGAGGCCCGCAACAAGCGCCGCATCGGCCTAGGTGTGACTGGTCTGGCCGACGCCCTCTTGATGCTGGGCCTGCGCTACGGCGCCGAAGACGCGGTTGCGCAGACCCGCGTCTGGATGAAGGCTATCGCGCGGTCCGCCTATTTGGCCTCGGTCGATCTGGCCAAGGACAAGGGGGCCTTCCCGCTGTTCGACGCCAAGAAGTACCTGGCCTCGGGCTTCATGTCCAAGATGGACAAGGACGTGCGCGACGCCATCGCCGAGCATGGCATCCGCAACGCGCTGCTGACCTCGATCGCGCCGACCGGCACCATCAGCCTCTATGCGGGGAACGTGTCCTCGGGGATCGAGCCTGTCTTTGCCTATGCCTATACCCGCAAGGTCCTGCAGAAGGACGGGTCGCGGACCGAGGAAGAGGTGGTCGACTACGCCGTCCAGATGTGGCGCGACCTCAAGGGCGATGCTGAGCTGCCTGATTATTTTGTGAACGCGCAGACGCTTGCTCCCAAGGATCACGTCGCCATGCAGGCGGCCGCGCAGGAATGGGTCGACAGCTCGATTTCGAAGACGATCAACTGCCCGGAGGACATCAGCTTCGAGGATTTCAAGGACGTCTACCTGGCCGCCTGGGATCTAGGCTGCAAGGGTTGCACGACCTATCGCCCCAACGAAGTCACCGGGTCCGTCCTGTCGGTCAGCGAAAAGACCGAAAAGGCACCCGAGGCTGACAAGGGCGCCGACGTGGTCTATCTGACCGAGCCGCTCGACCGTCCTGCCGCGCTTGAGGGCGCGACCTACAAGCTGAAATGGCCGGGATCCGAGCACGCGATCTACATCACGGTCAACGACATCATCCACGGCAACCACCGCCGGCCGTTCGAGATCTTCATCAACTCGAAGAACATGGAGCACTATGCCTGGACCGTTGCGCTGACGCGCATGGTTTCGGCCGTCTTCCGCCGCGGCGGCGACGTGTCCTTCGTGGTCGAAGAGTTGAAGGCGGTCTTCGACCCCCGCGGCGGGGCCTGGATGCAAGGGCGCTATGTCCCCTCGATCTTGGCAGCCATCGGCGGTGTCATCGAACGCCACCTGATCGAGACGGGCTTCCTTGCTGGCGAGGGCCTTGGCCTGAAGGCCGATCCCAAGGCCGAGGTCATGGCTGTCGGCGAAGCCCCGCGCGGCCCGTCCTGCCCCAGCTGCGGTCAGTTCGGCATGCGCATGGTCGAAGGCTGCATGACCTGTCCAAGCTGCGGACACTCCAAGTGCTCATGAGGCAAAGCTCATTGGCTTGTGTCTGAACCGACCACCATAACTTGGCCATCTGACCGGGTCAGATGGCCATTCGACAAGCAAATCGTGTCAACCACGGAGTCGCAGACGGCCGCACCTCGTGTTGCTCAACTTCCTCTGCCGAAAAAGGGCGTCACCCGCAAACCAACCGTGCGAGAACCTTCGGGGAACAAAAACTACCTGTAGCGTTTCCATGCCATCCGAAACCATATATATTGTGCCCCAGAGCAAGTTGGTTGAGGGAGGCATTCGGACGAGCTTAAAGGGAAGGAGTTCGACATGCCCTTGATGATACTGCACCTGGTCTCGACGCGCTGCTCCTTGGCACAGCGCTTGCACTCGAGCTCAGTGATCGAGACCACCGCGTTACCGAGAAGCGCTACCAGCTAATCCCGGAACACCTGCAACGGCCCGCCAGCCGACTTCGTCATTACATGGACGACGCTCTCGTCTACGCCCAGGGCTCACGAGCGATCGGCGCAACGATCATCGATGGAGCAACGGACGACCGGTTCGATCTCGATGCTATCCTCGAATTCAAGCGGCCCCACGGTTGGTCGATTTCGGATGTGCTGGACGAGTTGTTCACAGCGCTCCACGGCTTTCCCGATGTCCAGGAAATCGCGCGTTGCACACGATGTGTCCAGCTGAAGTTCGCCTTCATGCATCTGGATGTGACGCCGATGGACCCTCACAGGGAGCCTCGCCCGCTTCGGTCCGGCGTGATCTACCACAGTCCGGACGACAGGGGTGATCAGCTCTTCCCAGCCAACCCTTATGGGTTTGCCGACTGGTTCCGGAAGCAGGTTGCCCTCCCGAGCCGCGCATTCAGCGACCACGTGAAGGCGATGCGTGCGAAGATGGGGATCAGAGATCGCCTGGCTACCGGCTCGATCATGGCTGATGCGGACATCGATGCGCTGCCTGCTCGTCGGAATCCTCTTCGAGACGCGCCGCAGGTCATCGCCCTCAAGCTGATGAAGCGTTACCTGAACCTCCGCTACGCGAAGCGTAGCCTGAAGCGCCCCATCTCGATCTACCTGTCCAAGATCGCGGCTCTGGTTCCGCCGAACGAGAACGGACTGTGCGCGCATTTGGAGAGCTACGCGCTCGACCTCGAGCGCCGAGTCCACATGTCCATGGTCACCGGAATTCCGCTCGACGAGAAAAACCCTGCACCGCCGCACGAGAAGTTCAACGATCGCCGGCCGGCCTCGAACGAAGACCTGCGCGTCTTCCGTGATGATCTCCGGCATCTCGTCGCTGAGCTCGGGCGGGCCCGAGCTTCGAACTTCACCGATGTCCGCAAGATCTTCGACGATCTCTTCGGCGAGAGGGTTAGCGAAAAGGTTGTCCGCTGCTACCTCGACAGCCATCGCGGGCTTTCAATCCCGAGCGCCTTCGAGCCAGCGAAAGGCTTCGTGGCCGCCCCCGCCCTGCTGACGCCTGCCGCTGCGAAGGCAGCGCCTACGTCGAAAGCACCCGCGCATCATTTCCACTCCGGCCGCCTGCCGAAATGAAGGCCACCGCGCGACCAAAATCGCGCGAGGCACAGGCCGAGCGCATGCGGGAGGTTTGGCCCGGGCTGAAGCCGCTGACCGTGCTCGCGGACGGTCGGATCATCTGGATTGGGCCGGTCCGTGGCTTCCAAATGAGCTACAAGGTTTCGGTCGTCTGGAACCCAGAGAGGACGACTCCTCCACTGGTTTTCGTCCGGCAGCCAATGATAGCTCCGCGTCCCGGCACCGGCTGGATCGACATTCCGCATCTGCTCTACGACCCGGAGTCGCCCAAAGACTCCGCGCTCTGCCTGTTCGACCCGGACCAGAACGAGTGGTGCAGTTCGATGTGGATCTCCGACACGATCGTCCCATGGGCTTCGGAATGGTTGCATCACTACGAGCTCTGGCACTTCGACGGGGTATGGCGCGGTGCCAACGCCCCAGGACCCATCTCGATCGGAGCCGGGATGAACAGGTCTGAAAAGGAATTGCAGAATGTCGAGAGGGCGTGACGCCACTCAACCCACCCGGCTGGTTGTCTGGGGCCGTGCTGCCGGTCGCTGCCAGTATACCAACTGCGGCGAGGAGCTCGCGGGGGATCTGATAACGGGCGATTTGGCCAAGAACCATGCCTACCTGGCCCACATCATCGCGTCGAACCCCGATGGGCCGCGCGGTCATCCCGTCCTGTCGCACGAGAAGTCCGACGATCCTGACAACCTCATGCTGCTGTGCGACCGGCATCACCGCGAGATCGATGATAAGAGTAAGCTGGACATCTACACCGTCGACGTCCTCATCGAGATGAAACGACGTAACGAGGAACGGATCGCTCGAGCGCTCAAAGACCCTGATGCGCCGTTGGCGCACATCCTCAGAATCTCATCAGCCGTCGGTGACAACGAAACAGCCATTCCTCGGCGGGCCTGTGCTCGTGCGATGACACCGCAGTTTGTCATCGCGGATCGGCACCCGATCGACATCTCGATCCGCGGCATGGAGCACAAGGATTCCGATCCGGCCTATTACGATATCGAGATGGCCAACCTTCGCCGGGTCTACGACCGAGAAATCCGGGGGCGCTTCAGGGACGGCGACCTTGAGCATCTTGCTGTGTTCGGCTTTGCTTCCATCCCGGTGCTCATGGAACTTGGCCGGCTTCTCTCGGACCTCAGCGGCGTCACGGTCTTCGGTCGGCACCGCGAACCTCAGCCGGGCTGGGGCTGGCCGGACGACTCGCCGGATCTCTCATTTACAAGGCGGAAGGGTTCTCCCAAGCACAAGCGTGTGGCGCTGAAGCTTGCCGTATCGGCGGAGATCTCGGATAACCGCGTGAGGTCAGTGCTTGGCGATGACGTGTCGATCTGGGAGATCCGCAGTTCAGAGTTCGGCACTAACGTGCTGCGCAATCAGTCCGCGCTGAGCGATTACAGAAAGCTCGTTGGCCGAGTCTTCGACGAGATCAAGACGGAACACGGACCCGACGCCCGCCTGTCTGTCTTTCCCGCAGTGCCGACGACTTGCGCAATTGAATTCGGGCGTGTGTGGCAGGCCAAGGCGCATCCCGCTTTCGAAATCTACGATGAAACACCTTCCGGCTTTGTGCGGAGACATCGAATTTCGAGCAAGCCCCGGACTTAAAGCCAATGCGCACCGACAGATGGTTCATCATCATCGGCGACCAACAGATGATTTGAAAGCGGCTGCGTGGTTCTGGAATTTCCTTTTCTGTAGGGAGCCATGGTCTCTTCAAGGGCATAGGATTCTCCCTCTCTTGTAGTCACTTCAAGCTGAAAATAGTTGCCGTATGCCCAGCGCAAGCGAGAACCGGCGTTCTCGAACTCGCGCGAGATGAAATGATTTCGAACGTGACGAAGTTGATCGACTCCGGCATGGCGTTGTTGCGCAACTCATGCCTGAGGCGTGATGGCCCCTTTCCCCGTCGGCGTCATGCCACGCGGACGATCTCAGCGGTGCCGAGCGCATTGAAGCGGTTGATGAGGGCGATGCGGA
>NZ_JAOTBE010000028.1 GCF_026162645.1 Paracoccus rhizosphaerae
CGTGCTCCTTCAGAATGCCGATGATCTGATCTTCAGTGAACCTGCTGCGCTTCATCTCTGGTCCTATCGGTTGGGCCAGAGTCTATCTCAAACTGGACTAGGCGGAGGGGGCAACGTCAAGCATCGCTTGGCCCCACCGATGCATCCGCAAACCAATGGCATGGTCGAGCGCTTCAACGGCCGGATCGAGGACGTCCTGCAAAGCCACCGCTTCCGCAGCGGCGAGGATCTTGAACAGACTATTCTTCGATATGTCCGGCTCTACAACGGCCAACTCCCCCAATCAGTGTTGAAGGGGCAAACGCCCATCAACGCGCTCAAGGACTGGCAAAGGCAAAGGCCGGACATCTTCAAGAAGCGGCCGTATAATCACGCGGGATGTGACACGTAGTGCCTAAAGGAATGAAATCTCCTCTCCCCCGCAATCGATCCAAGTTGCTTGTCCAGCATGTTTCTGAAGTTGTAATGGATATGGTCACCTAAATTTGCCAACCCCGATTTTCGTTTGAGTTCGGGGAAAATCCTGCCTGTTTTTATCTTATTGACATGATCCAGAAGGCCAAGTTCGATCAGATGCTCGTGGATGGGCACTTTCCTTTTTGACTGCGCGTTCTTCAGTCGGCGAACCTCGGTGAAGGTGAAGTTGAACGCCCAGATCTCGTCTTCCCTCAGAATGTCCGATTTTTGAAGCCCGGCTATCTCTTCGCGACGGGCACCCGTATAGGCCGCGATCAGAGGGATCCAGTAGAGTCCATCTCTGATAAACATTTTTCCCGGGGTCGTGCGACGTGCCGCACTTTGGCATCCGGACCAGATCGATCCGGTGAAGAGCTTGCGAATCTCTAGGCGGTCGAACGGGGTCACTTTCTCCTGGTCATCTTGAGCGTCGCGTTCCCGAAGATCCTTGATCTCGATCACTTCCTTCAGTGTGATTCCTTCCGCCTTTGCATGCGTAACGAACCGCTTGATAAACCCGATGTTTCTGTTCACGGTCGCGGGCGCCAAGCCGACTTTTGTGGACTTTTTTGCTGCCGCTGCGATGATGTCGGCCAGCGGCATTGTCTTTTCCTTAGCACTCTTTCGATAGGTTGGAGGCAGTTGCGACATCGTGTTGCAGAAGACAGCGATGTCCGACTGCTTCAGGTGCCTGATATCGGTGACGCCGGTCGACTCGACCAGAAGCGCGGCAGTGTTTCGGATCTGGTAAGCCGTCTTTTCCGTGGCACGCTCAGGGGTCGCCATCCTTTGCGCCAAGCGTCCTGCAACGGCCACGATGGCAGGATCGAACGGTGGCTCGACCTCCCGGTCCGCCGTAACCGTTCGCGCAATTGAGGCAGAGCCACCCCGTGCGAGGGCGTCCGCAACCTCCATCGCCTCGAAGAAGGCCGGGTCACGACGCTGAGACGCAGTCAGGTAGGCTGCCGCGCGACCGCGAAGATAGATGGTCCGGGCATCGATGAACCTGTGGCGCTTGCGGAGGTTTCGCCGGTAATTGCGGTGATAGTGTCTTGGATCTTGCGCTCCACCGCGGCACTGAACACTTCACCGGCTGCCTGCGCAAGGTAGTCCTCGATCTGTTCGAACGCGGTTTCCGGCACACCCTCCGAGATCAGTTCGTTCTTTTCTTCGTGCCCCAACTCGGCACTGACGCCGTCGCGTGCCAGCAGCCTGAGCGCATGGCCCATAGCACGGTCCGCGTCGGCGTTCTTTCGTGCATAGCCCTTCTCATGACTATCCGCCTGCGCCCGTTTGCGGCGTTCGATCCGAGCGATCTCGTCCTGGACGACCTGCTCCAGCCATTGTCTGGCCGCCTCCTTGGAAAGTCCGTCCAGTGCCATTGCCTCAAAGACCTCGTCGCTTTCATGCGTCAGGATGCCCGCGAGGCGCCGTGCGGTTGCCGGGCAGGTTGTTCTCAAACTGACCTGAAGGTGAAGGCTTTCGCAACCGACACGTGTAGGTATCCGGCCTCGCCACGTATAGATGGCAGCTTGGCGAAAGACGAAGTTGGCAATGCCCATTCTAGGCCCTCAAAGCTGGGGCGCGGTGGGTCTGGAGGACAGGCATGGAGGACACTGCCCTCCGTAGCCACCTGACGATGACTAACTGCTTATCTCTCCAATACTTAAGTGATCTTGGCTGGGGCGGTAGGATTCGAACCTACGGTACACGGTACCAAAAACCGATGCCTTACCACTTGGCCACGCCCCAACTGTGGAGCGTGATTACCCAAGGCCGCCGGAGGGTGCAAGTCGAAAATTCTGGAAATCTTGCCCATTTATCTGGCGGCAGGTAAGCGGCGGCCATGGAGCATGTAGACCTTTTGATTTTGGGTGCGGGCGCAGCGGGTCTGTTCTGCGCGGGTTCGGCTGTGGCGCCGGGGCGGCGGGTCCTCGTGGTGGATCATGCCTTGAAACCGGGCGAGAAGATCAGGATCTCGGGCGGGGGGCGGTGCAACTTCACCAACCTCGCGACCGCGCCGAATCGCTTTCTGTCCTTAAACCCGCGCTTTGCCTCCAGCGCTCTGGCGCGGTACAGGCCCGAGGCGTTTCTAGGGCTCGTGGATCGCGCAGGGATTGCCTGGCATGAGAAGACGCAGGGTCAGCTTTTCTGCGACGGGCGCGCGACGCAGATCACCGACATGCTGCTGGACCGCATGACGGGGGCCGAGTTGCGAATGGGCACCGCAGTCGGCGATGTGGCGCATCAAGCCGACCGCTTCATGGTCGAGACCTCGAGCGGTCCGATCAGCGCGGCGCGGCTTGTCGTGGCCACGGGGGGGAAGTCGATCCCGAAGATCGGGGCGACGGGCCGGGCCTATGATCTTGCGCGGCAGTTCGGGCTGCGCATGGTCGAACCCAAGCCTGCCCTGGTGCCGTTGACCTTTGCGGAACAGGAACTGGCGCTCTGTCGGCCACTGGCGGGCGTGTCCGTCGAGGCGGAAATCGCGCATGGCGGTGGGCGCTTCAGGGATGCGCTCCTGTTCACGCATCGCGGTCTCAGCGGGCCGGTGATCCTGCAGATCTCCAGCTTCTGGCAGCCGGGGGAGGAGCTTCGGATCGATCTTGCGCCCGGTTGCGACGTGGCGTCGGCGCTCAAGGCGGCGCGTGGCAGCGGCGGACGGACCGCGGTGGCGACGGCCCTGGCGCAGATCTTGCCTGATCGGCTGGCGCAGTCCATCGCCGCCGAGCTTGGTCTGGCGCAGGCGCGGCTGGCCGATCAGCCGAACGCGCGGCTGGAGGCTGTAGGGGCAAGGGTCAACCGCTGGCAGGTCCGGCCGGTCGGTACCGAGGGGTACCGCACGGCCGAGGTGACCCTGGGGGGCATTGACACCCGTGACCTCGACTCGCGCACGATGCAGGCGCGGAACATGCCGAACCTGTTCTTTATTGGCGAATGCGTCGACGTGACGGGCTGGCTGGGGGGCTATAATTTCCAATGGGCCTGGGCGTCTGCTGACGCGGCGGGGCGCGCCGCCTAGCGGGCGCCGGGGCTGAGCAGGTCGCGGCCGTCGTCGACACGCTCACGCTCGACCATTTCCTCGAAGGCGGCGTCGGGGCCAAGTTCCGACAGGCGCCGGTCCACCGGCTGCGCAGGCCGCAGCGGAGGGCGCGTGTCCGCCGATTGCTCCAACTGGATGCGGTGAACGGGCTCGGGCGGCAAATAGCCCTGCGAATCGAAGGCATAGCGCAGCAGGCGGAACGCCTCGCCACGCGCCAGGTCAAAGTCGGTGCCATCCTGCGATACCCATCCGCCAGCACGGATCACGACATGTTCCGGCCCGGATGCGTCCAGCCAGGCCACGGGTTCCGGGCGCGGCAGCACGAACGGCATGCCTGCTAGCGTCTTCAGCGCCAAGTCGCGCGCGGGACCCGGATCGGCAGCCGGATCGATGGCCAGATCCACCATGAACCGTCGTTCAGGATTGCGGGTGAAGTTCGTCAGGACGGCCTTGTAGATGATCTGGTTGGGAATGCGGATGTGGTTGCCGTCCAGCGTCAGCAACGTGGTTCCGCGGCTGGTCAACCGGATTACCCGGCCGCGCATGCCAGCAACCTCGATCAGGTCGTTAGGGCTGAACGGCTGGCGCAGGGACAGCAGCATCGTCGCAACGAAACCCTCAATCGTGTCGCGCGCTGCGAAGGACAGCGACAGGCCGAAGATGCCTGCCGCACCCAGCAGAGTCCCCAGCAGAGCCCGCGCCCCCATCAGGTCCAGCGCGACCACCAGCGCGATGATCCAGGCGCAAAGGCGGATCGCCTGCGCCAGAAAGCCCGCGATGAACGGGTTCGGGGCAATGCCAGACAGCACCCGCTGCCGCCGAGAGATCCAGCCGCCCAGCAGCACGATCAGCGCGCCGACCGCCAGACCCAGGACCATGAATGGCAGGCCCGCGATCACCTGCGTCAGGCGCACCCGAAAGCGTTCGCGCACGGAATCGAGCCGCGTGCCGAGGTCGGTGGAGAGCCGGACATTGTCTTCGACCGCGACGACGCCGTCGACCCGGTTGATCAGCCCGAGCAGCCGGTCGATCGTCTCCTGCTCGGTTACCTCACCGGTCAGGGTGACGACGCCGGCGTCGACCTGGACGCGCAGCCCGTCGAAATCGGGCAGCTGCGCCAGGATGCTGGAGATGCGGCTGAGGATCGCCAGATCCGAGGCGCTGTCGCTGCCGACGGGAATGGTGCCCGTCGGCGTCTCGGCCGGGGCGACCTGCTGTGCCGCCGCCGGCGTCAGGGCCAGCAGGAAGATCAGCAGAAATGCCCGGATCATGCCGGCAGAGGGTCCGCCTTCGCCAGCGCGTCGAAGCGCATGAGAGAGGCGACGAGGTCGCCCATCCGTGCCAGCGGGATCATGTTCGGCCCGTCTGACGGCGCGCGGTCGGGATCCTCGTGCGTCTCGATGAAGACGCCCGCCACGCCAAGCGAAACGGCGGCACGGGCCATGACGGGCGCGAATTCGCGCTGGCCGCCCGAGCTTCCGCCCTGGCCGCCGGGCTGCTGCACCGAATGGGTGGCGTCCATGATCACCGGATAGCCGGTGCGGGACATGATCGGCAGGGACCGCATGTCCGCCACCAGCGTATTATAGCCGAAGCTGGCCCCACGTTCGGTCAGCAGGATATTGTCGTTACCGGTCGAGGCCACCTTGTCAGCGACGTTCGGCATGTCCCAAGGCGCCAGGAACTGGCCCTTCTTGATGTTGACGACCGCCCCCGTCCGCCCGGCGGCCAGAAGCAGATCGGTCTGGCGGCAGAGGAAGGCTGGGATCTGGATGATGTCCACGACCTCGGCCGCGCGGACCGCCTGTTCGGCATCGTGGATGTCGGTCAGCACCGGGCATCCGATCCGGTCGCGGACGGAGGCCAGGATCTGCAGCCCCTCGTCGATGCCCAACCCGCGCCGCCCCGACAAAGACGTCCGGTTCGCCTTGTCGTAGCTGGCCTTGAAGACGAAGCCGGCGCCAGCAGCCCGACATGCCTCTGCCATCGTTTTGGCAATCATCAGGGCGTGGTCCAGCGATTCCAGCTGGCAGGGGCCCGCGATCACGGTCAGCGGCAGATCGTTGCCGCAGGTCAGCGGGCCGAGTGCGATGTGCTTGTGATGCGTCATGTCGAAACCTGTTCGCGAAGGATGGAGGCCGTCAGCGACAGCATCAGGTAGATACCCGAAAAGATGAGGAATGCCACCAGGGTGTTCTGGAACGCCTTGGGGTAGGTCGCCTCGTCCGGCGGGATCGGGGCGATCGACATCGACAGATAGCGGACCTGCTTGTTCGCCTCGATCCGCGCAGCCTCCATCTGCGCGGCGGCGGCGGACAGCAGTTCCTGCCGCGTCAGCAACTCGCTTTCGGCGATGCGCAGCTCTCCGGTGATGGCCGCGAGGGAGCTTCGGTTTTCGGTCCCCTCGGTCAAGTTCTCGCGCGTGTCGGCGATGATCTTCCGCAGGCGGGAAATATCGCCGCGAACTGCCTCGACACGGCTTTCGAGCGGTTGAGGATTCGCCAGCAACTGCCCGAGTTCCAATTGCTTTTCGGTCAACTGTGCTTCCAGCTGCGCGACCTGTCCCATGACGACCGACGTTTCTGCGGCCGGGTCCAGAACCCCCAGTCTTTGTTGCAGGTCCTGGACGCGGTTCTGCGCGGCCAGCATCTTGTCCTCGGCATCCTGATACGTCTCGCGCGCGCCATCCATCTGGTCGGAACGCAGGCGCGAGGTCAGGTCGTCGACCAGTTCCTCGGCATAGGAGATCAGCGCCCGGGAGAAAGCCTCGCTCAGCAGCGGATCGGGCGCGATCACTTCCATGTTCAGCATGCCCTCGGTCGGGTCATAGCCAATCTCGACCAGGTTCTTGTAGAGCGAGAAGGCGTCCTCCATCGTCGCATCCGGCTGAAGACGAGTGATGGGGTCGATATCGGGGTCTTGGAAGGCTTCGCGGAAGCCCAGGTCCTCATCCAGGCGCAGCATCGCGGCGCGCGAGGTCAGATAGCTCTGGACGGCGACGGCGTCGGTGTTGGCCGCCATGGCCGACAGGCCGGGCATGGACCCCAATCCACCGCCGCCGCCTTCGGCAGACTGGATCTGGAACTGTGAAAACGTGGCGTAAAGCGGCGTCGCATACCGGAAGTAATAGATCCCCACCGCGATCGTCGGGATGATGACGAAGACCAGAACGCGCGCCGCCAGCATGGTCAGCCGGCGGCGGCGGCGGCGGGCCAGGTCGCGCTGGATGCGGAAGATCTCGGCCGCGCGCTTTTCCTCGGTCAGATCTTCGCGCGAGGGGAGGGCAGGGCGCTTGGCCGGGGCGGTCTCGGGCACGACCGAAGGGACTGGCGGCTGGCGGATCGCAGGCGGATTGACCGCCGGCGCGGCCTGCGCGCGGCTGCCTGCTGACGACAGGATGCTGCCGACCGCGCTGCGGTGCGACGGGTCGATGCCGCGTTCCCGCAGCCGCAGCACGGCCTCTTCGCCCGACGCGACCTCGATCTGGTGCAGGGCCGCGATCCGGCGGGCAATGCGCAACTGCCGCTCTGTCAGCTTTTCGGCGCGAATTGCCCCCAGCCGCTTTTCAAGGTCGGCGTCGGGTGCCCCGTCCGCGGCGGCGGTGTCGGGCTCAGGACGGTTCAGGCTGAAATCGCCGAAGCCGTCATCCGTCGGTTGCGTCGCCGTCAGGCGTCCCAGCCGCTGTGCGTCCTGATCCTGCGGTGCGGGCTGGGCCTGCGGTGCGTCCTGATCCTGCGGGGCGGGCTGCGCCTGCGCTTCCTTGCGGACAACCTCCAGCCGGGGGGAGGGCGCCTGACCTCCGGACGGGGGGGCGCCGCCCGCGCGCACGGATTCGGCGGTCGAGGCGTGGTAGCGGCGCGTCTTAGGAGGTGTAGTCATAGTACTGCTTGGCCTCGTCCAGGGTCTCGAACATATAGAGCCTGCCGTCCCGCAGGATCGCCGCCCGATTGCAGAATTTCTCGATCGTGCTGGGCTGGTGGGACACAACCACGACAGTGGCCGTCTTCAGCCGGTCGAACAGCACGCGGCCCGCCTTGCGGTTGAATTCGACATCCGTTGTCTGGGGCATCCCCTCGTCGATCAGGTAGATGTCGAAATCCAGCGCCAGCAGCAGCGCGAAGTTGAAGCGCTGCCGCATGCCGCTGGAATAGGTGCCGACCGGCATGTCGAAATATTCGTGAATGTCGCACAGCCAGCGCGTGAAGGCCGACACGTAGTCCGGATCCAGCCCATAGATGCGCGCGATGTAGCGCGCGTTCTCGTTCGCGCTGTGGCGGTTCACCAGCCCGCCCATGAAGCCCAGGGGAAACGAGATGCGGCAGTCGCGCCGGATCTTGCCCTCATCCGGTTTTTCCAGCCCGCACATCATGTTGACAAGCGTCGTCTTGCCGGTGCCGTTCGGAGCAAGGATGCCGAGGGAATTCCCCACTTCGACCCGGAACGAGGCCTGGTCCAAGATGATCTTATGCTGCTTGCCGGTCCAGAACGACTTCGAGACGCTATCGAATTCCAGCATGGCGGTGATGAACCAATTGAGAGGGCACGGGCCGCGCCATGCACGGTGCCTGAGAGACGACACAACTTTAAGCTGCCAGGGCGGCGCTGTCCAGTAACTGCATGGGACCGCAGATCCGGTCGAAGGACCAGCACGATCTGATGCAAGTTTGCATCGAATCCCCGGCGTCCATGCCGTCGAATCGCGGGCCTGTGGTTGACCAGCCGCAGCCGCCGCTTGCCTTCGCGCCCGGCCTGCCTATCTGGCACAGCATGGATGACCTGATGACCCAGATCGAGGCCTGTCGCCTTTGCGCCGACAGGTTTGCCGCAACCTGCACGCGGCACGCGCCGCGGCCCGTGGTGTGGTTCGACCCCGCGGCCAGGCTGCTGGTGGCCAGCCAGGCGCCGGGCCTGCGGGTCCATGAGGCCGGCATCCCGTTCTGGGATCGGTCCGGCGACCGGCTGAGGGCTTGGCTGGGGCTGGACAAGGCCAGCTTCTATGACCGCAGCCGCGTGGCGATCCTGCCCACCAGCTTCTGCTTTCCGGGCTATGACGCGAAGGGCAGCGACCTGCCGCCGCCGGCGCTCTGCGCGGCCACCTGGCACAGTCGCGCCATGGCGACTATGCCGAACCTGCGGCTGAAGCTGCTGATCGGGGGGCATGCGCAGCGGTGGCACCTGGGCGACCGGCGCCCCGTAACCCAGATCGTGCAGTCCTGGCGCGACGCCCCCGACGGCGTCGTCCCGCTGCCCCATCCGTCCTGGCGCAATACCGCCTGGCTGAAGAAGAACCCTTGGTTCGAGGCCGAGCTTGTGCCCCACCTTCAGGCCCGCGTCAGGCAGGTCCTTCAGGACTGATTTGCACGCACGGCTGCGCAGTCTGCATCAAGGGGTTGTCGAAGCGGCAAACTTCGCAGACCATTAACGCATCTGTGATGGCGGGTTGCGTCCTGCCCCGCCACGTGACGAATCAGAGGAGAAGCCGCATGAGCAAACTGAAACCGATCCTGCTGGGCACCGCCTTCGCGCTGAGTGCGCAGCCGGTCCTGGCGCAGGAAGAACAGTTCATCACCATCGGCACGGGCGGTCAGACCGGCGTCTATTACGTCGTCGGCCAGTCGATCTGCCGGCTTGTGAACCGTGACAGCGCCGAAACCGGTCTGCGCTGCACCGCCCCCGCCACCGGCGGGTCCATCGCCAACATCAACGCCATCAAGTCGGGCGACATGACGATGGGCGTGGCCCAGTCCGACTGGCAGTACCACGCCTATAACGGCAGCTCAGATTACGAAGGCGACGCATTTGAGGATCTGCGCAGCGTCTTCGCCGTCCACCCCGAGCCCTTCACCGTCCTTGCCCGCGCCGATGCCGGGATCGAGAACTTCGAGGACCTGGCTGGCAAGCGCGTGAACGTGGGCAATCCCGGCTCCGGGTCGCGCGGCACGTTCGAGATCGTGCTGGACGCGATGGGCATGTCGATGGACGACTTTGCGCTGGCGTCGGAACTGCGCCCGGCCGAGCAGGCGGCGGCGCTGGGCGACAACCAGGTGGACGCCATCAGCTATACCGTCGGCCATCCGAACGGCTCGATCCAGGAAGCCACCTCGACGGTGGATTCGAATCTGGTGACCGTGGCGGGCGATGCCATCGACCAGCTGGTCGCGGACAATCCCTATTACTCGAAAGTCACGATCCCCGGCGGCATGTATGCCGGCAACGACGAGGATACCGAGACCTTCGGCGTGAAGGCAACCTTCGTGACCTCGGCCGAGGTGCCCGAGGAAACCGTCTATCAGGTGGTCAAGGCGGTCTTCGACAACTTCGACCGCTTCAAGGGCCTGCACCCGGCCTTCGAATCGCTGGAGCCCGAGGACATGATCAGCGAGGGCAACAGCGCCCCGCTGCACCCCGGCGCCGAACGCTATTACCGCGAACAGGGCTGGATCGAGTGATCCGGACCTGACGATCGGGGCGGTCCTTCGGGGCCGCCCCTTTCCCGACGACTGCCAAGCCACATCCCAGAGGTGCTTCGATGAGCGACGACCCCGAACATGAGAAGCGCCGCCAGCAGCAGGCCAGCGCGGTCGAGATGCAGGCCGCCGGCCACGGCGAGTTGAGCCAGGCGGAACTGGACGAGCTTGTAGCCTCGTCCGACACCGGCGCCAGAACCCCGCCGGGCGCGGTGGGCAAGCTGATCCTGGCAGTCGCGCTCTGCTGGTCGCTGTTCCAGCTGTGGATCGCCTCTCCGCTGCCGTTCATGCTGAACTTCGGCATCATCAGCGCGACAGACGCGCGCTCGGTCCATCTGGCCTTCGCAATGTTTTTGGCGTTCATGGCCTATCCGGCCGAGAAGTCGCCGTTCCAGCTGGCACTTGGTGTCGCTATCCCGCTGATTCTGGCAGGCCTCTTCGTCTATGGCGCACCCGGTGACTTTCCCCTGTGGTGGATCGGCCTGTCGGCCGCCGGCGTGATCGCCGCAATCCTGCTGGGCAGTCCCAAGACCCGCGTCCCGCCCTGGGAATGGGCGCTGGCGTTGGTGTCGGTCGCGGTCACCATGTACGTCTTCGTCTTCAGCGATGAACTGGGCCGCCGCGTCGGTGCGCCGATCACCCGCGACCTGGTCGTCGCCGTCATTGGCCTGCTGCTGCTGCTGGAGGCCACGCGCCGCAGCCTTGGCCCGGCCCTGATGATCGTGGCGACGGTTTTTCTGGTCTATACCTTCCTTGGCCCCTACATGCCGTCGATCATCGCGCATGGCGGCAATTCGCTGTCCGAGGTCGCGAACCACCAGTGGATCACGACCGAGGGCGTGTTCGGCATCGCCCTGGGCGTGTCGACCAGCTTCGTCTTCCTGTTCGTGCTGTTCGGCGCGCTTCTGGACAAGGCCGGGGCCGGCAACTACTTCATCCAGGTGGCGTTTTCGCTGATGGGCCACATGCGTGGCGGACCTGCCAAGGCGGCCGTGGTCAGCAGCGCGATGACGGGGCTGATCTCGGGGTCGTCCATCGCCAACGTGGTGACGACCGGCACCTTCACCATCCCGCTGATGAAGAAGGTGGGCTTTTCCAGCGAGAAGGCCGGCGCGGTCGAGGTCGCGTCGTCGGTGAACGGCCAAATCATGCCGCCGGTCATGGGTGCCGCCGCCTTCCTGATGGTTGAATACGTGGGCATCCCCTATTTCGACGTCGTCCGGCACGCCGTCCTGCCAGCCACGATCAGCTACATCGCGCTGGTCTATATCGTTCACCTCGAGGCCGCGAAGGCCGGAATGGAGGGGCTACCCCGCGCCTATGAGCCGCCCCCGGTCCTGCGCCGCCTGCTGACGGCGGCCTTCATCATCGCGGGCATCTGCGCGCTGTCGCTGGCCGTCTATTACGGCATGGGCTGGATCCGACCCGCCTTCGGCGCCAATGCGCCCTATGTCGTCTTCGCACTGCTGACCGCGGCCTATGTCGGCCTTCTCTGGATCGCCTCCCGCGAAGAACCGCTGCAGATCGACGATCCGAACGCCCCCGTCACGTCGCTGCCCCTGCCGGGGCCGACGGTGCGGTCGGGCCTGCACTTCATCCTGCCGGTCGTGGTGCTGGTCTGGGCGCTGATGGTCGACCGCCTGTCGCCGGGCCTGTCGGCCTTCTGGGCGACGGCCTTCATGATCTTCATCCTGGTCACGCAGCGACCGCTGATGGTGATGCTGCGCGGCATGGACCGCACCGGCAACGCGACGACGGGCGCCGCGGCGCGCGCCGGCGTCAACGACCTTGTGGACGGCCTGATTTCGGGCGCGCGGAACATGATCGGCATCGGCATCGCCACCGCGGCGGCGGGCATCATCGTCGGTGCGGTCAGCCAGACGGGCGTCGGGTCAGCCCTGGCCGACGTGGTCGAGGTGCTGTCGCGCGGCAACCTGCTGGCGATCCTGGGCCTGACCGCCGTCCTGTCGCTGATCCTGGGGATGGGGCTGCCGACGACGGCGAACTATATCGTCGTCTCGGCGCTGCTGGCGCCGGTGATCGTGACGCTGGGGCAGCAGAACGGACTGATCGTGCCGCTGATCGCGGTGCACCTCTTCGTCTTCTACTTCGGCATCATGGCCGACGTGACGCCGCCCGTGGGCCTTGCGTCCTTCGCGGCGGCGGCCGTGTCGGGGGGCGACCCGATCCGCACGGGGGTTGTCGCGTTCTTCTACAGCCTGCGGACAGCGGCACTGCCGTTCCTGTTCATCTTCAACACCGACCTCCTGCTGATCGACGTGGGCTGGGTGCAGGGCATCTTCGTCTTCATCACGGCCACGGTGGCGATGCTGCTGTTCGCGGCGGCGACGCAAGGGTGGTTCCTGGTCCGCAACCGCATCTGGGAAACCGTGGCGCTTCTTCTGATCGCCTTCACGATCTTCCGCCCGGGCTTCTTCTGGAGCTATGCCTTCCCACCCTTCGAGGAACGCCCCGGCACGGAATTCGTGCAGGCGCTGGCCGACAGCGACCCCGGCGACGGGCTGCGGCTGCGTATCTCGGGCCTGAACGAGATCGGAAACCCGGTCGAGTTCACCGCCCTGCTGCCGGTACCGGAGGGTGAGACCGGCGAAGATCGCCTTGCCGCCGCCGGGATCGAGCTCTTGCAGGATGGCGACCGTGTGGTGATCGACAACGTGGCCTTCGACAGCCCCGCGCAAGAGGCCGGGCTGGACTGGGACCAGACAATCCTGGCCGTCAACGCGCCCGTTGCGGCGCCCTCGCGGTACTGGATCTATATCCCGGCCTTCCTGCTGCTCGCTCTGGTCGTCTGGTCTCAGCGCCGGCGGCCGGACATCGCCCGCCCGCGACACGAGGTCCGCCATGCATAGGAACATCCTTCTGCCCATCGACCTGCAGCATTCCGAAAGCTGGGAACGCGCGCTGCCCGTGGCTCAACACATGGCGGGGGCGCAGGCGACCATCCACCTGCTGGGAATCGTGCACGACTTCGGCAGCTCGATGGTGGCCACGTTCCTGCCGAAGGGGTTCGAGGAAAAGGCCCTTCAGGCGATGAAGGACTCGTTGGAGGACTTCGCCAGTCAGCATTTCCAGGACCCATTCAGGGTCCGCACCCATGTCGGTCACGGCAACATCTCGGAAACGATCCTCAGGAACGCCGAAAAACACGACGTTGACCTGATCGTCATGGCCAGCCACAAACCCGATGAATTGCGCAGCATCCTGGTCAGCCGAGACGTGAATGCGGTGGTGCGGCATTCGCTCGTATCGGTCCTGGTGGTGCGGTAGAGGTTGATGCAGTTCGACATCCAGATCCGTCGCACGGCGAAGACGCGTGACATTCCGGACATCGCTGCCGGTCCGGGACTGACGGATCGGCAGATCCTTACCTACGGGCACCACCTAGCCAAGATCACGCACGGGGCAGTTGCGAATCTGCAGGGCCGCCCAGAAGGTCGCCTGATCCTGGTGAGGGCGACAACCACCCCTGCGGACGAGGGCAAGTCCACGAGCACCGCGGGCTTGGGGGACGCACTGAACCGCATCGGCAGGCGCGCCACCATCTGCATTCAAGAGGCGAGTGCGGGTCCCAGCTTCGGCATGTAGGGTGGGGCGGCCGGTGGCGGGCTTGCCCATATCGCGCCGGTGGGGGACATGAACTACCCTCCACCGGCGATTCTCGCGCGATCACCTCGGCCGACACTGCTGGCCACGATGATCGACAACTACGTCCATTTGGCAAAGGCCTGAACATCGACACGCGCCGAAGCACTTGACGGCGCTTGATCGACATGAACGCCCGGACCTTGCGCGACGTGATTGTCGGACTGGCGGACCCGGCAGCGGCTTTTCCCGCCAGACCGGCTTCGACATAACTTTCGCCTCCGAAGTCATGGCGATCCCGTGCCTGGCGCACGACCGCAGGACCTGCAGGACCGCTTGGGCCGCATCGTCATTGCCGAGACGTTCGATCGTCAGCCGGTCACCGCCCGCGACCTGAAGGCGGACAGCGCGATGACGGTCCTGCTGCGCGATGCGCTGCAGCCGAACCTGGCCCAGACGCTGGAGAACGGTCCCGCCCTGGTCCACGGCGGCCCCATCGCCAACATCGCGCACGGCTGCAACAGCGTCACCGCCACGCGGGCTGCGCTGCGGCTGTCGGACCATGTCGTCACCGGCGCCGGCTCCGGAGCCAATCTTGCGGCCGAGAAGCTCCTGAACATCGTCTGCTGCCAGATCATGATGATCCAGGCCCCGCCGCGCTGCCCCGAGGCTGAAGTCATCGGCATCAATGTCGAGCGCCAGATCGACCGTCTATTCTAGCCGGATTGCTGCCGGATCCTGGACACGCAGCGCTTCAAGATGCTTCTTTCAGCGAAAGAAGAACCGGTGATTGGTCTCGCAAAGCTCCTTTGACCGTTGCCATCCGTCCCCTTCAGACGACAGCAGAGAGCAAGAAGTTGACGTCGGCCTACGGGTGCTGGCTCAGGTCAGGTATCGGGAGGGCCGTGTGTGTCACCGGAAAGGCCTCGTAGCCCTGAGCGCCTGCGCATCGATGACATGTCAAGAAAACTGGTGCTGTGAGAGAGGATTGAAAAATCGATTTAATCTATATATCAATGGCTTGTATTGATCTATGGCACCGATCTTGGCACCAGTTCTGGCACCGCATGACGTAGGGGCATCTTCAATGAAGAAGCCCCAAGCGCGATGGGGACGCTTGGGGCTGAAGATAGGCACCACGCGGGCAAGGCTATCCCGCTGCACCTAGTCGGGGTTTTGGGGATGTCGCCCGCGCACAAACCGACTGACCGCGACCAAGCGAGGCTCGAAATCCCGCTTAGCTGCTTTGCTATTACGGCGTGTCAGGCTGCCTGTTGCATGGGATCAAGAGGGATGAGGCCGAGGGACCGGTCGATTTCACGAAAGGCCTGAGCAACCTGCTCGAGGTGCTTGAGGCGGCCCTTGGCGCTTTTGCGACGCTCTGACACCGAGTAGCCGCGATAGCCGTGCACTGAGTAGTGCCCAGTGTCGAGGTCTGCGAGTTCCATGTTGATCTTTACCCGATGGTAGGCAATGACCATGTCCCTCTCTTCGCGCCGAAGCTTCGCCAAGACGCTGATGCGAGGCAATTCCGACCTTGAGTCGCAAAAGCGGGGCCATCCACGCTGAGGGTCAGGCATCGCGGCCATAGCGTGAAGAGCGATATCGGTCAGGTTCGAGACAGTCCTGTCGCCCATTATTCTGCCTCCCTTTCCTGATCGTCATTCAACTCGGAGATAATCAGTTCAGCCGCGCCAGCATAAGTAACGTCGACGAACCGATCCTCCTTTCCCAAGATCTGCGCGAGAAAGAAGCCGACATTATCGTTCCGGACGCGATCGTGATCGTCGGCGAGACGCTTGGCTGCGGCAAGAAGCGTGTTCCGCGCGTCGGTGTGGCCGTCCGAGTAGCTTTCGAGGGCGTCCAAGAAGGTAACGCGATCCTGCTGGGTTGCTGCCTCGGGTGCGGTCATGGTATCAATGTTAGACATGATGAAAACTCCATTCATCGGGGTTCAAGTCTGAGACAAGGGCGGCGCGGTTGTGAGAGGCTGGCACCGCCCTTGCTATTCCTGTGTATCGGGTTTCTTTGTGGCCGTCCTCCGGCAGATCTCAGGCAATTCGCACTTCGCAACTGACTGATTTGTCTCCTAAAAAAAATTCTGGAACGATCCTCAGGCGGCGATAGGCTCTATCTCAGGCTCATCATCCCGGCATGCTTCGGGCAGCACGTCAGCATTCGCCAGCGCCAGCGCAAGCAGATCGCTCAAGGTGTAGCTGGTCGAGTTCGCCGCCTCGGTGAAGGCGGCAGCCAGATCGGACAGCAGTTCATTATAGGTCGCTGTAGGCAGGTATTTCGTCACGGCATTTTCCCTCGTTACCGGTGCAGCGATGTATGCTGAACTTTAGCCCTGACGCAAGGATAGAATCCTTCTAACTTATTGAATTTGCAGTAAGTAAGTGCTTACCGCTACTGCCGATCCATGCCTTTAAAATGCGCCGAACATTGGATTGCGCTCGAGTTCTGCTTGTTCCTCATCCGCCTCGTAAGATGCTGCACGTTTGGCCTCGCGGGACCGTATGCGCACGACAAGTTCGGCCTGTATCTTCACCTCAGGCCAACCGGCTTTTCTGCAGCGGCGACGCCATGCGCGGTCCGCAGCGCCGTCTTTGTCGTGCTGCTGTCTCTGTTCTGGGGTCATGCTGGCAACGTCCGCGTGAGGCGTTCCCCTCCCATTGCGCCGGCTCGAGTTGTAAGTTTCCCGCCCAGCATCGGCACGCCATTCGTCGATACTCTCCTGCCGCCGGGAAACATCACCCTCGGCCCGCTTAAGGGCCTCGCGGGCACGAACGATCTGCGCATCCAGGATCGCAGCCGTTTGAAACGAATGGTCCAGCGGCAGGGCATCGCGCTTTGCTACAAGATCGCGGAGCCTGCGGCTGGCCTTGTCCCACCGGGTCAGCTTCACGTCATCAATGATGGTATCAGGGTCATTCGGATCAGGGTCTTGGAAGCTGCGCGTTGATACCTTGTGCGCGTCAGAACCTTGAACTTTTTGGATGTCCGACATATTCTAGCTCTTGCATGAGACGACATTTACGGGGGTTCGAGGTTGGCGCGTCGGCCCCTGTTTCTATTTGGCGGCGCGGTCGATCTGGTCGGCCAGATCGGCGGCGACGCCGAATGTCAGCGGATACGTCTTGTCGCTGACGGGCGACACCAGCCGGACACCCTGCGCCATCCGCTCGACCTTGATACCTGACACCGCGCCCAGACCTTCAAGCATCCGCTGTTTCCGTGCCCGGTCTATTGGCGTTGAAGGGGCTCCCGCTTCACGCAGGCTGTCTGCCAGCTTCGCGGCGTCACTGGCCGAGACTTCCCCCTCGAAGCCAGGCATCTCGATCCGCAGCTTGTTGTCAGACCGGGTGACGGTGACACCGGGAAGGTCAGCAGGCATGGCGTGTTCCGCCAGCTTCGCGCGGATCATGTCGGAAACGACATCAACCGCAGTCCTTCCCTCGTGTTCCGCGATCATCTTCAGTTGTGCGCCGCGTTCGTCCGGCAGCTTCAGCATATAGGGCATGTGTAACCTCATTGACTTAATAAAGTTCATTTAAGGTATACCGGTATACCATTCAAGTGCAGTTGGAACATAACATCGTCACGTTTTTGTTCGTAACGCAGCCAAGGGACGTGCGCCCGAGAGCGTCACGTTTTTGTTCGTATTAAGTGATCTTCTAAGTATCTTTTACTTTTACTCATACAGGATAAGCGTAACGAACAAAAACGTGACGCATCTCTGAGACCTCCCCCGGTCGTTCACAGGCCGCGCCCACTCACACCCTCGGCCGGCTACAACACGTTGCGTCGCACCTGCTTGGGCGAAGCCTGCTGTCATGCCGTTCCCGGCTGCACCAAACGCGGCCACGCCGCCGACCGGGCACGGGCATGGCTGCAGGAACTCGCAGGCGGGCCGTGAGGCGCCGGCTCGTATCCTCGGGTGCACCGGCACCGGCTGCGCTTCAGCGGGCTTCTAGGTGGCCTCCCAGAGCCTCTAGCGCCTCAGGCCGGAAAGCATGCCACCGCTGCGCATCTGCTGGACCATTTCACCCTGCACGAACGCGCGCATGTTCTGCTCGATCTGCCGGCTGATCTGCCCGGCCATTACGGGATTTGCTTCAATCGTGCCGTTCGCGCCCTGCACGTTCACCGTCGTGTTGATCGTGGCGCTGCCAATAGTGATGCCCTCGGCCGAACCGGCGGTCGCGCCGCTCTGGCTTACTGCTGCTGCCAGCGTCCCGGTGGCCGCGACCAGCCCTCCCTCGGCGTATCCGCGCTTCGCGCTCTGATGCAGGCGTTCGAGGTTGCCCGCGCCGAGCCGCGCAACGGTTTCCTTGCTGAAGACATACTCGCCGCGATGAACCACGCCGGCTGGTTCATACTTGCCGCCGTGGCCGGTGTAGCCGCCGGCCACAAAGCCCAGCTGGCCGCCAACGGCAGTTCCAACCCCGCCTAGCATGCCACCGCCGCCGAAGATGCCAGCCAGACCCTTCGTCAGTTGCGCCTGCGCGATCTGAAGCAGCAAGTTCGTCAGTGCCTCTTCGGCCGTCATGCTGCCGTTCGCCACGCTCATGAACATATCGGTCAGCGCATCGGCGCCCCGCTGGCCGCGTTCTTCGACCTGCCTGATCTGTGCAGCGGCCTGTTCGGCGCGGTTGCCGGCTTCGACATAGGCGCCGGCCAGCCGGTCGATCTCTGCCTGCAAGGCCGGGGTAACGGTCTTCCCCTCGCGCTGGGCGGCCATCAGCAATTCGGCGCGCGCGCGGGCGTAGTCGATGGCATCGCCATAGTCGCGGCCGGCAGCCGCAGCAGCGATCAGCGCGACAGCCTCGGCATCTAGCGCGGCCTGTTCCTCGCGCATCCGCGCGACAGCATCAGCATATTCATCGCGATCACGGCCGGCGCCGCCAGATGCACCGCCCTTGTCGGCATCGGCACCGCCCCCGGTCCGATCAGCCGCGCGTCGGACCTCTTCGCCTGCGATGGCGTCGGCCGCATAGCTGTTCACCTGCGCATCGGTCAGACGAACGCCTGCTTCCTCGGCGCGCTGGCGGACTTGCTCGGCTTCGCGCTGAAGGCGGATTTGTTCGCTGGTCGCAGCGTTGCGGCCGTTCTCGGCTTCGGTAAAGCCTTCCACGGCCTGCCGGTGCCGCTCAAGGCTCGCCATGCTGGCGGCTTCAGCCTCGTTGCGCGTCCGGGCGGCTGCCACGATGGCATCCCCGCCACCGGGCAGCGCGGCACGCAACTCGCCGGCCTTGCGCTTTAGCACGTCCAGCGCGCCGCCCAGACCGGCCAGCCGGTCGATCACGCGGGCGAAGCGCACATCGTCGATGGCGGCGATCTGCGACATGGCGTCTTGCGCCCGGTCGATCAGCGCGCCCATCTGGGTCTCGAAGTCCCGCGCCTCGATCTCGCCCCGATCCAGTTCGCCGGTCAGGCGCATCGTGCCCTGTGCTGCCTCGAAGAGAGCATCGGCGGCGTCCGTCTCGCCCATCCGGCGAAGTTCGTTGCCGAACTTCTCAAGGATCGGCGCAAGCTGGCTGGCCTCGGCGCCGAAGCGCTCGTATTCTACTAACAGCGCGCCGATCTGGGCCGCGTGATCGGCCACGGCCTGACCGTCGCCGGCCAAGGCGTCGGAGATACCTGGGCCGAGGATACTACCGGCCTGCGCGCCCGTCCGAAACAGGTCCGAGGCTTCCAGCGCTTCAACATCCTGCCGGATGTTCGCCACTTGCGCGGCGAAGTCGGCGGTGCCCAAGGCAACCCGCTTCCAGCCGTTTGCGAGGTTCTGGGTCAGGGCCGAATAGCGCCGGTCCAGTTCGGCGGCCTTGTCGATCTGCCCGGCGCTCATCACGCTGGCCTCGCCCATCATCCGGCGAATGCCGGCTTCGCCCATGCTCAGCAGTTCCACGAAGCGCTCGCCGCCGGTGCCGCCGAAGACCTCATCCGCGACCCTGATCTGCGCCGCCTTGTCGAGGCCCTGCATTCGGTCCACGATTTCCAGCATCAACTCGGATGGATCAGTCAGCCGCCGGGCCAGTTCCTCGGCAGACAGCCCGAGGCGGGTGAAGGACTCTTCGGCCGATCCCTTGCCGGTGACGATGAACTCATCGGCGCGCAGCGACAGTTCCTTGAAGCCATCGGTCAGCGCATCGACGCCGATCCGGTTCTGCTCGGCGACATAGCGCCAGCGCTGGAACGCCTCGACCTCGACGCCCGCGCGCTTCGCTTCATCGCCGAGTTCGGCGATGCCGCGCACGGTCTGGCGGATTTGCTGGGCGCCGGCGGCAAGGCCGGCGCCGCCAATCAGCGGCAGAGCCACGCCCTTCAGCATGGCGGGCAGCTTGGCGAAGCTGGCGCCAATGCCGTTGCTCATTCGGCCGTAGGTGTCGTTGATCCGCTCGGCGCTCTGCCGCGCCCGGCGTTCCATTTCGCCGGCGGCCCGGCGCTGGCGGTCGTTGGCCTGCTTCAGGCCGCGTTCCAGCTTGTTGATCCGGGCTTCGATGTCGATCACAAGGCCGGGCGTTACTGCGTTCATCGGGTCGTCTCACTCATTACAGGACAAAGAGGCCGGACACGTCCGGGTCGTCGTAGCGGGATTTCGTGTCATGGGCGGCCAATGCGCGCGACACGGCCATGCTGGCGGCCACGGCGCCGTCGATATGGCCGCGCTTGGGGTCGGCCTTCGTCATCCAGACCATGCCGGTATTGTTGACCTTCGCCGCGACGCTGGCGAAGTGCTGGCGCAAGACCGGGTGGCCGTCATGGCGGATCAGGCGCCCGTTGACGGCCCGGATCAACTCGCCATTGGCCGGACCCATCGTCGCCGGGCCTTGGCGCATTTCCAGCATGGGCACGCCGTCGCCCAGAAGCTCGATCGCCATGCGCCGGAACTGCCACGGGTCATAGGCGGCTTCCTGCACGTCATAGGTGCCGCAAATTTCGCGCACCTGATCGGCGACGGCCTCGGGCGTGATGACCGGACCTTCGAGCTCGATCACATGCCCGGCCTCGATCCACGCCCGATAGGGCAGGTCTTCCAGCCGTGCCCGTTCGTCCAAGCCCTCGGAAGGCACGAAGAACCACGGCTTGATCGTGATCTGCCCGTCATCATGGCGCCATGCGGCGACGATGGCGGCAAGATCGCCGCTCTGGGCGTAGTCGATCCCGAGATAGCAGGGCAGCGCTTCAGGGTCGGCTTCGTCATCTTCGAACTGCCGGGCGTCGTATTCGGCGAAGTTGAACAGGGGCGCAGTGCTGTTCCCGAGCCAGCGGCAGAGGTGATACTGCTGGAAGTCATACATCGCCGACAGATCGTTCTCGGCGCGCTTGGCGTCGATCCGCAGCTTGCCGATATCCTGAAAGCCATCTGCCAGACCGGGATTGCAGCGGTGCCAGACCGCCTCATTGGTCCAGTCGTCATCCTCGCCCATCTCGAACAGGATCGGCAGGAATGACGGGTCGATGATCTCGCCAAGCGCGACCTTCCGGGCGTAGGCATAGCGTTCGGCTGCCAGCCCCTCGCGCCCTCGGCCGGCCGTGGTTGCGGTGACAGTGAGGCCGCCGGGGCGCTTCGCCATGCCTGTCTGCAACGCCTGCCACAACTCTCGCCCGTTCGCCCGCCACGCGTGGATTTCATCGACCAGCACAAAGGTCGGCGTCGTGCCATGCTGCGCGCGGCCATCGGATGCGACCGCCTTCAACGTGCTGCCGTCCAAACCGGACCGGATCATCTTCGCGCTGTTGAAGGCATCGTAGATCTTCGTGGCGCGCGTCATGCTGGGCACGATCCGCACAATGTCGGCGGCCTCGCGAAAGCCGATACCGGCCTGTTCGCGATCAGCGGCTGCAAAGATGGCCTGTCCGTTGGGCACGCGCTCGGGGCCGATCAGATGCAGAAGCGCCATTGCGGCTGCGAGGCTCGTCTTTCTGTTGCCGCGCCCAATCAGCAGGAAGACGTCGCGCACGATCCTGTTGCCATCCGCATCGCGCGGGCCATAGATGGCGCGGATGATCCGTTCCTGCCACGGATAAAGCTGGAACTTGCGGCCCGGCAGGGTGCTAGACGGATGGCGAAGGGCGCGCAGGAAGCGCACCGCCCGGTCGCCGTGGCCGAGCGGGTCAGGGATCGGGCTGTTGTCGAAGACCCACGCCGGGAAGGTCAAGGCCATCAGCGCACCGCCAGCGGATCGTCGTCGTCATCCTCGGGCGCTGCTGTGCCGAGGCGGGCGCGGCTGACCGGATCAAGACCGAGGGTGGCGGCAAGCTGGCGTGCGGTCTGGGCAGCCCGGTTCTGAACGCCGAAGAGCTTCACGTCGATCAGCCCGCCCGAAAGCTGGCGCTCATGGGTGATCTGCCGGACAAGCCCGGTCATCTCGCAATAGGTCTCGACCTGAGCCAGATCAGCCTTGCAGATCACCCGGCGGCCGATCAGCGTCGGCATGATCCGGTGCCATTCGTCACGGGCATAGGTCGAGAACCACGCGGGCGGCTTTGGGGCGCGCGTCAGTGGTTCTTGATCCGCGCCGATCCGAGGCTTCACGCCGCGAAGATGCGCGCTCATGCGACAGCCTCGGCTCTGATCTCCAAGCCTCGCCGGCGGCCGATCTCTGACAGGCCGGTGATGTTCCAGAGCTTGCCCGCATAGGTGAGCCGGTCGGCGGTGCTGATCGTCTGCACCGGCCAGCGGATCAGGAAGACGGCGCGGGCCGTGTAGCCTTCAATCTGGCCGGTCAGGAACTCGGTCGTGGTGGCTTCTTTGACCTCGGCCCGTGCCGTGACCAGCGGCAGCCAGACCTCTTGGACATTGCCGCTGTCGCTAACCATTTCCAACATGCGCTCGATCCGGACGCGGTGCTGTAGCTTTCCTGCCCGCATCAGTCGCGCCACCGGATGACAGTGCGCAGGTTAATAGCGCCGTGCACAGCGTTGCCGATGCCCGTCGATTGATCAGACCAGACCATGTGCGGGCGTTCCCAGCTATCGAACGCGAAGCCGGCCGCAGCGGGGGCATCCAGCATGGCAACAAACGCGGCCGCGCCGATGTCCTGCGCGGCGTTCAGGTCGTTCTGGGTCGAAGCCCATACATGCAGCATCAGACTGACCTCGGCGACGATCTGGCCGCCCGAGGCGCGGCCGAGGATTTCCGAACGGGTCGGGGCGATCATGATCGCGGGCAGTTGCACGGGCCGGACAGTGCCAACGCGCACATGATGGGGCGCGACGTGCTGACTAACGACAGGATCGGCCAGAAGGCGCGCGCGGATCGCGGCTTGCAGGGCATCGACCGGGATCATTGCGCGGCCTCGCGGATCGCGCGGCGGATCGCTGTGTTGATCCGGCGCTGCACGCGCGCACGGTTCAGCCGCCACGCGGGCAGCAGGAAGGGCGTGGCCGGCATGGTGCCGGTGCTGCTGCCGTCCTCACGGCGCCGGGCCTCGGTGCCGAACTCGACCAGATGCCCATGCCGCGCGCCGGGATCGCCGGCCGTGACGAAACCCTGAAGCTCGGTCGCCGTCCTGCGCCCGCCGTCGCTGGCATAGGCGGGCGTTGTCTGGCCGGGGCCGGTCGCCTCGACGGACTCTGCCAAGCTGCCCGTGCGCCGGGTGGCCTCGGCTAGCACGGCGGCATCGGCTGCCACGTCCTTCACACTCTTCAGGATGGCCGGCTGCACCTTGGCGACGATCTCGCGAGGCAGAGCCGCCAGACGGCGAGCTAGTGCGTCAGAAGATTGCTTCGTGATACTCATTGCTCACCAGCCTTCAGACGCGAGAACTGCGTTACAGGGCGCAGCGGTCGGGCCGTCAGTAATCGCGCCGTGGCCGGTGATCCGTTCCTTCAGCGGCGACAGCAGGTCATGAACGCCATAGGGAAGCTGATAAGCGTTCGAGAACGTGACCGCTTCCCGGCTTTCGTATTGGGTCGCGATCAGCAGAAGCGCCGCCTGCGCCATCAGCGGCTGGGCCGGGTCGAAGGGCCGGGCGGTGTAGGCCGAGACCCAAGCAGCCGCGACATTGGCATAATGCGTCAGAAGATCGTCGTCGGCCTCATGGTCGATGACGAGGTGCGCCCGGATAAGGGCAATGGGCAGGGGCATACTCGATACTCACACAGTCAACCCAGACCATGTGGGTGCGGTATCAAGATACCTCAAGGCGCGGAAAAGTTATATTCCTGCTGTCTTGCGGGGCGGTCCATGCGCCGGTTTCTACAAACCTACGAAAGATCACTGGCGCCCCCGCCCGGCGAATTATCTTCAAAATCGTGTCGCCATCGGTCATGATGCCTCAACGAGTCGCCTAGGAAAGCTAATTTTATGAATAAAGCATTGCTGAAAACCATTCGGAATAGGATGCCGTGGGCCATTGCTTCACGAGCGTTTAGAGCTAATGGCATTCCCACCAGTCAAGGATGGGACCGCACTATCGGCCGCCTGAAGTCTCTAAAAGACGACAAGTTAGAGACCATTATAGAGAGCTTGCTGTTCGAGCATGCCCTGTTTGGTGAAAAATTTACAAAGTTCTACTCAGTCACCGACAAGCAGAAAAACAAGATCCGCGAATTTATTGAAGGAGTGGACATTCCGAATAACGTCTTCTCGGCGGCTTTTCCGAAAGAGGTTAATAAGGCTGCTTTTGAAAATGTGACTGAGCCACAAGTCCCAGTTGCCAAGTTTTCGAACGGCGACGGAATGTGTCTCGTTTATACATCAGAAATGAAGCTGACCTATCGCGAAAAATTGAGCGCGGGAGATTTCGGCGAGGCAGTGAGTGATATTCTCCGCGGCTATGACGAGATCATCGGATTGAAGTTTAGAAGCGTTCAGCTCTTCAATGTGATATGGATTTCACACTTCGATAACTTGCTAGAGGTTCGCGTTGACAACCCTCAGGGAATGCCGTCCGAGGCCTCGCATCAGCTACATTCCTTGCTGAAGGGAATGATTAACAACGCACTCGGAAAAAACAAGCTTGAATTTGCAAGAGACCTATTCCCTCTGATTGACTCGATATACAATTCCGAAGACGGTAAGGTTGTTGAGCTGGGATTTAGCACCTCTACTGGTTCGGTAAAGCTTGAGAAAATGCGACGCACAAAAACCTGCTTGCGTGAAGAATTGTATCATGTTGGAGGAAAGCGCGAACTTAAAACAAGAATCTCCCCCTATAAAATATCTGTTCAGTGGAGTTTCGGAGGCGACGATGAAGCATACCGACCCGAGCTAACTCTAGCGGGCACATCGAGGGGTTTGAACAGCATTGCGGCTAAGCAAAGTGCCCCCCAGGTCACAGGAGCGTCAATTGCAAACTGCATCGGCGCAGTAGACTATGAACATGTCCGTGAGCGTATTTCGGCGCATTTGACTAAGGTTTCGCCAGCAAGCTCAGAGATATCTCAAACAGCTGCAGAATAATGGAAAAAGATCCTCTCTTTAGCTATATTGAGACCAGATGGGCCAACGAGGTCTCGGGCCACCTTGCGAAAGTCATCGCCGAGCGCGTAATGTCCTTGCGTCCGCAAGAGGCGGACTGCTTATCATATCCCGATCTGCTTTCCATGGTTGGTCGCCGATACATTGACCGTGATTTTCAGGCGGCTCTTACTATTCTGACTGCCGGCAAGCACGCATTATTACGAGCTTACGGTGTTTATGTAGATGAAGATGGAAACGAATATCCTCTTCGCGGGGAGGATTTCACTGCGCTACTTTCTGAGAACGTCTTGGTGCATCCACAAACGGGAGAAGTTGTGGAAAACGCTGCGCAGCACGTTGCACCAGTGTTCGAAAAGGCGCAGGAGGATCGATGAGCATTCTAACCTTTACGGTCGATCAGCTTATAAAATCTGAGGCCGGAACTGCATTAGGTGAAGCTCTCCTTTTCCGGTCTGCGAGCAACCATAAAGAACGAGCGCGGGCGATCAGGAAGCTGGTAGATTATTGCTGTAACGAATTTGAGCGCAATAAACATCTAAAGAAGCAAAAGGAAACTTCGGAAGACCAGTTAACGGTGGAGATAGTTTCTCAGATGTCACTACTGGGCATTGATGCGGCTCATGACAAACAGCAGGGGGGGCACTGTGATATTCTCGTTTCCGGCAGGGAAGGTTTTATTTGGATAGCGGAAGCTAAGAAGCACAGTGATTACGCTTGGCTGGATAAAGGATTTAAACAGCTTTCAACGCGTTACTCTACCGGGGTGGATGGGCAGGACACAGGAGACATAATAATTTACTGCTGGGCAAAGTCATCGGCTGAAGTCTTGGAAAAGTGGCGATGCGAATTGCGGGACCGGCACAAAGACGTATGTGTCGATAAAGCTGTTTGTCAGACGTCGCTGACTTTCAACTCGGCGCATGAACATGTTGCCACGTCTCGGCAGTTCCAAACACGCCACAAGATTGTGTCGTTACACTTCGAGCCAGAGGCCTAGCATCGTTCTTCCATTCTCTGCTTGATGCTGTTATGGCAGTGGGCGCACAAGCTTTGTAGGTTCACCCAAGACAGCAGGAGCGCCTTGTCGCCCCGATGTCTGACCTTGTGGTCAACATGCTCTGCCGGGGCGCCACAGAAGGCGCAGAAGGGATGCTCGCGCAGGAACTCGGCGCGCAGCTTGCGCCATTCGCCGTTGTAACCGCGCGCCGAGGACGACGGGCGGTTCTGGTCGTGGCGTTTCTTGCGGGCGCGCATGGTCTGCACCTGACAGGCGCAAAGCTGATCGGCGGGCACGATCTGGCCGCAGGCGCAGAGGCGGGGCGGCCTAGCCATTCTGCTGCGCCTTCAGGCGCTCGAAGCCGGCGCGGTCGAAGGCCGGGTCGTAACCCAGTTCGTCAATCTCGCGCAGGTGCTCGGCGGTGTAGGCAGTCGAGGTGCTGGTGCCAGCCTTGCCGACTTCGTCGGACAAGCCGGGCGTCATCTTCACCAGCCGGTCAACATGGGCGGCGAAGGCGGCTTCGATCTCAGCCGGTGATGCTGCCCAAGTCTCTGATGGGGTCCAGCCAAGCCAGCCGGTCGCGTAGTCATAGAGGGTCTGGAAATACGCGCGCAGGGGCATCGCCTCTGCGGTCGTGGCGCGGCCCTGTGCGGCCTCGGCTGGCTCTGGCTGGTAGGATGCCAGAACCGCCAGACAAGCCGCCTGTGCGTCCGGTAGAATGGCGCAGAGGGGCTTGTCGGCGGTGGCGGCGAGGAAGCGATGGGCGTCCTGCCGATCCGTGGCCGCTGCGAGGATCACCGCACGGACCCTTGACCATGACAGGCGGCTGATCTGGTCCCAGACCTCGGCTATGCCGCCTGCCATGCTGTCGAGGGTGACGACAGCCCGCAGAGAGGCCCGCAGCGTGACGGCAGCGCCGTCATGCACCAGGACGATCTCGAACGCGGGCTGGGTCATGGCTTAGGCAGCCATCATCAGCTTGCGGAAGACATCGCTGCGGACCACGCCGGCGCCGACACGGCGGCGGGCGTGGAAGCGAGCGAGGCCGGTGACGCGCTGCGTCAGCAGGTCCGGCATCACGTCCAGCGCAACGCGGTCATAGATGCGGTAGCCCGCCTTGAAGTCGCCGAAGATGATTGGGGTCGCGCCACTGGCGATGTTCGGCATGTCCAGCGCTTCGACCACCGGGCGGCCGAGGATCGTCTCGGGCTGGCCGGCCTGATAGCTGGGCTGCCACAGGTAGTTGCCATGACCGTCCTTCAGCAGCCGGACAGCGGCGAGTGTGGTGCCGTTCATCACCCAGGCACCTCGGTTGCGGTAGGTCGCGGGCATCGCATACATCAGCCGGATCAGCGCATCGGCCGAGAGGTTCGTCGCGTGGCCGTTGTTCGTCTCGGCGATGCCGGCGGCGGTCATGAAGCCTTGCGGCTCGACCGGCTGCGCGCCGCCGTTGACGAAGGCAGCGGCTTCCTTCTGGCCGAAGTCTTCGGCCAGCGCGAGCCGGACTTCGGCTTCGACATTGGCGCTGTCTTCCAGCATCCGCAGCGAGATATCGACATAGGTCGCCAGCTCCTTCACCGCGATCTCGGACTGGCCGAAAGTCGGCTCGCTGCCGGTGCGGGCGGTAGTCTCGCCGACCCAGACGGCATTGGTGATGCCGGTGCGTTTGGGCAGCAGGATCGTATGGCTGCCGGTGCTGCGCACGTCAGCGATGGACCGGATTGGCGAGAACTCGACCAGATTGCGGATGAACTCGCCGCTGGTTTCCTCGGGTGCCAGCACATAGGCCGGGGCATCGGCGGCGACGGTCAGGGCTTTCTGGTCCACCTGACCGCCTTGCAGGAAGCTGACGAAAGCCTTCTTCTCCGTCTCGCCCTGCACAATGGCGGGGGCGCCGGTGCGGCCGCTCTTGGCTTCCAGCTTGTCGAGGCGGGCTTTCACCGCGTCGAGCGCCTTCTGGTCGATGACCGGCGCGTCATTGGCCGGGGTCTGGGCCGTGACGGCCGGGTCTTCGTTTTCCACTTGGATCTCCATGTTCGTGGACTGGGGGGCAGATTTAAGGGTGCGGACGGCCGCGCCCGGATTGCAGGGCGTCTTGACGACGCTGATCTCGCGCAGCGACAAGGCGGTGATCTGCCGGCCCTTGGTGTTGCGCTGCGCGGTCTTGGTGATGAAGCCGATAGACAGGCCGCCGATCTCGCCGGAGCGGATTAGGGCTGCCACCTCGCGGGCGCGGGGCACGTCATGGACCAGAAGCCGGCCTTTAACGGCCAGCCCCTCGGCGGTCTCGGTTATTTCCGACCAGACGCCGATGGTCTGCCCGCTGTCATGCTCGGCCAGCATCGGCAGGGATGCAGGACGGTCAAAGGCGCCGGGCATTATGCTGTCGCCGACCAGATCGACCGAGCCGAACGGCCACGCGAGGCCGCTGATCTCGCCGGTTTCGGCGACGGACAGCGCGGCCTTCGTCTCGATATGTTCCAAATGCTCGGTCATGCCGCCGCCTCGGTGCCGTTCCAGCGCGCGTCCAGCACGTCGAGGGCGAGCGGCAGCACTTCAGTGATGGGACGATGCCGGGCGTAGGTCTCAACCATCCGGGCCGCGTCCTCGGGGCTGGTGCCGCCGCCTATCAGGCCCAGCCGGATAACCTCGGTCAGATCGTTCAGGCGGAAGTCGCTGCGCGTCAGGCGCAGGAACAGGCTGCCGATCCCGGTGGCGGTCAGCCGTTCCAGTTCGGCGATCATCGGATCGGTCAGGGTGAAAGCGCGCTCGCCGTCGCCGAAGAACGCGCGGTGCGTGATGGTCATTCGTCATTGTCCTGTGCGGGTTCCGTCGGGGCTGGCTCGGTCTGAGGGGCGCCGGTCGAGGTAAAGGGATTTTGCAGATCGTCGCCGCCCGGCAGCGCGGGGCGGTTCATGCTGGCGCGGACTTCGTTGGCGGTCAGCACGCCCATGCTGCGATACTGACTGAAGGCCGTCGCGCGGGCGGCGTGATCGACAGACAGCATGTCGTCTGGGTTGCCTTCGACATAGAGGCTGGCGCGTTCCTCGGGCGTCAGCAGGCAGCGGGCATAGGCAGCCTGCCAGCGAGCGATCCACGGGCGCAGGGTGCCGGTCAGGAACTCGCGCTGCGCCTGTTCGTAGTTCGACCACGTTGCACGGCTCATCTCGAACAGGGACGCAGGCGGCACGCCGAACGCGCGGGCGATCTCGCGGACCTGCTCGCGCCGCACCTCCGAGAACTCGGCATCGGCGAGCTTCGTTGCCACCTCGGAGAAGGTCATGCCTTCGTCCAGAAGTGCGGTCGAGCCGGACCGCTCGCCGCCGTGGCTGGCAAACCAGCTTCCGGCGATCTTCTTGGCCGCTTCCGCGTCCAGCTTGCCGGGATGGTGGATAACGCCCGACGGGCGCCCGCCGTTCTTGTAGAAGCCGGACAGGTGCTGTTCGGCGGCCAGAGCAAGGCCGATGGCTTCGCGGGCGAGGGTGATCGGGCTGACGCCGTGCAGCGGCTGAATGTGCAGAACGTCATGGAACGGCAGAACCTGATCCCCGCCGTCCTTCAGACGGACGCGATAGGACGGCTCGCCGAGGTCGTCATGCTCGACCGAGACCGCGCCGGGGTCCATGCGCAGCAGGAAGACCGGCTTGCCTTCGGCATTGCGCGCCACCTGTGCAAAGCCGCTGCCGATCAGTAGGGCGTCGGCGGTCAGTTGTTCGCGAAAGGCTTCGGCGCTGGTCCAGTCGTTTGCATGGTCATGCACCAAGGCGAAGGCGGGATGATCCTTCGCGGCCTCGCGCGTCTCTTGAGCGTAGATCTTGAAGGGCAGGCAGGCGACGGACTCCGCAATGAGGCTGACAGCGCGCCGCACGGCCGGAACGTGCATGGCGCTGGCGGCGGTGACGGTCATTCCCGAGGCGACAGGCTGAACGCCGAACAGGGCCAGCGTCGCCGGATCGATCAGGGTGAGGGACTTGTGTTCGACAGGGGCGCCCCGCCCGAATGCTCGGGCGAGGCTGGAGAACATGGACAACGGCAACTCGCAACATAACGTGGTAACATGATACCATGTTGGTGCGCGGCGCTTCTAGTTCAAGGTCTCCTTAAGCGTTCACGACAGGTCATAATCAGGCAGAGCGTCTATAACCTTGGCCTTCGCGATCAGTGACACGTCGCCGTAGCCGTCACCGGCTGTTCTCCCTGCGTGACCTTGGATCGCATCGGCGATTCGGTCTGAAAGTCCAAGTTCACGTGCCTGCGTCTTGAAGCGGTGCCGCCAGCCGTGTGACGGCTGAACGCCGGCCGGGACCAGCTCTTGAGCTTGAAGCCATTGTGAGACTCGCCCTGCTGTCGCTCTAGCCCCGGCAAGAAATCGGGCGGGTGTCTGTGCCGCGTGGAACAGGGGGCCGTCCTTTGCACTGTCCACGAAGCTAACAAAGCCCAAGTCAATAACCTGCCCGTGCAGCGGCACGTCCCTATAGCCGCCGGCTTTGACGCTGCCGGCATCTGGCGTAATGCGGATCACCCACCGGTCGCCTTCCTTTCGCACGTCCTGCTTCCGTAGTTGTGCGACTTCGGCGATGCGTGCGCCAGTGAACGCGCACAGGATCGGCAGCCAGCGCTTAGCCGCTGTGATGTGCTCGCTTTCACGAACCGGGAAGTTGCTTGTCTTCACCGGCTCGAAGTTAACCGTGGCCCTTAGGACGGCGACAGCTTCGGGCGTGGTGTAGCCGCGCTCGCGCGTTCGTTGCACCTTGGCAACCGGCTGCCGCACCGTCTCGGCTTCATTTGTCGGCAGGCGGTCGTTCTCGTAAGCCCAGCGCAACAAGGCACGGATGCTGGCAAGATGCTTAACTGCGACGGTTTTCGTGGATTTGCCTTCAGCTAAAAGCGCGTCCCGCCAATCTAGCAGATTTCGCTTCGTGATACGCCGGGCGTCAGCATGCCCCAGAAAACCGATCAGGTGGATAATGGCCGTCTCCCACGCCACGGCGCCATCACGGTGTTTTCCGAGAGCCTGCCGGGAAGCAATGTAGTCCTTGAAGAGAGGCTTGATAGGCACGGGTTCAGCGATGTCGAACTGGGCCGCTGGGGGCTGCTTCACGATAGGGTCGGATGGCTGCCCGCCATAGTTCCCCTGATCCCGTTCTAGCGTGCGTTCCAGCGCTTCGATATCGGCCCTTAAGATCTGCCGCGCCAAAACCTTGCGCTCGGCCGAACCTCGCGGCGCTGAGAGGTTGCTGCGCTGAAGAAAGTCCTCAATTACATGCTCGACAAGATGGGTCCGGTCTGCGGCTAGGTCACGGCGTAGCGCATCGAGCTTGGCTTCACGCAGCGTCTGATCGACTGCCGCAGCGCCTTGCAGCCTGATTAGATCAAGCGACGCGTCCAGCACCGCCAAGGGTTCAGCCGGCACAGTGCCGGTTTTCAGATGATCCAGCACGCGCGCTTGCTCGGCGTCGACTTCCCTCTGCGACGGATAGCCGGCGCGCGCAGCATCGTCGGCCTCTAGCATGCTTTGGTAGTGCAGCCATACCGCGCGCCCAAAGTCTGCTGTCGTGATCGGGCTGCGCAGGTTGTCCAGCCGGGCGCCTGCCTCGGACTGACCGGCAGCATCAAGTCGACGCTGAAGGGCTGCTACGGCCGCAGGAAGCGCCTTCATCGCTGCGCGACGTTCACCACCGAGAGGCGTGACCAGTTCCGTCTTGCCTACGATCGGCCGAAGCCGTGCAGGGACCGCGAGGCGGGCATAAAAGCGCCCGTTCTTTACCTTCAGATTCTTGACCTGCCCAGCCACGCCTGATCCCCATTCTGGCACCAACTAGGGCACCAAAAGAGGCACTAACCCTAGCAATGCAAGGGTTTTCTTTCCATTCAATAGGATGAACTGGTGCTGTGAGAGAGGATTGAACTCTCGACCTCACCCTTACCAAGGGTGTGCTCTACCACTGAGCTACCACAGCGCCGGTGAGGGGCGTTTAGACAATGAGCGGGGGGTGCGCAAGGGGCATCGGCCGATTTTTGGCGAAAACGTCGCTTGTCGCGCCCGGCGCTCTGCGTTTGCTGGACTGCGGCGCGGGCGGGCGATAACAGATGACTTCATGACCGACCGCCGTGATCCCAAACACTCTGCCGACAGCCGCGAAGAGCGTCTTCGCCAGGCGCTGCGCGCGAATCTGGCGCGGCGGAAAGCGCAGGCCCGCGCGCGGGCGGCAGTCGAGAACAACGACAAGACCATCCCGGACGCGGATGGCGAGACAGGCAAGGACAGCTGATGGACCAGATCATCGTCGAAGGGAACGGCCCGCTGAAGGGAGAGATCCCCATTGCCGGCGCGAAGAACGCCTGCCTGACGCTCATGCCAGCGACGCTGCTGACGGACCAGCCGCTGACGCTGACCAATGCACCACGGCTGTCCGACATCCGCACGATGACCGCGCTGCTGCAATCGTTGGGGGCAGAGGTCGCGGGGCTTCAGGACGGGCAGGTCCTGGCGTTGTCCAGCCATGCGATGACCAACCACCGGGCGGATTACGAGATCGTGCGGAAGATGCGCGCGTCGATCCTGGTTCTGGGCCCGCTGCTGGCGCGGGACGGCGTGGCCGAGGTGTCGCTGCCCGGCGGCTGCGCGATCGGGGCGCGGCCCGTGGACCTGCACCTGCGGGGCTTAGAGGCCATGGGGGCAAGCCTTGATCTGCGGGACGGCTATGTCCATGCGAAGGCGCCGTCGGGCGGGCTGCGGGGGGCCGAGTTCGAATTCCCCGTGGTCTCGGTGGGGGCGACCGAGAATGCACTGATGGCGGCGACGCTGGCCCGCGGCACCACGGTCCTGAAAAACGTCGCGCGCGAGCCCGAGATCGTCGATCTGGCGCGCTGCCTGAGGGCGATGGGCGCGCAGATCGAGGGCGAGGGCACCAGCACCCTGACGATCGAGGGCGTGGCGGCCCTGCACGGCGCCACCCATGCTGTCGTCACCGACCGGATCGAGCTGGGCACCTATATGCTGGCCCCGGCCATGTGCGGCGGCGAGGTCGAGTTGCTGGGCGGCCGGATCGAGCTGCTTGCGGCATTCTGCGAGAAGCTGGACGAGGCCGGCGTCAGCGTCGAGGAGACGGCCCGCGGCCTGAAGGTGGCCCGCAAGAACGGCCTGGTCCGCGCGGTCAACGTCACGACCGAGCCGTTCCCGGGTTTCCCGACCGACCTGCAGGCGCAGTTCATGGCGCTGATGTGCATGGCCGAGGGCACCAGCGTGCTGGAGGAAACGATCTTCGAGAATCGCTTCATGCATGCACCGGAGCTGACGCGCATGGGTGCGCAGATCGAGGTTCACGGGGGGCATGCGACTGTGACCGGGGTCGAGAAACTGCGCGGTGCGCCCGTCATGGCGACGGACCTGCGCGCCTCGGTGAGCCTGATCCTGGCGGGGATGGCGGCCGAGGGCACGACGACCGTCAGCCGCGTCTATCACCTGGATCGGGGATACGAGCATGTCGTGCGCAAGCTGCGCGGCGTGGGGGCCCATATCGAACGCGTGAAGGAGGATCAGGGATGATCGAAGACGCCCGTTTTGCCGATGCCGACCCGCGCCCGCTGGCGCTGAAGGCCGAGGACGAGGTCGACCTGCGCATCTTGTCGTCCTTGGTTCAGGACGCGGTGCTGACGGGGGCAGACATCAGCCACGACGCCAAGGCGCGGCGGCTGGCCTTGCTGCTGACCCGCTTCCGGTGGGAAGACGCCGACGCCGCCAAAGCCGAGGGGCGGGAGTTTGAGCGGGTGCGATCGATTTTGGTGATCGGCGACGTCATGCGGGTCGTCAGCGACGGCATCGTCCGTGACGCCGATACCGTACTGGAACTGCTGGCGATCGGCTGGCAGTCCGGAGAGGACGGGACCGGGCGCCTGTCGCTGGACTTCGCCGGCGACGGAACAATCCGGGCAGAAGTCGAATGCATCAACCTGGATCTGCGTGACGTGACGCGGCCGCATCGCGCCGTCTCGGGCAAGGCGCCGCGGCATCCGGACTAGAGTCATTGGGTATTGGACAAAGAAGAAGCCGTTCCGCCGTCAGGTGGAACCGGGTCAGGGGAGGCGAGATGCCGGTCTTTCTGAACAGCAGTGACAGTGACTTCGAGGCCGGTTTCCTGCGGATGCTGTTGGCCAAGCGCGAGGACTCGTCAGACGTCAACGACGCCGTTTCGGCGATCATTGCAGATGTCCGGGCACGTGGAGACCAGGCTGTCTGCGAGCTGACGGCGCGCTTCGACCGGCTGGACCTGACGCCGGAAGGACTGCGCTTTTCGGCTGACGAGGTGGCGGCCGAAGTGGCAAAGGTTGGTGACGAGGATCGGGCGGCGCTGGCCTTGGCGGCCGAGCGCATCCGCGCCTATCACACCCGCCAGATGCCCGAGGATGCCAGCTGGACCGACCCCGAGGGCGCTATGCTTGGCTGGCGGTGGAGCGCGGTCTCGGCGGCGGGGCTTTATGTACCGGGCGGGCAGGCGGCCTATCCTTCCAGCGTCCTGATGAACGCGATTCCCGCACGCGTGGCAGGGGTGGACCGGCTGGTGATCTGCGTGCCGACGCCGGGCGGGGTGGTGAACCCGCTGGTCCTGCTCGCGGCGCAACTGTCCGGCGTGGACGAGATCTATCGGATCGGCGGCGCGCAGGCGGTGGCCGCGATGGCCTATGGCACCCAGACGATCGCGCCCGTGGACAAGATCACCGGCCCTGGCAACGCCTATGTCGCGGCGGCCAAGCGGCAGGTATTCGGCCGGGTGGGCATCGACATGATTGCCGGCCCGTCAGAGGTTTTGGTGATTGCCGACGGCCAGCAGAACCCCGAGTGGCTGGCCTGGGACCTGCTGGCGCAGGCCGAGCATGATGCCGATGCGCAGTCGATCCTGATCACCACCGACCCCGCCATGGCCCGCGCTGTGGCGGCAGAGGTCGAGCGGATCATCCCGACGCTGGACCGTGCGGCCATCGCGGGTGCCAGCTGGCGCGACTATGGCACGGTGATCGTGGTGCGCGACCTTGCCGAGGCGGCGGCCCTGTCGAACAGGATCGCGCCCGAGCACCTGGAGCTGTGCGTTGCCGATCCGGACGCGCTGGCGGCACAATGCGTCCATGCCGGCGCGATCTTTCTGGGCGCCCATACGCCCGAGGCGGTGGGTGATTACGTCAGCGGTCCGAACCACGTTCTGCCGACGGCGCGGTCGGCGCGGTTTTCGTCCGGGCTATCGGTTCTTGATTTCCTCAAGCGCACGACGATGGCGCGGCTGACGCCAGGCGCTCTGGCGGCGATCGGGCCGGCGGCGGTGCGGCTTGCGGCATCCGAGGGCTTGCAGGCCCACGGCTCTTCGGTTCAGGCTCGGCTGGGGATCCTGAACGAGAGGCCCGTGGAATGAGCCGCATCATCCGTGTCGAGATCGACGACAGCGCCATCGCGCCCGCCACGCCCGAGATGGAGCAGGAGCGGCGCGTCGCCATCTTCGACCTGATCGAGGACAACAGCTTCCAGATCCCGGGGCGCGAGGGCGAGCCTGTCCCCGACGGGCCCTATGTGCTGGAGTTGTGCATCCGTGAGGGACGGCTGGTTTTCGACGTGACCACCGAGGCCGCCGACAAGGTGGCCGAGTTCCACCTGTCGTTGGGTCCGTTTCGGCAGGTCGTGAAGGACTACTTCCAGATCTGCCAGAGCTATTTTAACGCGGTCAAGCGCCTGCCGCCCGCACAGATCGAGGCGATCGACATGGCCCGCCGTGGCATCCACAACGAAGGCGCCCGCACCCTGCAGGAGCGGTTGGAGGGCAAGGCGGCTCTGGATATCGACACGGCGCGGCGATTGTTCACCCTGATCTGCGCGCTGATTCCGCAGGTGTGACGCGGATGACGCAGGACAGGTTTCCATCCTCGGTGCTGTTCTGCTGCGATCACAATGCCATCCGCTCGCCCATGGCCGAGGGGATGATGAAGAAGTTCTATGGTCGCGCCGCCTACGTGCAGTCGGCGGGCGTCAGGAACGACATGGAGGTAGACGGCTTCGCCATCGCCGTCTGCGACGAGATCGGCGTTTCCCTGGGCAACCATCGAAGCCGCAGCTTCGAGGAGATGCAGGACTGGGGCGACGATCTGGGCCAGTTCGACCTGATCATCGCCCTGTCGCCTGCCAGCCAGCGCATGGCGCTGGAGATGACGCGGCATGCGCACCTGGACATTGAGTATTGGCCCATCATGGACCCGACAGGTCTGGCCGAGGGGCGCGACGCGCGGCTGGCTGCCTATCGGCAGACGCGCGACCAGATCCGGGACCGGATGCAGGACCGGTTCGGGCCGCCGCGAGAGGTCCAGGACTAGCAGCGGGCGCGCTCGGCCTGACGCCAGTGGCGCGGCACGTCCCACATGGGGCGGGCGATCTCGGCCTCGACCTCGTCACGGGTCAGACCGATATCGCGCAGCTGTCTGTCAGACAGGCGCGACAGGTCGATCCGGGTGCGGCGGACGTCGAACATCGTCAACAAGCGCTCAGCCCAGGCAGGGCGGGGCAGGATGCCGTGACCGGTCACGACGCGGAGCAGGACGGCTTTGGACATCATTCGAATCCTCTGATGAATTTCATCAACCAAGAAGATGCGTTGCAGGTATAGCATCTTCTGCATTGATAATTAGACCGGTTTGGTCTATCTTTGAAACGAATGTTTCTGATGCTTTCCATCAATGGTGGTGACGAATGCGCAATTTGGATATCGGTACGCTCAGGTCACTTCAGGCGGTGGCGGAATATGGAGCCGTCACCCGCGCGGCCGAGGCGTTGAACATGACGCAAAGTGCCCTTTCGATGCAGATGAAGCGGTTGGAGGATCTGTTCGGCCGTCCGATGCTGCAGAAGGCGGGTCGTGGCGTGGTTCTCAGTGATTTCGCTCAGGATTTGCTGGGCGAAAGCCGCAAGCTGGTGGCGCTGAATGACGCGATCTTGTCGCGTTTCACGGGCGCGCGGCCCGAAACGCGGCTGCGGGTCGGGCTGACGAGTGACTGGCTGTTCACCAAGGTGGCGCAGGCTGTGCGCGCCTTCCGTCTGGACCATCCGGCGGTCGAGCTGGTCATGAACGACGCGCGCAGCAAGGATCTGCGTGCGCAGATGGCGCGCGGCGAGCATGACGTGATCCTGACCACGGAATTCGACGCCCCGCCGGCGGCGATGCATCTGGCCAAGGTCGACCTGGCCTGGTTCGGGGCCACGGGCGGGCGGGCATGGCAACAGCGGCCGCTGCCGATCGCGAATTCGCCGCATTGCGCCTATTACCCGGTCGGAATGGCGGCGCTGGAGATGGCCGGCATCGAGTGGCTGCAGGTCGTCAGCGACGGGGGCAGCGACACCTGGCGGGTTCTGGCGGCGGCCGATCTGGGCGTGACGCTGCTGCCGCGCGGCATCCAGCAGCCGGGGCTGGAGGTCATCGACCACCGTGGCGCCCTGCCGCCGCTGCCACCCACCTGGCTGAACATCTATGTCGCCGACGGACCCGCACGGAAGGTGGCATCCGATTTTGCGGGCTATCTGCGCCGGGTCGTCTGCGAGGTGGCGGCGGCGGCCTAGACCACCACGCCGGCCCCTTCGGTCGCGGGACCTGCCACGGCGCGGAAGGCGGCGAACAGTTCCCGGCCCAAGCCCACGCTGCTGTCGGCGCCGTCGAAGGTGGCGGGGGCGCGGTCCTCGAAGTCGGGGGCGAGGCATTCCAGCGTGCCAGCCGCTGCATCCAGACGGACAAGGTCGCCGTCGCGGAGCCGCGCCAGCGGTCCGCCCATCGCCGCCTCGGGCGAGACGTGGATGGCGGCAGGCACCTTGCCCGATGCGCCCGACATCCGCCCATCGGTGACCAGCGCGACCTTGAGGCCCCGGTCCTGCAGTACGGCCAGGGTGGGCGTCAGCGAATGCAGTTCCGGCATGCCGTTCGCGCGCGGTCCCTGGAAACGGACAACGACAACGGTGTCTTCACTGAACTCTCCGTTGCGGAAGGCGGTCTTCACCGATTCCTGGTCTTGGAAGACGCGAGCCTTGGCCTCGATCAGGTGACGTTCGGGTGCGACGGCGCTGATCTTGATCACGCCACGGCCCAGGTTCCCCTGCAGCTGCTTCAGCCCGCCTGTCTTTGCGAAAGCATCACTGGCGGGGCGCAGGATCTTGTCGTTGAGGCTGGTGCGCGGCCCGGCTTCCCACCGGATGCGGTCGCCGTCCAGCTTGGGTTCGCGGGCGTAGCCGTCCAACCCGGTGCCGTTGATGGTCTTCACGTCCGGGTGCAGCAGCCCCGCCTCCAACAACTGGTCGATCATGTAGCCGAGGCCGCCGGCGGCGTGGAAGTGGTTCACGTCCGCCAGTCCGTTCGGATAGACCCGGGCCATCAGCGGCACGTTCTCGGACAGGTCGTGGAAATCCTCGATGTCCAGAAGGACGCCTGCCGCGCGGGCCATGGCTGGCAGGTGCAGGACAAGGTTCGTCGAACCGCCGGTCGCCATCAACCCGACGATGCCGTTGACGAAGGCGCGTTCGTCCAGGACCTCTCCGGCCGGCAGGTATTCGTTGCCCAGGTTCGTGATCGCCGCCGCCCGCTGCACGGCGGCCACCGTCAGCGCATCGCGCAGCGGTGTGTTCGGGTTCACGAAGCTGGACCCCGGCAGGTGCAGGCCCATGAACTCCATCAGCATCTGGTTGGTGTTGGCGGTGCCATAGAAGGTGCAGGTGCCGGGGCCGTGATAGCTGGCCATCTCGGCAGCCATCAGGGCGTCGCGGTCGACCTCTCCGGTGGCGAACTGCTGGCGCACCTTCGACTTTTCGTCGTTCGGCAGGCCTGAGGGCATCGGACCGGCGGGCACGAAGACCGCAGGGATGTGCCCGAACGTCGCCGCCGCAATGACCAAACCCGGCACGATCTTGTCGCAAACGCCCAGATACATCGCCGAATCGAAGCAATCGTGTGACAGGCCGACGCCCGCTGCCAGCGCGATCACGTCGCGCGAGAACAGCGACAGCTCCATCCCGGCGCGGCCTTGGGTGACGCCGTCGCACATGGCCGGAACGCCGCCAGCGACCTGCACCGTCGCCCCCGCTGCCCGTCCCGCGGCGCGGATCACGTCGGGGAACCGCTCGTATGGCTGATGGGCCGACAGGATGTCGTTATAGGCCGTGATGATTCCGATGTTCGGCTTGCGCGTGGTCGCCATGTCCTGCTTGTCGTCCATCGCGGCATAGGCATGGGCCTGGTTGCCGCAGGACAGATGCGCACGGGCCGGGCCTTCCTGCGCCGCGCGCGCGATCTTGCCCAGATAGGCGGCACGGCTGTCGGCAGAGCGTTCGCGGATCCGGTCGGTGACGCGGTCGATCGTGGCGTGAAGGGTCATGGCGGCCTCCTCTGGCTTTGTCACTATATACGCCGTTAGCGTTAACGGTTCAACCGCTCGTCATTCGCGGCGGGATAATCGAGGTGCTGCGGCTTGTGCGGAACCTGCCGGCGTGCCAGATCGGCAGCGAAAGGATTTCACCCATGACCGATCTGCCCGTCATCCGACTGCGTCCGAAGGCCAAGCCGCAGGCGATCCGCCACGGCTTTCCCTGGGTCTTCGCGGACGAGGCCGTGCTGGACCGCCGCACCCGCGCCCTGCCGCCCGGTGGCATGGCCCTGCTGGAGGACGCCGAGCGGCAGCCCCTGGGCGTAGTGACGGTGAATCCCAACTCGAAGATCATTGGGCGGATGATGGACCGGGATGCCGGTGCCGTCGTGGATCGCGCATGGATCGAGAACCGCCTGGCCCGCGCCCAGGAAATGCGCGCCAGGCTCTATGACGCGCCATTCTACCGCGTGGTCCATGCCGAGGCCGATGGCTTGCCGGGCCTGGTGATCGACCGCTTTGGCGATGCGGCTGTGATGCAGCCGAACGCGGCCTGGGCGGACGCAATGGCCGAGGATATCGCTGATGCTCTGGTCAACGTCGCAGGCGTGACGACGGTCATCCTGAACGGTCAGGGACGAGCCAGGGGACTGGAGGGCCTGCCCGAGCGGATGGAGGTGCTGCGGGGCGACGCGCCAGATGCGCCGGTGCAGGTGGGGATGAACGGGGCGATCTATCTGGCCGACCTGATGGGCGGGCAGAAGACGGGGCTGTTCTTCGACCAGCGCCCGAACCACGCCTTCGCGCAGCGGCTGGTGCAGGGCGGCACGGTGCTGGACGTTTTCAGCCATGTCGGCGGCTTCGGGCTTGCCGCGCTTGCGGCTGGCGCGGCGCAGGCCATCTGCGTGGACGGCAGCGCCGCCGCGCTGAAATTGGCAGAGGGTGGCGCCGAAGCAATGGGCGCCCGCGACCGGCTGGAGGTCGTGCAGTCCGACGCTTTCAAGGCGCTGGAGCAACTGGCCGAGCAGGGACGCCGTTTCGATGTGGTCATCTGCGATCCGCCCGCCTTTGCGCCCGCCAAGCCGGCGCTGGAGGCTGGGTTGAGGGCCTATGAACGGGTGGCAAAGACTGCCGCGCCGCTGGTCACGCCGGGCGGCTACCTGGTCCTTTGCAGCTGCAGCCACGCCGCCGACCTGACGGCGTTCCGCAATGTCAGCGCGCGCGGCATCGGGCGCGGCGGACGGCGCGGGGTGCTGATCCACACGGGTCAGGCCGGGCCCGATCATCCGACCCTGCCGCAACTGGCCGAGACGGGCTATCTGAAGTCGCTGTTCTTCCGGCTGGACTGATGCGGGCGGTCCTGGACGCCAATGTTCTCTTCCCGACGATCCTGCGCGAGATCCTGACCGATCTGGCGGCGGCCGGTCTTTATGACGCGGTCTGGTCCGAACGGATCATCGAGGAGTGGCGTCGTGCCGCCGCCCGGCTGGGTTCCGAGCAGGAGGCGGTGGCCGGAGCCGAGATTGCGATGCTGCGACTGCGCTTTCCTCAGGCTGCGGTGCAGTCGGACGGGCAGGCGGCCATTGATCTTCCCTTTCCCGACCCCGCTGACCGGCACGTGGTCGAGGCCGCGCTGGCTGCAGGTGCCGAATTGATCGTGACCGCGAACCTGCGCGATTTTCCCCAGAGGCTGATGGCTGGGCTTGGACTGCGCGCCATCCACCCAGACGCATTCCTGCTGGATCTTCGCGACCGAGATCCGGCAGCCGTCGATCAGGCGCTGGCCGATGCGCAGCAAAAGGCCGCGTTGTCGGGCGGGCAGATGTCGATGCAGCAGATGTTGAAGCGTTGCCGCCTTCCAAGGCTGGGCAAGGTCGTCAGAGGTTGAAGCGCATTGCTGTTAACGCTAACAAGAGATATGGCGGACGCCAACCGCAAGGAGGACAGCATGGTCTCGCGTGTCATTCCGGTCGATGACTTCGACCTCGTGATTTTCGGCGCCACGGGCGATCTGGCCCATCGCAAGATCCTGCCGGGCCTGTTCCGGCGGTTCGAGGCGGGGCAGATCCCACCGACCAGCCGCATCATCGGCGCCGCCCGCACCGAGCAGAGCGACGATGACTTCCGCGCCGAAACCGCCCGGGCGATCTGCGAATATACCAGCGTGCGCAAGGAACATCCGCAACTGGCCGAGTTTCTCGGGCTGCTGGGCTATGTCTCGATTGACGCCAAGGGCGACGGCGGGTGGCAGGAGCTGAAGGACCGGATGCGGCCCGGTGCGGTCCACGCCTTCTACTTCTCGGTTGCGCCATCGCTCTTTGGTGATATCGCCGAGCGTCTGGCAAGCCACGGGATCGCCGACAACGACAGCCGCATCGTGGTTGAAAAGCCCTTCGGCCGCGACCGGGCCAGCGCCCGCGCGTTGAACGCCACGCTGGCGCAGCATTTCGACGAACATCAAATTTATCGGATTGACCACTATCTGGGCAAGGAAACCGTCCAGAACCTGATGGCCGTCCGCTTTGCCAACGTTCTGTTCGAACCCCTGTGGAACGCGCAGTTCATCGACCACGTACAGATCACCGTGGCCGAGACCGTGGGCGTCGCCGGGCGCGGCAGCTATTACGACAAGTCCGGCGCGATCCGCGACATGGTCCAGAACCACATGATGCAGCTTCTGTGCCTGATCGCGATGGAGCCACCTTACCATTTCGATCCCGACGCCGTCAGGGACGAGAAGCTGAAGGTCATCCGGGCGCTGGAGCCGGTGGCGCCTGCCGATATCGTGCGCGGCCAGTATCAGGCCGACGGCACCGACAGCGGCTATCTGGAAGATGCCGAGAACCCCGAATCGCGCACCGAAAGCTATGTCGCAATGAAGGTGCGCATCTCGAACTGGCGCTGGCAGGGCACGCCCTTCTACCTGCGCACCGGAAAGAAGCTGCGCGCCCGCACCTCCGAGATTGCGATCACCTTCAAGGAGCCGCCGCATTCGATCTTCGACGACAGCGGTGTGCCCAAGGCCAACGAGCTGGTGATCCGGCTGCAGCCGAACGAGGGCATGAACATGAAGGTGATGATCAAGGAGCCCGGCCCCGGCGGCATGCGCCTGGTCCAGGTGCCGCTGGACATGTCCTTCGCCGACGCCCTGGGGCCGGACGGTGCGGACATGCCCGACGCCTATGAACGCCTGATCATGGATGTCATCCGCGGCAACCAGACCCTGTTCATGCGCGGCGACGAGGTCGAGGCCGCCTGGGCCTGGACCGATCCGATCATCGAGGCGTGGGAAGACGGCAAGCGTCGCCCCGAACCCTATGACGCCGGATCCTCGGGGCCGGACGAAGCGTTGCGGCTGATGCATCGCGACAACCGTCGATGGAGGGAAATCAGGGCATGACCGTCGAACTGAAGGAATACCCCGACCGCGAGATGCTGGCACTGTCGCTGGCCGACCGGATCGCCTCGCAACTGGCGCAACATCTGCGGGGCAACGACAGCGCCACGCTTTGCGTGCCTGGAGGCACCTCGCCCGCTCCGGTGTTCGAAACCCTCAGCGGGACCGATATCGAATGGGACCGCGTCACCGTGGTTCTGGGTGACGAACGGTGGGTCGATGGCGATCATAAGCGGTCGAACTCGCGCCTGCTGCGTCGTCACCTGCTGAAGGACAAGGCGGCGGCGGCCAGCTATATCGATCTCTATACCGGTGATGCATCGCCCGATCTGGCAGTCGACGGTCTGGTGCAGCGGCTAGCCCCGCACCTGCCGCTGACCGTGGTGCTTCTGGGGATGGGCAATGATATGCACACAGCCAGCCTGTTTCCCGGCGCCGATCACCTGCAGGCCGCGATGGCGCCGGACGCGCCGCCGGTCATGGCCATCCGTGCCGAGGGCGCCGAAGAGCCGCGGATCACCTTGACGCGGCCGGTGCTGTCCGACGCCATCAACCTACATGTGCTGATCATGGGCCCCGAAAAGCGCGACGCGCTGGAACGTGCACAGCACATGGACCCCCTTCAGGCGCCGATCCGCGCCTTTCTTGACGTCGCAACCGTCCACTGGGCCGAATGAGGGATCACCACCGCATGTCCGACATCTGGAACCGCCTGTCCGCGCATCGCAAGGCGCAGGGCGATCGGCGCATCGACGCCTTGTTTGCCGAAGACACCGACCGTGCCGCCGCCTGTACGACCCGTGCCGACGGGGTGGTCTTCGACTGGTCCAAGACGATGATCGACAAGGACGCGCGCGACCTGCTGATCCAGCTCGCACGTGATCGGGGCGTCGAGGCCCAGCGCGACGCGATGTTCGCCGGCGAGAGGATCAATGAAACCGAAGGCCGCGCGGTCCTTCACACGGCGCTGCGCAACCTGTCTGGCAGCGTGACGGTGGACGGCCAGGACGTCATGCCCGCGGTTCGCGAAACCCACGCCCGCATGTCAGACTTCGCGCGGCAGGTCCGCGACGGCAGCTTCATGGGGCAGGGCGGCCGGATCACGGACGTCGTCAACATCGGCATCGGCGGATCGGACCTTGGCCCCTATATGGCGGTGCTGGCGCTGGCACCCTATCACGACGGGCCGCGGACTCATTTCGTCAGCAACGTCGATGGCGCAGACATCGCCGACACGCTGAAAGGTCTGAACCCGGCAAAGACCCTGGTGATCGTGGCGTCGAAGACCTTCACGACCATCGAGACGATGACAAACGCCCGCACCGCGCGCGACTGGATGGCCGGATCGGTGGATGACCCGGCGGCGCAATTCGTGGCCCTGTCCTCTGCCGTGAAGATGACCGCGGATTTCGGGATCGACGGCACGCGCGTCTTCGGGTTCGAGGATTGGGTCGGGGGCCGCTACTCGGTCTGGGGGCCGATCGGCCTGTCGCTGATGCTGGCCGTCGGACCCGAGCGCTTTGACGAGTTTCTGGCAGGCGGCGCGGCGATGGACGCCCATTTCCGCACCGCGCCGCTGGACCGGAACCTGCCCGTCCTGCTGGCGCTGGTCGGGATCTGGCATCACCAGGTCTGCGGCTATCCCACCCGCGCCGTCCTGCCCTATGACAACCGCCTGCTGCGCCTGCCAGCCTATCTGCAGCAGCTCGAGATGGAATCGAACGGCAAGCGCGTCGCAATGGACGGCAGCGACCTGACTGTCGCGTCCGGACCCGTGGTCTGGGGAGAGCCGGGGACGAACGGCCAGCATGCCTTCTATCAGCTGATCCACCAAGGCACGACGCCCGTGCCATGCGAATTCATCCTGGCCGCAAAGGGCCACGAGCCGGACCTGGCGCATCACCACATCCTGCTGGCCGCGAACTGCCTAGCGCAGTCCGAGGCGCTGATGCGCGGCCGCAGCTTGGACGAGGCCCGGGCGCTGATGCAGGCCAAGGGCCTTCAGGGGCCCGAGCTTGAACGGCAGGCGCGGCACCGCGTCTTTCCCGGCAACCGCCCATCGACCACGCTGCTGATCGAACAGCTGACACCTTTCGTGTTGGGCCAGATCGTCGCGCTCTATGAACACCGGGTGTTTGTCGAGGGCGTGATCCTTGGCATCAACAGCTTCGACCAGTGGGGGGTGGAGCTTGGAAAGGAATTAGCGCTGAAGGTCGAGCCGCTGCTGAAGGGCGATGCGTCCGGGGGGCACGACGCCTCGACCGAGGCGCTGGCCGCAGAGATCCGCGCCCTTCGCGGCTGAACGGCGCCGCAAGCAGGGCGTGACGAGGTGCCTTGTTCAGGAAACCCGCGGCGGCCCGTGCCGCGGGTTTTCCTTGCCGACGTGACGCTGTAGGGTCGCGCCCAGCATCGAAAGGTCTGATCATGGCGTTCTTCTCCAAACTGCGCGAGCGGCTGACGCGGTCTTCGTCCAAGATCGGGGCGGGGCTGGACGATATCGTGGGCGAGGCGCCAGAGGCTCCGCCGGCACCGCCGGCCGAGATGCCGGCGCCGGTGGCGACGCCCCATCCCCAGCCGGTCCAGCCGGGACTGGTCGGCCGACTTTTCGGTCGCGGCGAAAAGACCGAAGAGCCGCGCCGCGCCCTGGACGACGACATGCTGGAAGAGCTGGAGGACATGCTGGTCCAGGCCGATCTGGGCGTCGACACGGCGCTGCGCGTCACCGCCAACATCGCCGAAGGCCGGATGGGGCGCAGGGTGTCATCGACCGAGCTGAAGGAGCTGCTGGCCGCAGAAATTGCCCGGATCATGGCATCGGTGGCGCGCCCGCTGCCTCTCTATCCGAAAAAGCCGCAGGTCGTCCTGGTCGTCGGCGTCAACGGGGCGGGGAAGACCACGACGATCGGCAAGCTGGCCAGCCAGTTCCGCGCGGCGGGCAAGTCGGTTGTCATCGCCGCGGGCGACACCTTCCGGGCGGCCGCCGTTGAACAGCTGCAGGTCTGGGGGCAGCGCGCTGGCGTGCCGGTCATGGTCGCACCGCAGGGCAGCGACCCCGCCAGCCTTGCCTGGGACGCGATGGTCCGGGCCGAGGCCGAGGGCGCCGACCTTCTGATGATCGACACCGCCGGGCGCCTGCAGAACCGCCAGGACCTGATGGAGGAGCTGGCCAAGATCGTCCGCGTGATCCGCAAGCGCGACCCCGAGGCACCGCACAACACCCTGCTGGTGCTGGACGCGACGACCGGGCAGAACGCGCTGAACCAGGTCGAGACGTTCCGAAAGCTGGCCGATGTCTCAGGGCTGGTGATGACCAAGCTTGACGGCACGGCGCGCGGCGGCGTCCTGGTGGCGCTTGCCGACAAGTTTGGCCTGCCGATCCATGCGATTGGCGTCGGCGAACAGATCGACGACCTCGATGCGTTCGAGCCCGAGGACTTCGCGCGGGCGCTGGTCGGCCTCTAGGGAAGGCACGGCGCCTGGAGGTGCGACACCTCCTCAGAGCTGGAACAACGCCTGATGCTCGATATCCGACTTGGTCGCTCCACAGCCCCGCATGCGTCTGGGCCAGAAGACAAGGCGGCCGGTCACGGACGGCATGTTCGTTCAACCGGGAGCCTGCGCCCTGAAGGCGGAGCCAGGTGCCGCGGTCGCTCTCTTGATGGTCTCACGACAAGGATGGCATCGGTAGGTCGTTGCATCGAATGCACCGCAGCAGGCCGTCTCGTCCCTTAGAACACCTTGCGTCCAATCGGCTTCATATTCCTCGGCTTTGAAGAGATCTCAGCAGTCCTCATCGCTGAACAGATCGCAGACCTGCCTGACAGCGTGCCAGAGAGCCTCGCAGGTTCGGGTGGCGGCTCTTCGGATCAGGGCCTTGAGCTTTGGGAATTTGAGGGCGTGGACACCATTTGCCCGGGTGAACGCCCGAATGATCTCGGTTGGGCTCAGATCCGGGCTACAGAGAGGCAAGA
>NZ_JAOTBE010000029.1 GCF_026162645.1 Paracoccus rhizosphaerae
AACACGCGCTCGTCTTGAGCACAGCCGGGCGCAACAAGCTGCGAGTGGTGAAAGGAAGATGGCCTGACAGTTGATCGGCGTTGCAAAAACCTCCTGCGAAAAATGGCCCACCGAGGCCGGTCCCTTTATGAGGATTGTGACGCGCGGATCTCCATCTTGGCGGCGGCCTTTGTGCTGACATGCCGGATACGTTTGTGCAGACTGATCATGTCATTAAAAATTGCCGCTTGCAGACGGGGCGGGCCATACGTTTGCGCGCGCAGGCTGCAAGCCGTGCGGTGCGCCTTCATGAACGTGCTGTCCATCATCAGGGTATCTCCTTGAACGCCTGGCCTCGCCAGTTCTTGGAATATCCTCGCGAAGATGCCCATCCGTGACCAGCGGGCGAAGCGGTTATACAGGGTTTTGTAGGGGCCGTAGACTGCAGGAGCATCTTGCCAGCGAAGCCCATACCGTTTGACATAGATGATGCCGCTCAGCACCTTGCAGTCGTCGGATCGGGGGCGCCCTCGGACCTTGGGAAAGAAGGACTGGATGCGCCGCATCTGCTGTGGGCTCAGTCGGAAGCATCTTGTATTGCTCTGGTTCATAGCCGGTGTGAATCAGTCAAAATGCTGGCATGCAAGCCAAATTTATGGGGACTGATCCTAAGAACGGAGTGGGTGCTTTCCCATGGCGAAGCTGTCGGCCTGACAGATCCAACGGTTGGTTTAAGTCAGCAATGTTCCGTAGCGATGGAAACGCTTCGGCATAGGATGCAACTGCCCGTCGCCGCTCGCTTTGCCTATCGGCGGCCATATCCGGAACTTTCTTCAGACCTATGGCGCTGCACCTTGCAGCGCTTCCGATCTACTGCGTGTAGAGCTGCTTGGTATTGAAAGACAACAGATGTCAACAGCTGAGCCGTTCTTCGGACTTTCTCCAACGCACGTTCTGATGGCAACCGTGGGCGCGGCGGTCTTCGCGGCCTACCTGCTGCCACGGGTCGCGTTCATGCGGGCAGCCTCCTCATCGGGGCTTCTGATGATCCTGGGCCTGGTGGCCTTCACCTTCATTCCCGGGATGCCGGAAGCGCTTGATCCAACAGTGTCGCCGCGCCTTTGGGAAATCCTCAGCGAGATCGCGGTGATCGTCGTCCTGTTTGCAACTGGCTTGCGGATCGACAATGTCAGCAGCTGGAGCCGGTGGAGCCCGACCTTTCGCCTTTTGCTGATCGCGATGCCTCTGACAATCGGGGTGGTTGCGCTGCTGGGTTGGGGACTGGCCGGGATGACGATTGCAGGAGCAATCCTTCTGGGTGCTGTCTTGTCGCCGACCGATCCCGTGTTGGCAGGCGATGTGCAGGTCGGGCCGCCTTTGGAAGGTGGCGAGCATCCTGTTCGCTTTACCTTGACAGCCGAAGCTGGGCTGAACGACGGCCTTGCCTTCCCGTTCGTTTATCTGGGGTTGATCATCGCGGCGCAAGGGGCCGATCCGTCAAGCTGGTTGATGGAATGGGTCATGCGCGACCTGCTTTACAGGATCGCAGTGGGCGCGATGGTCGGGGCGATGGTGGGGTGGGCACTCGGCCGCAGCCTGTTTTCCGCTTGGGGCAGCGCCGCGATCGAAAAAAGCGGGCCTGGGGTCCTCGCCCTCGGCGCCGTGCTGCTGTGCTATGGGGTCGTTGAGCTGGCGGAGGGCTATGGCTTCATCGGCGCTTTCACCGCTGGTCTCATGTGTCGCCGCACGCAGGAGAAGCACCGCTTCCACAAGCGGCTGCACGCCTTCAGCGAAGCCGTGGAGCATTCATTGACTGCCATTCTTCTTGTGCTTCTGGGCAGCATCCTGCCGGCGCTCTGGCCGGTGCTGGACTGGCGGCATACGCTGATCGGCTTCAGCCTGCTTCTCGTCATCAGGCCGCTGGCCGGCTGGTTATCCCTGTTGAGAAGCAGGATGCCCTCGGGCGACCGGCTGATCGTCGGGTTCTTTGGGGTGCGCGGTATAGGATCAGTTTATTATGTCGGCTACGCGACCGGGCATATGGAGTTCGTCAACGAGGAGCAGCTTTGGGCGCTTGTTGCCTACACCATCTTCGCCTCCGCTCTCATACATGGAGCTACGAGCTTCATAGTTGACCGGTACGTATCTCCGTGGTCCGGTGATGCCACTTCAAGCACGTCGAGTGAAGGCCTCTCTCGCTGAGCGTTACACTTGCGCTGCAGCTTTTGATGAGTGGGTGCAGGCTCTCCATCGCTGTGACAGTTTTGCCGAGGGCAGGTCACGCACTACCGCCTCCTTCCTGATCCACGTCCGGGCTGCCTTTCTCGCAAACAGCCCACATCTACGACTGGTCGATCAACGCGGCGATCTCAGTCTCGAGACGGGAGGCATGGCGGCGGACGAAACTGGCGGTCAGGTGATGGCGATCGCGGTAGAGTAGAACGCCGTCGCGAACGACCCAGCACCTGGCACTGTCGCAATAGAGATCACTTAGGTCCACGAAGGACAGCAGCGGACCATCAAGGCCTGCGCCCGGATCAATCGGCTTCAGCAGCTCTGCGCGAGGTTGATCGCAGGTAGATGGGTTGTCAGCAGCTTCAGCGACGCATTCGACGACGTCGGTGGCAAACCACGGGTTGTCGCGAAGGGCCAGGACCGAGATATCGGCCGCAGCCAGATCCCGCCACAAGGAACGAAAGATGCCCGGAACTGTCTCGTCGGGGCCGTGACCGCGGGTGCCGATGGTCAGGACGGCCGCGGGATCAACCTCCATGACGCGGTGTCTGGCGGCACGGTTCCACTTGAGGCAGCTTTCTGGATCATCCAGCCCATAGGCTTTCGCTGCCGCGATGAAATGCTCAGGATCGGTTGCATCGAAGAAGATGCAGCTGCTCTTGGTCATCGTCACGATCCGCAGGCCACGCTTCAGGGCGATATCTTCCAGCGCAGGCAGCCACTGAAGCGAGTGTGAGCCGCCGATCAGGATCAGCGTCCGATCACTCCCGAGATCGCCGTAGGTGCATTCAACCAATATAGGGTTGCTGATCGTCTGGTGACACTTATCCGGGTTCTGTCGCAAACCAGATGGCGGGACACACGGGGGCCAGCGACCGGCTGGTGGAACTGGATGCCGTCCGCGAGCTGACCGGGCGGCCGAGCTTCCGGCTCTACGGGCTCTGAGATGGCCAGGCGCCGCCCCGAGCCGGAGCTGGACCGCGATCTCGAGGGCCTGCCACAGGCCGTGCGCTGGCGCGAGTGGATGTGCCGGATCGAGGCGGTGCTCTTCGCCTCGGCCGCGCCTGTGTCGCGCAGCGACCTGGCCCGCGTGGTCGGGCCCGGGGCCTCGGTCGATCTCCTCCTCCAGGACCTGGCCGTCGAGTTGGAGGGTCGGGCCGTCGAGGTGGCGCGGGTCGCCGATGGCTGGATGCTCGCCACCCGGCCGGCCTATGCCCCGGCGATCCGCGCCGCCGCTGCGCTGCCGGACGTGGGGGTGGCGCTCCGCGAGACGGACATCGCGGTCCTCGCCGCCATCGCCTGGCACCAGCCAATCTCCCGCGACGGGCTGAAGGAGATCTTCGGACGCGAGATCTCCCGCGAGCTGATCGGCCGCCTCTCCGAGCAGGGCCTCATCGCCCCCGGCCCCCGCGAGCCGCGCCGCGGCGCCCCCGCCACCTTCGTCACCACCGACCTGTTCCTCGCCACTTTCGGGCTGGAAACGCTCCGCGACCTGCCGGATCCGGAGGAGATCCCCGAGGACGGGGTGGGGGAGGCGGGACAGGGGCACGTCCCGGACAAGGCGGCGGCTGCCGATCAGAAATCGGCAGAATAAGACGTCTTCGTGGTCGTTGGAATGACATGCGGAGCGGCTCAGGGCGGCAGGCCCTTCCGTGCCCCCGACGCTGCGCTTGATGGAACCCGCAAACCGATCAGTTGTTGCGTCAGCGACCAGAGGGGAGGCAGGATGCTACGCTCGATCATGATGGGTCTTGTTGCCGGGCAGCGCTCGATGACGCCTCTTGCTGCCTTGGCGGGTGCCGCGCGTCTTGGTGCGCTCCCCTATGACAATGCCGGGGCGCGGCTGATGAGCTCGCCGCTGATTGCCGCGGGTGGGGTGGCAATGGCCGCGGCGGAGATGGCGGGCGACAAGATGAAGACGGCTCCGGACCGCACCGTGTTCCTGGGCCTCCTTGCCCGGACGATTACCGGCGGATTTGCTGGTGCAGCCCTCGCACCAGCGGAGCGTCAGCTTGCAGGGGCTGCTCTCGGCATTGGCGCTGCGATAGCGTCATCATACTGCGGACTTGCTGCGCGGGAGTGGGCAATAGCGCGGTATGGTCAGACGACCTCCGGTTTCGTCGAGGATGCCGTCGTCCTGGCAGCGGCGACTGCAATCGCCCGAAGATAGTTCAGATACCTGTGCAGGCTTGCCTCACCGCATACCGACCGCCTGTTTGTTACGATCATGATTGATCACGCACTGGCGCCTGGAGCTGTTGAGAATTGGGCCAAAGCCCGATGATCACTCCAGCGCCTGTATACCGCGCGACACGCACAGATCGTCGACGCGCAGACCGCCATAGCCTTAGAAAAAGAAAGGCAAAGATGCCATGCCTGCCTCGATCAGTCGGAGGACTGCTGGCGGTCTTTTAATGAGTCCAAGTCATGTTCAAACTGCAGGAGTAGTAGGCGTGCAACCGAGGAAGCCAAACTCCCACCCTATAGCAACGCATAGAAAAGGGGGGCGCCGGCCCCCCTTTCTCGGTTCCGACAGCAGGTTCACTGGGCCGCAGCACGTGCTTCGGCCAGCCAGCTGTCGTACTCGGCCTGGTGATCCTTGATCCACGCGTCGACATGCGCGTCGATGTCGTCCGAGTCATCCTCGCCATTGGCAATCATGTTGTTCTCGGCCGAGATATCGTTGATGTCGATCTTCGCCACTTCAAACAGCTTCGCAGCCGCCGGGTTGGCCTCAAGGAAGTCATTGCGGGCAACGACGCGGATATCGTCGACAGCGAAGCCGAGGTTCTTGCCGTCGAACGTCGTTTCCGCATCCTCTCCGCCCGGAAGAGACGTATAAGGGACCGACAGCCATTCCACGTCCTCTCCCGGGACCAGCACGCCCGATACCCAGTAGGGGGTCCAGGTGTAATAGAGGATCGGCTGGCCCGCTTCCTTGCGAGCGATGGTATCGGCGATGATCGCGTTATACGCACCCTGGTTGTGGACGACGGTGTCGCGCAGGCCGTATTCGGTCAGCTGGTGTTCGATCACCGGCTCGCAGCCCCAGCCCGGCACGCAGCCGGCCAGATCCGCCTTGCCGTCGCCGTCGGCGTCGAAGCGGGCGGCGACCTCGGGGTCCTTCAGCTGGCCAAGGTCGGTGATGCCCGAATCGTAGCTCTCCTTGTCGACCAGATAGCCCTGCAGGGCGCCTGCGGCCAGGGTGCCCACCTTGGTCATCACGGCCTCGCCGCCGCCTTCCTCGAAGAAGGTGTTGTGAAGCTTGTTCCAGTGGGCAGCGGTGAAATCACCGTCACCCGCGCCAAGAGCGATGTGGATGGTCTGGTATTCGACTTCCTGGGGCGGGGCGATGTCATAACCCAGATCCTCCAGCGCGCGGAACAGGACCCGGTGCTGGAACATTTCCTCCAGCGAAGGGGCCATGACCGGGCGGACGGTCACGCCCTCTCCGGGCTGCTCCTGGGCCATCAGGGGGGTTGCAGTGGACAGGGCCAAGGCGGCAATCAGCCCGAACTTGTTAAGCTTCATTGGTTCTCTCCGTGTTGATCGTCGGAACGGTATTGGCGGCGCTGTTTTCGCGCTTCTTGGTGATGAACGGGGCGATCAGCCCGACCGGGCCGTGGTGCCACCATTTCTGGCGGCCGCGGTCGCGGGAAGACTGCCCGATGCCTTGGGTGATGCGGTCAAGGACGATGGCCAGCATGACGATGCCCAGGCCACCGACGATGGCCTTGCCGGCGTCCAGGCGTCCCATGGCGCGCAGGACTTCGTTGCCCAGACCGCGGACCGAGATCATCGAGGCGATGACGACCATCGACAGCGACAGCATGATGGTCTGGTTCAGACCAGCCAGGATGGTCGGCTTGGCCAGCGGCAATTCGACCTTGAAGAGGATCTGCGACGGGCTGGCGCCGAAGGCGCGCGCGGCCTCGACCACGCTTTCGTTGACGCCACGGATGCCGAGGGATGTCAGGCGGACCAGCGGGGGCAGGGCGAAAATGATCGTCACGATCACGCCCGACACGTTGCCGATGCCCAGAAGCATCACGACCGGCACCAGGTAGACGAAGGCCGGGATGGTCTGCATTGTGTCGAGGACCGGACGGATCGAGGTCTCGAACCGGTCGCTCTTGCCGGCCAGGATGCCGAGTGGCAGGCCGATCACCACACAGGTGATGACGGCCGCCACCACGATGGCCAGCGTCGTCATCGCCAACTGCCATGCATCTGGGCTGAGGAAGCCCAGAACCGACAGGCAGACCGCAACGATGATCGCCACCCGGCGGCCGGCGGCCTGCCAGGCGATCAGGACGATCAGCAGCAGCATGACCAGTGGAGGAACCGCCAGAAGCGCCTGTTCGATCGACACAATCATGCTGTTGAAGACGGACTTGATTGGTTCCAGCACCTCCCGGTTGCTGATCGCCCAACCCTTGATGCCATCGGCGCGGTCGCTGATGTTCAGGTCGATGCTGCTGAACGGGTCAAGGATGTTGAAGGATTGTTCGGTGGCCATCAGTGCACCTCTGCCATGACGGGTGCGCTTTCGTCGCGACCCTGAATGCCGCGCAGAAGCGCGCGCTTGGTCACGACGCCGACCGTCTGACCCTGTTCCTTGATAAGAATCGGATGCTCGGTGCCGACCGCCAGGTCGACCAGTGCGTTCAACTTGTCCTCCGCGCGCGCGACCGGCCACATCGACATGTCCCCGATGGGGTTTGCTTGTCCGTAACGCTCCAGTGGCTGCATGACGCGGGCGGCGGTGACCAGGTCCAGCTTGGAGATCCCCGCCACGAAGTCGCTGACATAGTCGTCAGCGGGTTCGGTGACGATCTGTTCCGGCGTGCCGATCTGGACCAGTACGCCGTCCTTCATGATGGCGATGCGGTCGCCGATGCGGATCGCCTCGTCCAGGTCATGGGTGATGAAGACGGTGGTCTTATGCAGTTCCGCCGACAACTTCATGAAGGTGGTCTGCAACTGCTTGCGGATCAGCGGGTCCAGCGCGCTGAAGGGTTCGTCCATCAACAGGATGGTCGGATCTGCGGCGATGGCGCGGGCCAGTCCCACGCGCTGCTGCATACCGCCTGACAATTCATCGGGATACTTGTTTTCCCAACCGGACAGGTCGACTGCCTCGATTGACTGGCGGGCGACCTTGTTGCGACGGTCCTCGTCGATGCCGCGCACCTCGAGCGAGAAGACCACGTTCTCCCTCACCGTGCGGTGCGGCATCAGCGCCATGCTCTGGAATACCATGCCGATCCGTTCCGCTCTCAACGCCCGAAGGTCGCGCGCGTTCATCGCGTTGACGTTCTGGCCCTCGATGATCACCGACCCTGCGGTCGGTTCGATCAGGCGGTTGATGTGGCGGATCAGCGTGGATTTTCCGGACCCCGAAAGGCCCATGATGCAGAAGATCTCTCCGCGCTTGACGCTGAAGGATGCGTCCTGAACGCCGACCACGCAGTCGAAACGTTCGCGAATCTCGCGTTTGGTGAGGCCATCGCGCCGGATGGCTTCAAGCGCTTGCCCGGATTTCTGTCCGAAGATCTTCCAGATGCCGTCGCATCGAATGACCTCCTCTTGATTGGCTTTTGTCATGTGGAATCCCCCTGTGACTGCAAGAAAGCATATTTATTTATTGTAGACAACTTGTATTTAATGAAGCTACACCTGATACAGGGCAATGAGTCGACGAACATGCGACCCACAAATCGAAGGAGGTGTTCGTGGAAGTCATTTCGAGAAGCAAAAAATCTGCTTGTGTTGAAGATTTGCGCAGAAAGATTCTGACGCAGGAGCTGGAGCCGGGAACGTACCTGGACGAGACGCGGCTGTCGGAGGTTTACGGGATCTCTCGCCCGCCCCTGCGCGAGGCGCTGCGCCAACTTGCCGGGGACGGCTATGTCGTCCTGCACGAGAATCGCGGCGCGCAAGCTGCGCCGATGACGCACAAGACGCTGCGCAATTTCTTCGTCGCGGCGCCGATGATATACGCCGCCACCACGCGGCTCGCGGCCGAGAACGCAACCCGCCCTCAGATCGCCCGACTGAAAGACGTACAGCGCAGCTTCCGTACCGCCATCAACCAGGGCGATGCGGCGGAGCGGGCCATTGCCAACGAACGGTTTCACTCGGTGATCGGCGACATGGCAGACAACGAGTTTCTGATGCCGAGCCTGCGGCGGCTGCTGATCGATCACACGCGCATCGGCATGCAGTTCTACCAACCCGACCAGCCGGCGTTGGCAGGGAGCCAGAACACGGCGGCTGATCAGCATGACCAGTTGATCGAGCTGATCGAAAGCCGCTCGGCGGACGCCGCCGCCGATCTGGCAATCGCGCACTGGGAGCTGTCGCGCTCGCTGATCGAAAGCTTCGTGACACCCAAAAGCATCAACATCCCGCTCGGGCGAGCCCTGGGCGCCTAGAAAACAAAGGAGTGCCATGAAGTTCGAGGGCATCTATACGCCGGTGATCACGCCGTATCGCGAAGACGGCAGCATCGACCGGGACGCGTTCGCCGCGATGATCGAGCATCTGATCGCCTCGGGCGTTCATGGTCTGATCAACGGCGGTTCCACCGGTGAATACTATGCCCAGAGCATGGAGGAGCGCGAGGAACTGGCAAGCCTTGCCATCGACGTGATTGCTGGCCGGGTGCCGCTGATGGTCGGCACCGTCGCCATCCGGCTGGAGGATTCGATCCGCATGGCCGAGCATGCCGCCAAGATCGGGGCCTCGGCGCTGCTGGTCGGCTCACCTCCTTATTCGGTCCCGACCGAGCGGGAGAACGCTCTAAACACGCTGGCGATCACCCGTGCCGCGGATCTGCCGGTGATGCTCTACAACTATCCGGGCCGGATGGGCATCAACATGGGCGAGGAGTTCCTGGACCGTGTCGGCCGGTCGCGCAACATCGTAGCGATCAAGGAAAGCTCGGGCGACATCAACCGGGTTCACCTGCTGGCGCGCGATTACCCGCATATCCAGATGTCTTGCGGTATGGACGACCAGGCGCTGGAGTTCTTCGCCTGGGGCGCCCAGAGTTGGGTCTGTGGCGGATCGAACTTCCTGCCCGAGGAACATGTCGCGCTGTGGAACGCCTGCGTGGTCGAAGGCGATTTCGCCAAGGGCCGCCGGATCATGTCGGCGCTGCTGCCACTGATGCGGGTGCTGGAGCAGGGCGGCAAGTTCGTCCAGTGCATCAAACACGGCTGCGAGATGAACGGCTTTTACGCCGGACCGCCGCGCGCGCCGCTGAAGCCGCTGAACAAGGATGACAAGCGCGAACTCGAACAGGTCGTGCGCGTGCTGAAGCGCACCGTGGCCGAAATCGAAGCGGAGGCATGAGCATGAGCGACCTTTTGACGACCGAGGAATACAAGTCCATCGCCGCCAATCTGGACCTGCCGACGCAGGCCTTCATCGACGGCAGCTTCCGTCCCGCCATGTCGGGCAAGACCTTCGACAGCACCAATCCCGCCACCGGAGAGGTGATCGCCAAGGTCGCCGCCTGCGGTCAGGCCGATGTCGATTTCGCCGTGGAAAAGGCCCGCGATGCCTTCGAGGACGGCCGCTGGTCGCGTCTGCATCCGGGCGAACGGAAAGAGGCGATGATCCGCCTGGCCAAGCTGATCCGGCGCAACGCCCGTGAACTGGCCGTGATGGAGAGCCTCGACAGCGGCAAGACCATCTACGACTGCGAGACAGTGGACGTCCCCGAGACCATCCACTGCCTGACCTGGCACGCCGAACTGATCGACAAGATCTACGATCAGGTTGCGCCGGCATCCGACAACCACATCGCGCTGGTCGTGCGCGAACCCGTGGGCGTCGTGGGTCTTGTGCTGCCGTGGAACTTCCCGCTGCTGATGCTGGCATGGAAGATCGGCCCAGCCCTGGCTTCGGGCTGCTCGATCATCGTGAAGCCCGCGGCGGAAACCTCTCTGACGGCGCTGCGCGTCGCGGAACTGGCGATGGAGGCAGGTATCCCTGCCGGCGTCTTCAACGTCGTGCCGGGCAGTGGCCGCGATGTCGGCGAGCCCATCGGCCGTCACATGGACATCGACATGGTGTCCTTTACCGGCTCGACCGCGACGGGGCGCCGCTTCCTGACCTATGCGTCGGAATCGAACCTCAAGGAAGTCACGCTGGAGATGGGCGGCAAGAACCCAGCCATCGTGCTGGACGATGCCGAGGACCTGGACCGCGTCGCGGCCCATGTCGTCAACGGCGCCTTCTGGAACATGGGCGAGAACTGCTCGGCCTCGTCCCGGCTGATTGTGCAGAAGGGTATAAAGGACAAGCTGCTGGACCGCATGCTGGCCCATGCTCGCGAATGGCCGATGGGCGATCCGCTGGACCCGGTGAACCGCGTCGGCGCGCTTGTGTCGCAGGCGCATTTCGACAAGGTCGCATCCTATCTGTCCAAGGGTCCCAAGGTCCTTCTGGGCGGCAAGGCCGAGGCCGGTTTCGTGGAGCCTACGATCCTTGACATTGCCGACCGCGATGCCGCTCAGGTACGCGAGGAGATTTTCGGCCCGGTCCTGTCGGTTCTGACCGTCGACGGCTTTGACGAGGCGATCGCCTTGGCCAACGACACCGAATATGGCCTGGCAGCGTCGATCTATACCGCGAATGTCAAGAAGGCGATCCGTGGCGCCCGCGCCATCCGGGCGGGCACCGTCACCGTCAATAGCTTCGGCGAAGGCGACATCTCGACACCCTTTGGCGGGTTCAAGCAGTCTGGCTTCGGCGGCCGTGACAACGGCATCCACGCCCATGACCAGTACACGCAGATCAAGACCATCTGGGTGGACCTGACGGATGATCATGACGAGGTCGTTTCGTGACAACCTACACCGCGCGCCGGACACCCATTCATCGCGGGCCCGCTGCGTGGTCTGCCATCCTTCCGGGGCAGCCTGCCCCGGATATCCTGACCGAGGATCTTGCCGTTGACTTCGCGCTGGTCGGCGGCGGGTTTGCGGGATTGTCGGCGGCCCTGCGCCTGCACCAGCTGAACCCTGGCGCCCGCATCGCGGTCATCGAGGCCAGCCGCTTGGCCGAGGGCGCGTCGGGGCGCAACTCTGGTTTCATGATCGACCTGCCGCACGACCTGTCGTCGGATGACTATTCCGGTCATGGCGCCAACGCGGACCAAGCCATCATCGCCCTGAACCGCACCGCGATCAGCTTTGCGCGAAATGCCGTGGCGGCCTACGGGATCGACGCGAATTACTTCGATCCCGCCGGCAAGGTGAACGGTGCCGTGAGCGAGAAGGCGGACGAGCTCAACTTCAGCTATGCCAATCACCTCGCCAGCATCGGCGAGGCGAGCGAAAGCCTCGATGCCCGGCAGATGCATGAGCTCACCGGCAGCCGACATTATATCTCGGGTCTCTACACACCGGGAACGGTGATGCTCCAACCGGCGGGCTATATTCGTGGTCTGGCGGAGGGCCTGCGGCGCGATGGTGTCCGTATCCTCGAAAACAGCCCGGTCCAGAAGATGACGCGTCACGGTTCGTCATGGGTTCTGTTGACGCCCTCCGGGAAGGTGCAGGCAAAGACGGTGATCTTGACCAATAATGGTCATCTCGAGAGCTTTGGCTTTGCCCGAAACCGGCTGATGCACGTCTTCCTCTATGCATCCATGACAGTCGAGCTGGACGCCGCCGCGCTGAAGGCGCTCGGCGGGCAGTCGCGGTGGGGCATCACGCCGTCGGATCCCATGGGAACGACAATGCGGCGGATCGATGCCGCCCAGGGTGGCAACCGGGTGATCACCCGGACACTCGCCTCGTTCCGGCCCGGAATGCAGGTAACTGAGGCTGCCGTGCAGCGTGCTGCCCGCACCCATCGCGAAAAGTTCGAAACGCGCTATCCGGCTCTGAAGGGCATGAAGATGGAGTATTCCTGGGCCGGGCATCTGTGCCTGACACAGAATGGGGTGGCCATGATGCGGCAGCTGGACGACGGCCTCTATGCCGGGTGTGTCCAGAACGGTTTGGGGACCGCTCGGGGAACGCTGACTGGAATGGGCGCGGCGGAACTGGCGTCAGGGGTGGAAAGCGACATCACACGCCACTTCATGGCAGAGGAGCTGCCCAAGATGCTGCCGCCGCCGCCACTTTCGACGATCGGTGCGAATACCTTCTTGCGTTGGAAAGAATGGCGAGCCGGGCAGGAATGACCTGCTTCCTCAGCATTTTCTTCATTTTTGTTTGACGCGGCTGCCTGAAACCAGGCCAGCCGTTTGTGGGGGTGGAGTCATGAAGATCACTGAAGTTCATGTCTATGCGTACGAACTGCCTGTGAAGGGAGGCGCCTACCGCATGGCAAGCGATACCGTCTCATTCCTGCGGACGACGCTGGTGCGGCTAAAGGCGGACAACGGCTTGGAAGGATGGGGCGAGACCTGCCCCGTTGGTCCCGTCTACCAGCCCCAGCACACGCTCGGGGCGCGGGCCGCGCTGCAGGAGATGGCGCCGGGTCTTCTTGGAGCCGACCCGACACAGATCTTGCAGCTGCACCGCCGGATGGATGACCTTCTGAATGGGCATCGCTACGCCAAGGCCGCCATCGACATCGCCGCCCATGACCTGACGGGCAAACATTACGGCGTCCGTGTGGCCGATCTGCTTGGGGGGCCGGTGACGGAGCAGGTCCCGTCCTACTATTCCTCTGGGGTGGGCGAGCCGGACGACGTTGCCCGCATCGCCAGGGAATGCGCCGACGAAGGCTATACCCGAATGCAGGTCAAGATCGGCAATCGCCCCGTCGAGACCGATATCGAGGTCGTCAGGAAGGTCTTCGAAGCCGTCGGGACAAGTATGCGCCTTGCGGTCGACGCGAACCGCAGCCTGACCACGAGGGACGCCCTCCGCCTGAGCCGCGAATGTCCGCACATTCCGTTCGTCCTGGAGCAGCCATGCAATACGATCGAGGAGATCGCGGCCATTCGAGGCCAGCTGCATCACGGCGTCTATCTTGATGAGAACAGCGAAGACCTGAACACCGTCCTGCGGGTCGTGGGCGCCGGTTTGGTCGACGGCTTCGGCATGAAGGTCACGCGCATCGGCGGCCTGTTCCCCTTCGCCACCTTCCGCAACATCTGCGAGACACGGTCCCTTCCTCATACGGTGGACGATGCCTGGGGCGGCGACATCATCGCAGCAGCGTGCACCCACATGGGTTCCACTGTTCAGCCGCGACTCTTCGAGGGGGCATGGCTGGCGCAACCGATGATTGAAGGGCATTACGACAGCAGGAACGGGGTGCGCATCGAGTGCGGCCACATCAAGCTGCCCGAAGGTCCGGGTCTGGGGATAGTTCCTGATGACGGAGTCTTCGGCGACCCGATCGCGTCCTTCGGCTGACCCATGCAAAGGAGTATCGTAATGCTCGAAGGCAAGACAGCGCTGGTCACGGGGGCGGCTGGCGGCATCGGATCGGCGGTCGTGGCCCTGCTGCGTGCGCAGGGGGTGCGGGTCGCGGCGGCGGATCGAGATGTGGCAGCGATAGCGGCAGATGCCCATTTGCCCGGCGACCTTAGGGATGCCGCCTATGCGGACGGCTTGCCGTCGGCCGCTGCCGACAGGCTGGGCGGGCTGGACATCCTGATCAACAATGCCGGCATGATTACCCGGGGCCGCGTGACCGAGACGACCGATGCGGACTGGGCCACGTCGCTTGGTGTCAACGTCGAAGCGCCGTTTCGCCTGTGCCGGGCCGCGATCCCGCTGATGGCCGAGAACGGGGGCGGTGCGATCGTCAACGTCGCTTCGTGCTGGGGACTGCGGCCCGGGCCACAACATGCCGTCTACTGCATGACGAAGGCGGCCTTGGCATCGCTGACGCAATGCATGGGAATGGATCATGCGCATCAGGGGATCCGGGTCAACGCCGTCTGCCCGAACGAGGTGAATACGCCGATGCTGCGGACGGATTTCGCAAGGCGCGGCTTCGATCCTGACGATGCCGTCGCCGAGTTGAACAAGACGGTACCTCTGGGCCGCATCGCAGAACCCGACGATATCGCCGAGGTGATCCTTTTTCTCGTCTCTGACAGCGCGCGCTACATGTGCGGCGCCCTGGTAGAAGTAAACGGCGGAAAGGCAGTATCATGACACGTTTCACAGGCAAGGTTGCGCTTGTCACCGGTGGCCGAAGCGGCATCGGCCAAGCCATCGCCCGGCGGCTGCAGGAGGAAGGCGCACGCGTCTTCACTGCGCAGCGCAGGCCTGATGAGGATTTCGAGCATGTGACGGTGGACATGTCCGACAGCGGCTCGGTTGTCGAAGTGGTGGATGGGGTGGTCGAGCGGGCCGGACGTCTCGACGTTCTGATCAACGCTGCCGGAATGATGCAGGAGGCGACGATGGAGGACATGTCGCTGGAGGACTGGCAGCGGACCCTGCAGGTCAACCTGACAGCGCCGTTCCTGCTGTGCCGCGCGGCCATGCCGCATCTTCGGACATCGCAGGGCGCAGTCGTCAACATCGGCTCGATCGAGGGGCTGGGGTCGAATCCCAGGCACACGGCCTATTGTGCCTCGAAAGCAGGCCTGCACGGGCTGACGCGCGCAATCGCGGTCGATCATGGGGCCGAGGGCGTCCGCTGCAATGCCGTCGCCCCGGGATGGATCGATACCGACCTCAACGTGACATACATCGAAAACATGCCGGATCCTGAGAGCTTCCGCAGGGAGATCGGGCGCATCCACCCGGTCGGCCGCACCGGACGCGCTGACGAGGTCGCCGCGCTGGTGGCATGGCTGGCCTCCGATGAAGCAAGCTTCGTCACCGGTCAGGTCTGGACTGTGGATGGTGGTCGGATGGCCAAGCTGAGCCTGCCGCAATAGCGCACTTGCTTCGCAGCGCCCACAACATGGGTTCCGAAATTGGGCGCGCCGGACTTGCCGGCGCGCCACCAGATTCAGGCGGCCAGCATCCCGTGCGGGTCTAGCACGAACTTCTTCGCGACGCCCTGGTCGAAGCTTTCGTAGCCTTGAGCGGCGTCTTCCAGAGAGATGACGGTCGCGTTGACGATGTCAGCGATCGGCAACCGGTCGTGCAGGATCGCCTGCATCAGCTGGCGGTTGTACTGCAGGACGGGCGTCTGGCCGGTGTGGAACGACTGCGCCTTGGCCCAGCCCAGCCCGAAGCGCATTGACAGGCTGCCCTGCTTGGCGGCGTCGTCCACCGCGCCCGGATCCTCGGTCACGTAGAGGCCGGGGATACCGATTTGACCCGCCGCGCGAGTGATCTCCATCATCTGGTTCAGAACGATCGCCGGCTGCTCCCTGCCTGAATGGCCGCGCGCTTCGAAACCCACCGCGTCGATGGCGGCGTCCACCTCGGGGCTGCCGGTGATGTGGGCGATCATCTCGGGCAGGTTGTCACCCTTGGACAGATCCACCGGCTCGAAGCCGACCTTGCGGGCATGTTCCAGCCGCTCCTTGTTGAAATCCCCGATCATGACGACCGCGGCGCCGAGGATGCGAGCCGAGGCCGCCGCGGCCAAGCCTACCGGACCGGCACCAGCGACGTAGACGATCGAGCCGACGCCGACGCCGGCCTTCCAAGCGCCGTGAAACCCGGTCGGCAGAATGTCGGACAGCATCGTCAGGTCGCGGATCTTCGACATCGCGCGGTCGCGGTCCGGGATCTTCAGCAGGTTGAAATCGGCATAGGGTACCATGACATAGCGCGCCTGACCGCCGATCCAGCCGCCCATGTCGACATAGCCATAGGCCCCGCCGGCCCGCGACGGGTTTACCGTCAGGCAGACGCCCGTGTCGCCCGACCGGCAGCAGCGGCAGCGGCCGCAGGCCACGTTGAAGGGTACTGAGACGATGTCACCGATCTCCAGCATCTCGACGTCGCTGCCCTTCTCGATCACCTCTCCGGTGATCTCGTGGCCAAGGATCAGGCCGGGCTGCGCAGTCGTTCGCCCGCGCACCATGTGCTGGTCGGACCCGCAGATGTTGGTCGTGACGACCTTCAGGATCACGCCGTGCCCGATCTTGCGACCGTCCGGCGCCTGAAGCTTGGCATCGGGGATGTCGTCCACCACCACCTTGCCCGGTTCCACATAGACGACGCCTCTGTTGGTGCTCATTTGGCCCTCCTCCGAACCATTGCTGTAGGCAGCCGGAAACCGGCTGTCTCAAACGTCCACTGATACGGCACCCAACGGCTTGGAGCAGCAAGCCAGAATATAGCCATCCTCGATGTCCTCGTCGGTGATGCCGCCGTTGTGGACCATGTGGACGTCTCCCGAAAGCTTCTGAATGCGGCACGTTCCGCAGATGCCCATGGTACATCCCGCCGCGATGTTCAGGCCTGCCGCGCGTGCCGTCGTCAGGATGGTGTCAGTCTCGTTGCACTTCGCGGTCACGCCGGATGCGGCAAAGGTTACCTCGGCGGTCTTCTCCTCCTGCGGGACCTGGTCATCGGGGACGACCTCGGCCTCGGGCAGCGGGGCATGGAAGCTTTCCTGGTGATAGCGGTCCATGTCATAGCCAAGCCCCACCAGCACGTCGCGGACCGCCTGCATGAACGGCTCGGGACCGCAGCAGAAGACCTCGCGCTCCAGATAGTCCTGCGCCATCAGGCCCAGCATCAGCTGATTGAACATGCCGGAATACCCGGTCCAGGGGCGATAGGGGTCTTTTTGCTCGACCACCCATTTCAGGTCGATGCCCTCGGTGCGCGACGCGATATGTTCCAGCCGCTCTCGGAAGATGATCTCAGATGGGCGCTTCGCGCAGTTCACGAAGACGATATCGCAGTCGCGACCCGAATCGTACATGTAGGTCGTCATCGACATCATCGGCGTGATGCCCGATCCAGCCGAGATGAACAGATATTTATCTGCGGGATGGTTCATCATCGTGAACTTGCCCGCTGGACCGATGGCCTTGATCTTTGTGCCGGGACGGAGGTTGTCGAACATCCATCGCGTCCCGATCGAGTTGCCCTGCGCCTTCACGGTCACCGTCAACGAGGTCGGCCTCGAGGGCGAGGACGAGATCGTGTAGGTTCGATAGATCGGCCCGCCCGGGATCGGCAGTTCGAGCGTGATGAACTGACCCGGTTCATAGCTGAACAGCGCACCCGATGGGCTCTGGAACGAGAAGGTCATCACGTTCGGCGCCTCGGGCAGGATCGAGACGCATTCCAGGGACTCGGAGTCCTTCCAGAACAGCAGGCTGGGTTTCGTGAAGGCGTTCATTAGTTACTCCGCCGCCATGCGCTGCGGCGCCACGGCGCGGTCCAGAACGTCGGCGTACCAGTCGATGAACTGGATGACGCCGCTTTCCCAGTCGGGGGAATAGGGGCCGGGCACGTAGGCGGGCGACATGATGCCCATCGCGTTGGTCTCGACGATCTCGCGGTCCTCGTCATTGGTGGCGATCCAGACCTCGGTCAAGCGCTTGAGGTCATAGTCCTCGCCTTCGACCGCGTCCTTGTGGACCAGCCAAGTGGTCGTCACTTCGGTCTCGGTCGGGCTGATGGGTGTTACGCGGAAGGTCAGCGTGTGGTCGGGCAGGAAGTGGTTCCAGGTCGAGGGGTAGTTGAAGACCAGCAGCGATCCCGCGTCGGGCTTGGCTACGCGGCCCAACTGCTTCTTCACGCCGGCCTTGCCGTCCATCGTGTAGCTGACGGCGGTTTCCTGCAGCGGCATCCGCGCCAGACGGTACTGGCCATGGCCGCCCAGGACGAACTGCGCAGGCGCACCGGCCGCCAGGCAGGCATCGAAATGGGCCTGCAGCCGGTCCGAGATCGAGCCGTCGGCGGACACGCCCGCAACCTCGGGGTCCAGCGGGAAAGACCGGCACAGCGCCGGGTGGTTGCCGCTGCAGTGATAGCACTCGCGGTTGTTTTCCCACACAAGCTTCCAGTTGCCCTTCTCGACGATGGTCGAGCTGTAGGCGACCTTGGCGTCGCGAAGGTCATGGATTTCTAGGTAGGGATTCGCGGTCTTGGCGAAATCGTCGAAGTCCGGCGGCGTGTCGGCCAGGCAGACATAGACCAGCCCGTTCAGGTCGCGCAGGTGCACCGGCTTCAGGCCGTGCTGGGTCGGGTCGAAGTCGGGGCCCATGTTGTTGGCCCAGATCAGCTTGCCGTCCAGCTCGTAGGTCCACTGGTGATAGGGGCAGACCAGCTTGGCGACCTGACCCTCGCGCGCCTTGCAGATCAGCGACCCGCGGTGGCGGCAGGAATTGTGGAATGCGCGGATTTCCTTATCGCGGCCCTTCACGATGATGATCTCGTAGGCGCCGACCTTCATCGTGGCATAGCTGCCGGTCTTGACCAGCTGGGCGGCCGGAATGGCGAACAGCCATTCCTTGTAGAAGATATGCTCCAGGTCGAGTTGATAGACCTCTGGAGAGACATAGAAGGGCTGTTCCAGCGCATGACCCGGCTTGCGGCGGGCGAGCAGTTCCTGGATGTTTTGCGTGGCGACCGTCATGGGTGGCTTCCCTGTCAGAAGTGCGGTTTTCCACCTTCAGAAATCGCTCCGCATGATGTTTGTGACAATAGCATTAAATTTCATCATGAGTTAGATGAATTCACCCAAACCGCCAAGGGAGCATCGGGTGCGACGCCCTTATGATCTTGCCTCCATGACCGGGTTGATCTGTTTCGAGGCCGCGGCTCGACACGTAAGCTTCAAGCGGGCTGCGCAGGAGCTGAACGTCACCCCTGCCGCCATCAGCCACCAGGTCAAGGCAGTCGAGCTCGACTTGGGCTGTGCGCTCTTTCGCCGGCTGCATCGTGGAGTGGAACTGACTGAAAAAGGTGCGTTTCTTCTGGTCGCCATCCAGCGGGGCCTGGAAGGGATGTCGGATGCGGTAGGCCACCTGCGCGAGCGGCGCGACGCGGTCGACGTCACGATCCGGACGACAACGGCCGTCAGCGCCTTGTGGCTGACCCCTCGAATGTCGGCGTTCTGGAAGGTCCACCCGACCATCACGGTCTCGCAGACGGTCAGCGATGTTCCGGATCGTTTCAGCCGGCACGACCTGAATATCCTTTACGGAGTGCCGAATGACGATGGACGCGAATGGCGGCAGCTGTTTCACGATCGAATCGTCGCCGTCGGCACCAGACGATTTAAGGAGGAACATGCCATCCATGATCTTGTGGGACTGGGGGCCGCGCCGCTGGTTCATATGAACAGTGAAGACAACGACTGGACGGGCTGGAACCAGTGGTTCGGAACTCTGGGCCAACCCGCCCCCAAGGGGCGGGGATTGTACGTCAACAACTACTTGATCGCCATGCAGGCGGCTCAGGATGATGCCGGTGCGATGCTGGGGTGGGACGGGCTGATCGGCGATATGCTTGCGGATGAGCGGCTGGTCAAGCTTGTCGAGGAAGATGTGCCTTCGCCGGTTGCATTCTATCTGACCATCCATCCCCGCGCCTCGGCCGAGGCGCGCCTTTTTGCCGACTGGCTAGTGGGTATCGCGCGTTGAAATCCTCTGGAGATACCACAGCCTTTCCGTCAAAAAGAGGAAATCGCAGCGCCTTGGCTGCAAGACGCTGCATGTCGGATCCTGTGCACAATGAGGACCATTCGATTTCAGAGCTTCTCGGTCAGTTCCGGGACGATGGTGAAGAGGTCACCGACAAGGCCGTAATCGGCGACCTGGAAGATCGGCGCTTCCTCGTCCTTGTTGATGGCGACGATGACCTTGCTGTCCTTCATGCCGGCCAGGTGCTGGATCGCGCCCGAGATGCCCACCGCGACATAGAGCGCGGGCGCCACGACCTTGCCGGTCTGGCCCACCTGCCAGTCGTTCGGGGCATAGCCTGAGTCAACCGCGGCGCGCGATGCGCCGACCGCGGCGCCAAGCTTGTCGGCCAGCTGCTCGATCAGCACGAACTGCTCTTTCGAGCCGAGCGCGCGGCCGCCGGACACGACGCGGCCGGCCGAGGTCAGCTCGGGGCGGTCGCTTTCCGCCGTCTCGTCGTTCAGCCAGGACGACAGCGCCGGGTCGTCCGCCAGCGCCGCGTCGGACACGGGGGCCTGACCGCCGTCGCCCGCCGCGTCGAAGCTGGTGGTGCGGATCGTCATGACCTTGACCGCATCCGAGGACTTGACCGTCTGGATCGCGTTGCCAGCATAGACCGGGCGCTCGAACGTGTCGGCGTCGATGACCTTCGAGACGTCCGAGATCACCATCACGTCCAGAAGCGCTGCCACGCGGGGCATGACGTTCTTGGCATCGGTGGTCGCAGGCGCCACGACATGGCTGTAATCGCCCGCCAGCGACGCCAGCAGCGCCGCCGTCGGCTCGGCCAGGCGGTGGCCATAGCGCGCGTCCTCGGCCACGAGGACCTTTGCGACGCCTGCGATCCTGGCGGCGGCATCCGCCGCGGCACGGGCCTGCGCGCCGGCGCAGAGGACGGTGACGTCGCCCAGGGGCGCCATGGCGCTGACGGCCTTGCCCGTCGCGTCGGTGTTCAGTTCGCCATTGGTGACTTCGGCCAGCAGAAGAACAGCCATCACACGACCCCCGCTTCTTTCAGTTTCGACACCAGCTCATCGACCGAGCCGACCTTGATCCCGGCCTTGCGGCCCTCGGGCTCGCGCGTGCTGACCACGGTCAGGCGCGGCGTGACGTCAACGCCGTAATCGGCCGCGGTCTTCTCCTCCAGCGGCTTCTTCTTGGCCTTCATGATGTTGGGAAGGCTGGCATAGCGCGGCTCGTTCAGGCGCAGGTCGGCGGTGACGATGGCCGGAAGCTTGACCTCAATGGTCTGCAGGCCGCCGTCGACCTCGCGGGTGACCTTCGCGGCCTCTCCCTCAATCTCCAGCTTGCTGGCGAAGGTTGCCTGGCCCCAGCCCAGAAGCGCCGCCAGCATCTGGCCGGTCGCGTTCATGTCGTTGTCGATTGCCTGCTTGCCGGCGATCACCAGGCCGGGCTGCTCCTGATCGACCACGGCCTTGAGGATCTTGGCCACCGCCAACGGCTCGATGTCCTGGTGGACGTCGTCTGCGGCGACCACCAGGATCGCGCGGTCCGCACCCATCGCCAGCGCCGTGCGCAGCGTCTCCTGCGCCTGCTTGACGCCGATGCTGACGACGACGATCTCGGTCGCCGTGCCCTTCTCCTTCAGTCGGATCGCCTCCTCGACGGCGATCTCGTCGAAGGGGTTCATCGACATCTTCACATTGGCCAGATCGACACCCGACCCGTCCGCCTTGACGCGGGCCTTCACATTATAATCGATCACCCGCTTAACCGGCACGAGGACTTTCATCAGCCTCTCTCCCTTTCTTGCGTCACCTGTGGGGCCGGACGCGCGGTTGCCGCGCGTCCTTTCGTGTCACAGGTCCTTGACCAAACGCAGCGCGTCATAGATGGCGGCATGCGTGTTGCGGGCCGCAACTGCATCGCCGATGCGGAAAAGGCGGAACTGACCGTCCTCGTTGTGCTGGACCTGCTGCTTATCACCAGCGATCAGAGCGGTGTAGTCGACCTCGCCCAGGTTCTTCGACAGGGGCTTCAGGTCGAAATACAGCTCGTCCAGCGGGCGGGTGCCGTGGTTCACCACCACCTGGTCGATTACCCGATCCTTGGTCATGTCGCCATAGTCGCTGCCCAGGGTCGCACGCAGCTGGTTACCGTCGCGCTTGACCGAACGCAGCCGCCAAGTGACCGTGAAGGTGGTGTCGCGGCCCTGCAGGTTGCGCATATAGGGCACCAGGTTCATCGCCATCACCTCGGGCGAGAAGCTGCGGTCGGGCGTCACGATCTCGACCTTGGCGCCCGTCGCCGAGATGATATCGGCCGCCTGCAGTGCCGCATGATCGCCCGCATCGTCGAAGATCAGGACGTTCTGGCCGGGCTTCACGTCGCCCGACAGGATGTCCCATGCCGAACAGACAAGGTCGTCGCCTTCGGACAAAACCTCGGTATGCGGAAGGCCACCGGTGGCGATGATGACCTCGTCCGGGTTTGTGGCCAGAACGTCGTCCACATCGGCGAAGGTGTTGAAGTTGAACTTCACGCCGTGCTTCTCGCACATCGCCATCCGCCAGGAGATGATCGAGATCATCTCGCGCCGACGCTCCTGCAGGGCAGTCAGGCGGATCTGGCCGCCTGGCTCATCCGCCGCCTCGAAGACGGTGACCTCATGGCCACGCTCGGCCGCCACGCGGGCGGCTTCCAGCCCGGCAGGACCGGCACCCACGATCGTGACGCGGCGCTTTTCGGAAGCTACGGGAATGGTGTGGGGCATCGTCTCTTCACGGCCGGTGGCGGCGTTGTGCAGGCAGAAGGCCAGCCCGCCCTGATAAATGCGGTCGAGGCAGTAGTTCGCGCCGACGCAGGGGCGGATGTCGTCCTCGCGCCCCTCGATCACCTTGCGGACCAGATGCGGGTCGGCCATGTGCGCGCGGGTCATGCCGATCATGTCGACCAGCCCCGCGGCGATGGCGTGACGCGCGGTCGGCACGTCGGGGATCTTGGCGGCGTGGAAGGTCGGGAAGTCGGTCGCCTTCTTGATCTGGCCCGCGAATTCCAGATGCGGCGCGTTGCGCATCCCCTGCACCGGGATCACGTCGGTCAGGCCCGCGTCGGTGTCGATATGACCGCGCACCACGTTCAGGAAGTCGACCAGCCCGCTGTCCTTCAGCTTCTGCGAGATGGTGATCCCGTCTTGCGCATCGAAGCCGCCCGGCAGGCATTCGTCGCCGGTATAGCGCACGCCCAGCAGGAAACTCTCGCCGCAGCGTTCGCGGATGCCGCGCAGGATGTCGAAGGTGAAGCGCAGGCGGTTGTCGATGCTGCCGCCGTATTCGTTGTCCAGGTCGTTGGTCAAGGGCGACCAGAACTGGTCCATGAGGTGGCCATAGGCCTGCAGTTCAAGCCCGTCGAGTCCCGCCGCCTTCATCCGTTCTGCGGCATCGACATAGTCCTTGATGATGCGCTGGATGTCCCAATCTTCCATCTTCTTGGGGAAGGACCGGTGCGAAGCCTCGCGCTCATGGCTGGGCGACACGACGGGCAGCCAGTCGGCCTTGTCCCAACGCGTCCGTCGGCCCAGGTGGGTCAGCTGAATCATCACGGCGGTGCCATGTTCATGGCATTCGTCGGTCAGCTTCTTCATCCAGCCGACGACTTCGTCCTTGTAGGCCAGGATGTTGTTGAAGACCGGCGGGCTGTCCTTCGACACCGCAGCCGAACCCGCAGTCATGGTCAACGCGACGCCGGCCTTGGCCCGTTCGACGTGATAGGCGCGGTACCGGTCCTTGGGCATGCCATCCTCGGGATAGGCCGGTTCGTGGCTGGTGATCATGATGCGGTTGCGAAGCGTCAGGTGCTTCAGCTGATACGGCTGGAGAAGCGGATCGTTGGACATCTCGGGCTGCCTGTGTCGAAGGGTTTCGATGATAAAAGATGAAATGTTCACCTGTGTCAATATCGGATACATTGAAGTATGGTTTGAGTCCTGATGTGCACAATTATCTTGCCATAGCTGACCGGGGGCGGGTAATCTTGGGCCATGAGTGAACACAACATTGCTGCATCGGGCTGGCGAGGCTCTCGTGACGGCTGGCTCGAGGCGGGGTACCAGGCCCTGATCGACGGCGGTGTCGATGCCGTAAAGATCATGCCGCTGGCGAGGCAACTGAACCTGTCGCGCACCAGCTTCTACTGGTTCTTCGACGATCGCGAGGCGTTGCTTGCCGCCCTCCTGGATGGATGGGCCGCGCGTACGACCGAACCGCTCGTCGCAGCCACGCGCCAGTATGCCGAAACCCAGGCCGAGGCGATGCTGAACGTGATCGGTTGCTTCCTGTCGGTCGACACCTTCGATTCGCGTCTCGAGTTCGCCATTCGCAGCTGGGCCCTGCAGGACCAGGACGTGGCGAAGAAAGTCGGCGCAGCCGATGAGACCCGCCTGGCGGCGTTGTCAGCGATGATGCGAAAATGGGGACATGAACAGGTTGCCGCAGATGTGCGGGCACGCACCGTCTATCTGGTTCAGATCGGCTATATCTCCATGCAATCCAGCGAGGATCTGCGGACCCGTCTCGACCGCATCCCGACCTATGTCGAGATCTACACTGGCACCCGGCCCGAACCTCGCGAGATCGCGCGCTTCAGCGCCCGCTTTCAAGATCAGTTGACAACATGAAGATCGGCATCATCGGCGCCACCGGCTGGCTTGGATCTGCCACTGGCGCAAAGCTCCTGGCAAAAGGCGTCGTCGCGCCGTGCGACCTCGTGCTCTTGAACCGCAGCGGCGCACGTGCCGATTATCATGGTCATTCGGACGTAACATGGGCAATGGATGTCGCGGATCTGGCCGGGCAGAGCGACGTCATCATCCTGTCAGTGCGCCCCGCCAACTGGCCGGGCCTTGGGCTGCGAGCGCCTGACAAGCTGCTGATCTCGTTTATGGCCGCGGTCGGGCTGTCGGCCCTGTCAGCCAGCGGGGCACGGATCGTACGCGCCATGCCGAACGCCGCCATCGAGATCGGCGCGTCCTATTCCCCCTGGGTCGCCGGTCCCGGCGTGACTGGTCGGGATCGGGACTGGGTTCGCACCATCCTGTCGGCCATCGGAACCGGGGACGAGTTGGCGACCGAGGACCAGATCGACCTGATGACCGCCGTTCCTGGTGCCGGAGCGGCCTATCCCGCCTTTATGGCTGTGGCGGTCAGCCGCTGGCTGACCGATCGTGGCATCGCGCCGAACGTCGCCTGGCGTGCGACCGAAGGGATGATCTGCGGCGGTGCGCGCCTGCTGGAAGGGCGGGCGGATCAGGCCGCCTGCGTCCTCAATACCTACCGCGCCTATGACGGCACGACTGCCGCGGGAGTCGCGGCCGCAGAAGCCCACGGTTTTGCCGACTGCCTGCATGCTGCGCTGGACGCCGCCGTAAGTCGGGCACAAAGCATGACGTCTTAGGAAATCAGAGGCAGAGACGTTGCAGATCGCTGCTGCACCTCCAGTCTGGGCAGAGAAAATGTTCATTCAGACCATCATTTAGGTCGCCATTCGCTATACCGAAATCAACGGCGCCTGCAGCGGGATCATCGACTAACGCCCGCAAAATCGAGGGGAACAACGTATGGCTCTCAAGCCTCCATTGACACAACTGGACATCCAGACCGCCGAGGGCGGCTTTTACGACGGCTTTGCCCGTGTGGTGGCAGTGTCGGCCAAGATCATCATCGGCGCGCTCATCTTCTGGGCGATTGCATTTCCCGACAATGCGGGCTGGTTGCTGAACGCCATCAACTCGGCCATCCTGGCCACCTTCAACTATTGGTATGTCTGGTCGACCGCCTTCTTCGTCGTGCTATGCGTTCTGCTGGCCGCCATTCCTGCGGCGGGACGGATGCGGCTTGGTGAAGCTGACGACCGGCCCGAGTTCACGAACTTTTCGTGGTTCTCGATGATGTTCGGCGCGGGCATCGGGGTCGGCATGCTGACCTATGCCACCGGAGAGCCGGTCTCGCACTTCATCACCAACCCCGAGGTCATCAGGGGTGAGGTCGCAGGCTCGTCGGCTGAGACCGTGCGGTCGGCCTATGAATGGTCGTTCCTGCACTGGGGTCTCACCCCATGGGCCTGCTACGCGCTGACGGGCCTGTCGCTGGCCTTCTTCTCCTATCGCCGCGGTCTCCCGCTGACGATCCGGTCGGGGCTGACCTCGCTGTTCGGAACAAGGCTGGAAGGCATGCTGGGCCACGTCATCGATATCGTCGCCGTTGTTGCGACCGTCCTGGGCGTCGCGCAGACACTGGGTTTCGGGGTCGAGCAGTTCGTGGCCGGCGTCGCCCGAGTCACCGGTGAGTCCTGGCTGCTGAACGAAGCCGGGACCGCATCCAATTGGGCCATCGTCATCGCGCTGATCGTGATCGTGGGCGCATCGACCCTTTCGGCGCTGTCGGGGGTCGGCAAGGGCATCAAGTGGCTGTCGAACATCAACATGGGCCTCAGCATCTTCCTACTGCTGTTCTTCCTGATCTTTGGCAGCACGCTTTTCAGCCTCCAAGCGCTGGCCGTCGGCACCTGGGACTATCTGATCACGCTGCCGTCCAAGCTGACGACGGTCTGGGCCAGCGACGGGACGGAGGTCGGCGAGGCGCTGGCCACCTGGCAGGGCGGCTGGACCATCTTCTACTGGGCCTGGTGGATCGCCTTCGCACCGTTCGTGGGGCTGTTCCTGGCGCGGATCTCCAAGGGCCGGACGATCCGCGAATACATCCTCGGCGCGATGATCGTGCCTTCGGTCGTCTGCTTCGTGTGGTTCGCCCTAGTCGGCGGCACCGCCATCCATCTAGAGTTGACCGGCCAGGCCCAAGGGGCGATCGTCGGCACCAGCCTGTCGGACCAGCTCTACGCCACCCTGGCGGTGATGCTGCCGCCGGGGCTGGCCAACATCATGTCGGGCATCGTCGTGATCCTGCTGCTGACCTACCTGGTCACCTCGGCCGACTCGGCGGTGCTGATTATCAACACGATCAATGCCGGCGGCGACGAAGGGCCCAAAGGGCGTCCGCACATCCTGTTCTGGGGCGCGGCGCTGGCGCTGGTCGTAGGCGCATTGCTGATCGTGGGCGGCCTCTCGGCCATTCAGACGGCGATGATCGTGGGGGCGCTGCCGTTCTCGTTCGTGATGATGCTGATGGGCATCTCGCTGGTGAAGGCCATCTACAAGGACAGCCTGCGCCGCCGCGCTGATATCCCGAGAACGGCTGGCACGATCGACTGAACAGAGGCGGATCCGTCTGCCTATTCGGGTGGCGCCGAAGACATTGCCCGATCCGAAAAAATCCTTTCCGCCGAAGCGTGGAAGCTGACCGAAGGCGACGCGGCTACGGGTCCGCTTCCCTCCGAGCCAGACGCGACTGGCTTGGAACGCCTGGCAAACCTAAACTAGCTTCCAGACTTCGGAGACGGGGTCTCTCGGGTCAAGCTCTAGGCCACGAGATTTCGTCCGCAGGCAAGCGGTAGTCTTGAACCGATCATTCCACGACCGTCGTTTTCTGGCAGCAGGCCTTCGTCTGAGATCTCCCCGGGGTGCATGCACCGGTCCATGGTCGGCAAGGAACATTGCACATGACTAAGGCGGCTCGAAGGAGCCGCCTACCTGACCACCGAAAGAGAGCTGCAGGTGACAACCACCCTCAGTTCCGCAGAAACTCATCCGTGCTGATCACGTCCCCATACAGGAACGCCAAAGCGCCCATGATTGCGGTATGTACGTTAGCGGCAGAAGATACGGTGCCGTTGAAATCGACGTCGCGGGTGGCGCAGGCATCGTGAACCGTGGTGGTCTTGTAGCCGAGGTCATTCGCTGCGCGCGTGGTGGCATCCACACACATGTGGCTCATGGCACCGACCACAACGACTTCATCGATACCTTTACTGTCGAGGATGTCCTTCAGCTCCGTCTCACGGAATGAGTTCGGGTAGTGCTTGGTAATAACGGGCTCATTGCCCTGGGGCTCGACTGCCTTGTTGATCTCGGCCCCGTCAGTGCCCGGTACAAACATCGCCCCGCCCGGAAACTCATGGCGGATGTTCACCACTAGATCACCCTTGGCACGCGCATGGTCCATGACACGGGCAGCATTGGCGGCCGCTGCTTCAATGCCCTGCAGTGGCAGATTTCCGGTCGGCCAATATTCATTTTGCAGATCGACGACGAGGACAGCGCGTTTCGACATGGAAGTTTCCTTTGGTTGATGGTTGCATTGAATATCAACTCGAACGAAGACTTGCGCCACTGGCGATACCGACAGAATCAAGGGCGATACCGCCAATGCGTCACGTGACCATCGGGGTTGTAGTGTATCCGGGCGTGCAGATGTCGGCAGTCCTGGGGCTGACGGACCTTTTTACCCTCGCAGAACGGTTGGCTTCTCCGGGAGAAGCCGCCGCACCGCATCTTGTTGTACGACACCTGGTTGCAAATGCAGACGTTGGGCTACCCCGTGCTAGTTTCTTCGACGGCGACGGGCAGGATCATGGCAAAGAAGCTGCAGAGTGCGGAGTGCTGCTGTTGCCGCCTTCTCTGGAGCCGCCGATCAGCTCCGAGGTCGCCGCTCCCATCGCACAGTGGCTCCGCGCACGTCATGCCGAAGGAGTGGTGCTTGGTTCGGTTTGCGGGGGCGCCTTTTTACTTGCCGAGACTGGACTGCTTTCCGGACGCACTGTCACCACGCACTGGACCTATGCCCAAGCCCTGCAGGACCGTTACCCCGGGGTGCAGGTGGATGCGGACCGGCTAATCATCGACGGGGGCGACATCATCTCTGCGGGTGGCCTTATGTCTTGGGTCGACCTCGGACTGATCCTGGTGAACCGCTTTCTCGGGCCGGTGATAATGGCCGAGACGGCACGCATGATGCTGGTCGATCCGCCGGGGCGTGAACAGCGCTACTACAGCGGCTTCGTGCCACGGTTGACCCATGGCGATGCGGCGATCCTCAAGGCGCAGCATTTTCTGCAAGCGAATGAAGGCAAGGAGACCCGCGTGTCTACCCTGGCCGAACAGGCAGGTCTGGAAGAGCGCACATTCCTGCGCCGCTTCCAGAAGGCGACCGGTCTGACTGCAACGGACTATGCGCAACGGCTGCGGGTCGCCAAGGCGCAGGAACTGCTGCAATTCACCCAACAACCTATCGAGCGGGTCGCCTGGCACGTCGGCTATTCCGACTCGGGCTCCTTCCGGAAGGTCTTTCACCGTATTGTCGGCCTGACTCCTGGAGAATATCGGCAAAGGTTTCACGCCTGAGCCGATTGCTCCCCGCGTACTAGTGCACCGCAGCCGCTGCAGCCTCATTGCCCTTTGCGTTGACCACAACCGCAACGACAGCGGCTGCCGCCAAAGGTGCAAGGGCCGCACTCACCAGTCCAAAACCGTAGCCATGAATCAGTGCTTCGCTAGCCGAGGCAACTTGTTCCGCATTCGCTTCCTCGCGAGCGCCATAGAGCGTCACCAGCGCTTCGGGCATACGACCTGCCGTTGCCCTAACCGAGACCATTGACAGCACTGCCAGCCCGAATGCGACCCCGATCTGCTGAGAGGCATTCAGCAGGGAAGAAGCGATGCCGGTGCAGGTCGTCCTCCTGAAGGCTGCGTGTTTGGCATCAGCAAACGAAACATACGCGCTTCAGCCAATCATGTTATCTCGGCCACTTTGTCGTATTATCCGGGCCAAGTCTACGGGTCGAGTAGCGACCGGTAGGCCGCGATTGCCACGTCAATCAATTGCACAGCGGCCCGCAATCTGGGGCTGCGGCGCAGATCCTCGTGATAGACAAGCCAGAGCGTCATCGGCGTTATGTCGTGCGGAGCAAAAACGCGCCTTAACGCAGCATCCCGCTCGCCGACGAAGCACGGCAAGATGGCACAGCCGAGATTAGCGCGCACGGCTTCCAGCAATGTTTGCGTGATGTTGGAGCGCATGATGACCCGGTCTGCAGGTACGAGCTTGTTGAAATAGGCTAGCAGCGTGTTATGCCCGGAGGCATCGTCGTAGCCCAGGAATCTTTGTTCTGCGAAGGGCCTGAGATCCGTGGCCGCTGCATACCAACCGAAAGCCACCTTTCCCAAAGGGCGGGTAACAAGACCAGGCATTTCGGGACGCGACAGGCGAAGTGCCAGATCAGCTTCTCGTCGCGAAAGGTCGAGATTGCGACTATCGCCAATGAGTTCGATCTGAAGACCTGGGTGCTCTTGCAGGAATGCATTCAGCATGGGCACCAGCAGGTGAGCGCAAAAAAATGGCGTGGCCGTGAGCCGCACCACACCGGTCAGCGTCTCCGCCCTGCCGTCTAGGGACCGAAACAATCCGAGCACTTCCGCTTCCATCCGCTCGGCTGCCAACAAGGTCTCCTCTCCCAAGGGAGTGGCGGCAAAGCCATCCGGCCCTCTTTCAAATAGAGGCGCGCCAAGTTCCTGCTCCAGACTATCCAGATGCCGTGCGACTGTTGTGTGGTTGACGCCTAACGCCCGCGCTGCACCCGATAAAGAGGATGCCCGGCCTAAAGCCAATATGATGCGGAGCCGGTCCCATCTCAGAGACCCTGCATCGCCTATGTATTTTTTCGCAGTCACTGCGAAAATTTATCGACTTACTGAATAAAATTCCACCGCTATCTTGCTGACAAGTTTATTCGGATGATGCCTGCCGCTGTTTGAAGGCACGCCATCCCGCCATGACCTCTATAAGAAAGCTGCAGGAAGAAAATGGCCTATGTCACTACGAACGATGAAGTCGAACTTTACTATGAAGATAGTGGCCGAGGTCCCGTAATTGCCTTCGTTTCGGGGTATATGGGCGTTGCTGATATTTGGCATAACCAGACTGCGGCATTGAGCGATAAATATCGCTGCATCACGCATGACAATCGAGGCTATGGGCGATCCGGCAAGCCTGAAGCCGCTGATGGCTACAGTGTCGAACTGCATGCCGAGGATCTCAAGGATGTCCTCGATGCAGCGGGCGTGCGAGAGCCTGTCGTACTGGTGACGCACTCAATGGGGGGCAACATATCTACAGAGTTTGCGCTGAGATACCCTGCGCGGGTGGCCGGCATCATCTATACCGGCACGTACCTTTCGGGCGCCCAATTTCGCAGAATGGGTGTAACTGGAGATAGGCTTTTCGAAGGCGTCTCAACTCTTTCCGCAAGCGTGCGGTTCTTCACTGCATTCGGCCTGGCACCGAAGATCGCACTTGAGGCTGCAAAGTGGGCACGTCCTTGCCTTCATGGCAATGCGCAGGCCCTATCGTCCTATGATTGCGAGCATCGCTACAAGGAAATCGAGTTCCCAGTCCTGATCGTTCAGGGTGGAAGTGATGTCATCACGCCTGCGGATCCGTGCGCAACGGAGTTGCAGGTTGCCATCGGCGGCGCGCGCCTGGAGATCCTCGAAGGGGTCAACCACTTCCCGCAAACGGAGGCGCCGGAAAGGGTTTCAGAGTTGATCGATACGTTCGTGTGCAACATCTTCAGTACACGATGAGTATTGTCATGCGTGTGATGCCGGCATGGATCCGGGGCGTAGCGATGCTGGCCGCAACGGCCATCGCGTGGGGCGGCATGTTCTCTGTGCTTAAACCGCTGCTGTCCATCCTGGATCCGTTTACCCTGACGCTGATCCGCTTCGGTCTGGCAGCCCCCATCCTCGTCATCTCGCTTCTGGCGGTCGAGGGACGAGCCGCGCTGTCCTTCGAGGGTCAGGCACTGCGGTTATGGTGGCTGGGCACACTGGCCTTTGCCGGGTTCGGCCTGCTGCTGGTCATCGGGCTGCGGCTGACCCAACCGCAACATGCTGCGGTTGTGCCCGCCCTCATGCCGTTGATCGCCGTGATCATCACCGGGATTCGCACCCAAACCATGCCTGCACCTCGCGGCCTTCTGGCCGTGCTAATCGGCCTCACAGGCGTCGTTCTAGTCGTCACAAGCGGTCGCCCGACAATTCTTTTGGAAGGCGGGGTGGGCGGAGGCGAGGCGCTGGTTCTGGCTGGCGCGACCTGCTGGGTGCTCTACACGCTCGGCGCCGCCGATTTTCCGGGGTGGTCAGGCCTTCGCTATACCACGCTGACGCTGATGCTTGGAACAGTGACCATTATGGCGGTCGAGATGATTGCCCTGGCGAGTGAGTATGCCACACTCCCGGACGGCACCGCATTGCTTCGGGCGGCGCCAGGGATGGCTTTCATGGTGCTGGCAGCTTCGGTCATGGGGTTCTTGTTCTGGAATGCCGGCATGCGTGCGCTTGGACCAAGAATGGGAATTCTGTTCATCAACCTCGTTCCGGTGACTGCCTTCACCATCGCTCTCATCGGCGGGCAGGTCCCCAGTCCCTGGGAACTGGTCGGTGTCTCACTGGTGATCGGGGCACTGATCGTCAACAGCTTTGCAAGCCGGCAAAAGGCTTTTCTATCCACTGACCCGACTGTCGACTAACGTCAGCACGCACATGAACGGGGATCCGCCGATCTGGTCCGGCATGACGCCCGGCGAAATGCTGCAGCCGTTCCCAACCATGGCGCCGCATCCTTTCTAAGTTCGGTGCGATCAGCCCGGCGGCTTCCTGTTTCTAGAAAACTAGGTGCATCGGACCGATTTCGATCCGGTCGCTGTCAATTGGAGACCCGTCGGACAGAAGCGGCTTTTGCGCCAAGTCGATCTCAGCCGGCCCGATCTTGCGTCTGTCACTCAAGTGGTGGTTCATGAACTGCCCGCTGTATGGCGATCTGGGTCATATCGGCTAGCGACCAGCGGCGGTCACGCCCAAGTATCGCCGACTGTGAAGCCCTCGGTGAAGGGATCGTCGCGATCCAGCACGAGGGTGTTGAAGCCATAGATCCAGCTGGTGCCCGAGACCTCGGGCACAACCGCCGCTCTGTCGCCGAGCTTCGCCTCTGCGACCAAGCGCCCGGTATAGACATTGCCCAAAATGCTCTGATGGCGGAATGGCTGGTCCAGTGGCAGCTCGCCCTTGGCATGCAGCACAGCCATCTTTGCGCAGGTTCCGGTGCCACAGGGGCAGCGGTCGATGGCGCCCGTCCAGGTCGCGGGGTCGTCCCACGAAAAGTCGCCCGACGCCATGGTGACGGCGTTCTTCCAGTCGGCCTTGGGATCGTCGGTCGGACCCGACAGCTGCGAAATGGTGATGCCCACGCCGGGATAGTCCGGATGTTCGACCGATAGCTGCTCGATCGCAGCCTCTCGGATCATTGAGGAGATGCGCGTGATCTCGCGCCCGTGCTCGGGCATCAGCTGCAGATGCGGGAACTGGCGGACGTCGGCGATGACATAGAACATCCCGCCCCAGCCTACGTCCACGCGCACGCGGCCCAGATGCGGCACCTCGATCTCGGCATCCAGATGGGCGGCGAAGGCCGGCACGTTGCGGAACGTCACCGCTTTGACCTTGCCCTGTTCGCATTCGGCGCGCACGCGGATCAACCCAGCCGGCGCCTCCAGTGTCAGTTCGGTCACCGGCTCCTGCATCGGCAGGATGCCCATCTCCAGAAGCACCGTGACGACAGAGATCGTGTTGCCGCCGGACATGACGGGATATTCAATCTGCTCCATGATGACATAGCCTGCCTGCGCCTCGGGGTGCGAGGGCGGGACCAGAATATTGCAGCAATGGGCCGGATATCCACGTGGTTCGCGCAGCAACAGCTTGCGCAGCCCGTCGTCGTTCTGCTTCAGCCATTTCATCTTTTCATAGACCGAGTTGCCGGGGATATGCGGAAGCCCGCCGGTGATGACGCGCATCGGGGTTCCCGCGTGGGTGTCGACGGCGTGGATCATGCGCTTGAATGCCATGTCGGATCCTTGTGGCAATTGCGGGGAGGCCAACTTAACCATGGGGCGGGCGCGCCGGGATAATCAGGGTCCGGTTGCGGGTTACAGCGCCTCTTCGACCTTTTCGGCGATATCCGCAGGCACCTGCTGGCCCCAGATTTTCAAGTTGTCCTAAAGGAAGTGCAGAGCATCCTCCTCTTCGATGACTTGGATGTTGGTCTGCCAAGACATCAGCTTTTCGACCGTGTCATTGCCGTTGCCGACGGCCATGGCCCCCATAATCAGGCAGGTGCCGGAACGCAGTCTCGTCATCTTGTTCTCCCAGTGTGCGGTTTTCATCGGGGCGGCGCGACGCGCGATTCGTCCCGCTACTTCTTGTTATCGTTGATAGGTTGCAACGGGGTCGCCTAGCACGTCGAGGCGTGGAGTGATGCCCAGGCCAGGTTTGGCTGGCGCCGTCACGCGCCCGTCGACGACATCGAACGCGCCGTCGGCGGTCTTGATCGTGACCATGTCCCGGCACTCGAGCAGACAACGCAGGCTGCGTTCCGGCACGGTCTGGCCCAGGTGCACGATCGCTGCGAAGGCGATGTCCGACCCGGTGGTTTCCTGCACGCTGACGGTATAGCCGGCAGCAAGGCAGATATCGCGATGACGCCGGCCGTTGGTCAGGCCGCCGTTCTTCGAGATCTTGAGGCCGATCCCTTCGCAGGCGTCGTCGGCGATCAACTGGATGATGGAAGAATCGCTCTGCGCTAGTTCATCGAAGATGATCGGCACGTTGGTGCGGCGGCGCAGCGACACGCATTCCCGCCAGGTTGCGCAGGGTGCCTCCAGCACGAAATCCAGCCCGTCGGGCAGCAGGCGAAGCATCCGCAGCGCGGTCTCGGGCAGCATGCCGCCGTTCGCGTCGACGATGAAGTATTCGCCCGGCCGCTTGTCGGCCAGCGATGCGGCGATGCGCTCGGCGTCCTCGGCCGGATCGCCTCCGATCTTGACCGAATGACCGACATAGCCCTGCGCCCGATGCTCGGCCACGCGGCGGCGCATGTCGTCGGGATCGCCCATGTAGATGGACGAGATCACCGGCATCTTCACGCCAGTGCGCCCGCCCAGCAGATCGCAGACGGGCATCCCGACCGACTTGCCGAACACGTCCCAGCAGGCAACGTCCAGCGCGGTCTTGGCATGCAGGTGGCCGACCAGGCCCTGCTCCATGGTGTCGATGATGCGGTCGACGCGGCGGGGATCGCGGCCCAGCAGGTGCGGTGCGATCTCAGCGATCCCCGCACGAACGCCTGCCGCATGGGCGGCGACATAGGTGGTGCCAAACGGTGTGCTTTCACCCCAGCCTTCGGTCCCGTCGCTGGCGGTGATCCGCACGATGGTCGCGTCGAAGCTGCGGTATTCGCGGCCGCCCGATAGGGTGTAGACACCGCCCGCATAGGGCAGGTCCACCTGGAAGACGTCAATTTTCTCTATGGAAAGGTCAGACATTCGTATTCTCTTATTCGGGGATGACCAGGACCAGCTTGCCGCCGGTGTTCTTGGACAGGAATTCCGTCTGGGCGTCCACGATCTGGGCCAGCGGATAGGTGTTCGATACATTCGGGCGGATCTCGCCGCGCTCGATATAGCTGACCAGGTTCTCGAAGATCTCGTCATCCTGGAAGGTACAGCCGAAGAAGGCGAGGTCCTTCAGATATAGGGTGCGCACGTCTAGCTCAACCAGTGGCCCGCCGATGGCGCCCGCGACGGAATAGCGCCCGCCGCGCTTCATGGCGTTCAGCAGGTCGGGGAATGCAGGGCCGGCCACCACGTCCAGCACCACGTCGACCGAGCCTGCGGGGATGTGGTCGGTCAGCTTATCACCGCGCGGCACGACACGGTCGGCGCCAAGTGCCTTGAGCGCCTCGGCTTTGTTCGCGCCGGCGACCGCGGTGACGATCGCGCCGCGGCGTTTTACCAGCTGAATCGCCGCCGAACCAACCCCGCCCGACGCGCCGGTGATCAGCACATGCTCGCCCTCGCGTACGTCCACCCGGTGGATCATGCCTTCAGCCGTGGAATAGGCGCAGGGCACCGAGGCGAGCTCGACATCGGACCAGTCGCATTCGACCTTGTAGGTCTCGCGCGCAGGGGCCTTGGCGTATTGCGCGAAGCCGCCGTCGCATTCCGACCCGAAGGTCCAGCATTCCCAGGGGCGGTAATCGACATAGCTGCGCAGCATGTTGCGCACCAGCACGCGTTCGCCGATGCGGGCAGGATCGACCCCTTCGCCCACGGCCACAATCCGGCCGCAGCAGTCGGCGCCCTGGATGCGGGGGAAGGTCAGGGGCGTGCCCGACCAGCTGGCATCGTCATCGTTCAGATCGTCATAGCCCTGCGCGCCGCCGGCCGAAGTCTCGGATTTCACAACCTTGGAATACCAGCCGATGCGCGTGTTGATGTCGGTGTTGTTGATCCCGGCGGCCGCAACCCTGATCAGCACCTCGCCCGCCGCGGGAACCGGAACCGGAACGTCGTCGCGCACCTCCAGCTTCTCGAAGCCGCCGTGGCCGGTCAGAAGGGCGGCGGTCATCCTTTCGGGGACGGATACGTTCGCTGGCATGGGAACTCCTCGGTCTTTCCTGTTCTTCGACTGTCGTTGGCCTGGAAAGCGGCCGGCATCGATCCGCATATCAAGAAGCAGGACGTGCCTTGTCACAACGCACAAAAAATTCCGCCGCGTCTTGATCTCAGATCAACTCTCGACATCAGTCGGAAGGGGACGGGCATTCTCCAGCCGGGCCTGTTCTAGGAGCCATTCCCGCAGAACCTTCGCGCTCGACGACATTTCGCGTGTGGTGCTGTGGGACAGGTAATATTCGCCCGGTGCGGGCACGACCAGATCCGTGAACCGCACCAGTTCGCCCTGTTCGACCAGCGGTGCAATCAGCCGGTGCCAGCCAATGACAAGCCCTTGATCCGCCATTGCGGCCTGTAGGGCCACGCCGAACTTGCCGAAACGTCTGGCGCGAAGGGCGCCTGCGGGAACGCCGCCGCGAAGCAGTGCCTCTTCCCAGCCTAGCCAGTCTGGCTCGACCCATTCCACGTTCAGAAGCGGCAGGTTGACCAGATCGGCAGCCGTGGCGCCCTGGTGCCGGCGCGCGAAGTCCGGGCTGCACACGGGATAGATGCAGTCGCCGAAGAGGAGTTCGGCATGTTCGTCCACCCATGACCCGAGGCCATAGCGGATGCGCAGTTCCACATCGCTACGGCGGAAGTTCTGCTTGCTTTCCCAGATAACGTGATCGACGTTGATGTCAGTCTCGCGCCGCCAGAAATCAGGCATGCGTGGAATCAGCCACATGCTGGTGAAGAATTCGCTGCTGGCAATGGCGACATATCGCGAAGTGTCGCCCTGCTTGATCGACCGGGCGGTTTCCGCAAGCTTAGAAAAGCCGCTGGCAAGGACATGGAACAGCTCTTCGCCCGCGCTAGTCAGGGCAACGCCGTTGCCCCGCCTGACGAAGAGAGGACAACCCAGTTCGGACTCGACGGCCTTAATCTGACGGCTGACCGCGCCGGGCGTGACGTTTAGCTCTCCTGCCGCCCGCGTCAGGTTCCGGTGTCGGGCCGCCGCCTCGAACACGGCCAACGCACTGAGAGACGGCAGATCGTAGTACCGGCGCATCAGGTCTGTCCTCCGGAAAAGTTCGTCAGCGTCCCCCACATCTTGCGGAGAGCTGGTTCTATCGGTGCGCGTATTGCTCTGCGACCTGAGTTTACTATTACGCCTTCCTACCGCCGGTGGCGAGGCTCCACTTGCCGTCGCCGCTGGAAGGGCATTTGCAGGGTGCACTACTCTTAGCGATCAAGGGTTCTGTTGCACCGAAAGTTCCGCCTCTGCAGCCTGGATGGAGGAATATGGCGATCCTGACAAAGAAGAGGATGCCGCCCATCTGGTCGCTTACTCACCCCTGTATCAGGTCCGGCCGCGGGCGGAAGTTGCCTATCCGCCGATCTTGATCGACGCGCCCGCCCAAGACGATCGGGTCGATCCCGCACATGCCCCCCGCTTCGCAGAAGCTCAAGGAGGCAGGGCAGGACGTTATGCTTCGCACGAGCGAGACCGGAGGCCATGGCGGCGGCGAGACCAGCGATCGCGCGGCGACGGACATTGCACTTGAAGCGGCCTGTTCCCGGAAGGTGCTGGTCAGGTGATTTCCCAGCTTATACAATGGCTTAGATCCCATGATCGGGCTGTGAGCTGACTGGGTCGGTGGCCTCTCCCGCGGCATTCTCCGCTCGAGGGTTGCACCAGATTGGCTGGTGCCGAGCCTCAAGAATTGGGGAGAGACCAGATGAAGTGTAGCATGTTCATCGGGCTGGATGTCCATAAGGCAACGATATCGGTCGCGGTCGCACAGGGGAGCGTGGCGGTGAGGTCGGCCACTGGGGGACAATTCCACACCGCCCGGACCACATCCGGAAGCTGGTAGAGAAATTGGGCGCTGGTGGGCGTCACCTGCATCTCTGCTATGAAGCCGGACCATGTGGCTATGGCTTGCACCGCCAGCTTGTTGAACTGGGACATGACGGCATCGTGGTTGCCCCTTCACTCATTCCTGTAAAGAAGGGTGATCGGGTGAGGGCGGACCGTCGGGACGCAGTGATGCTGGCGAAGCTGCACCGGGCTGGCGAGTTGATGGCCGTCTGGGTGCCAGATGCGGACCAGCCCCGAACGGCACGGCGCGATGACCGGCGTGATGAAGGCGCAGATCGACTGGATACCGCTGTCTATGGGCGCGATCCGCTCAACGCAGGGTTGGACGCTGGCATTGATGCAGGTGTCGGTTTCGTCAGCCCACGCTTGCCCGCAATGCGGTGACGAAGCGATCAAGCTCGCTTTCCGTCATGTAGACATGTGGCGAGACGCGGAGGCCTTTGATCGGACCGACTTCGCGGTACTTGACATGCACCTGCCATGCCTCCCGCAGGATGCGCTCCAGTTTGCGCATGTCTTGGCCGTCGATTGAAAACAGCACGACAGCACCCAAAGAGGTGGGCTTGATCGGCGTATGCAGGCGAAACCCTGGAATGCTTCTGGCCTGATTGACCCAATGCAGCGTCAGCTCTTTCAGCCGGGCGTGCATGCGGGCGGCCCCAATGCGCTTGTGGAACGCGACGGCCGGCGCGATTCCCGATTGCACGGCCGAGCTGTAGGTTCCAAGATTCCAGTGATCGAATTTTTCGATCACTGGTAGCGGCTTATCAAAGGGCGCCATCAGCGGCCAAGTGTCGGCGATCCGGTTCTTGTTCACCACCAGCATGCCATTGCCGACGGGTGCGCCAAGCCATTTGTGCAGACTAGTGATGAAATAGTCGCAGCCCAGTCCCCGGAAGCTGACCGGCATCTGTGCAAAGGTCTGGGCGCCATCGATGACGGTCACGATACCGCGGCCCTGCGCCATGCGGCACAGTTCCTTCACCGGCAGCACGCGACCGGTCCAGTGGACCATATGCGTCAGATGCAGCACCTTGGTGCGTGAAGTAATGGCATCGGCATAGGCGGCAAGAATCTGGTCATCATCAGCCATCAGGTCGAATTTGGCCTCAACGACCTTGATGCCCTCGCGAGATTCGCGCTGCAGCCAGCCGGCGCGCGCGCTTGGGTAATTCCAAGGACAGATTACAACCTCATCCTGTGCCGCAAGCGGGATGCCGAAGATCGCCGTCGAAAGGCCTTCCGAGGAATTGCGGTTCAGGGCGATCTCATCGGCATCGCAATCGATCAGCTCCGCCAGATCCTGCTTGATGCTTGGCAAGGCCAGATCAATCTTGCTCCACATATTATAGTCAGGGTTCTGGCTGGTGAAGCGGATGGCTTCGATCACAGCCGCCTCGACGATTTTCGTCGGAGGGCTGACAGCCGCATTGTTCAGGTTCAGAAGCGGAGTTTGCAGCACATAAGCGTCGCGCACATCTCTCCAATCCAAGAAATCTTGCGCTATGATCGTGTTCACGACGTGTATCCTCTAAGTGTTCTGGTCGATCCTACCAGCTGGGTCCGAGAGACAATCTTCAACGTAGACTGGCAAACGAACTAAAATACTGATGAATGCGGCCACGAAGGCACAATGTGCGGAGCTGCCGCTTCCAGGCGATGTCTCGCACGGCCTTGGACAGCGGTTCGAGCCGAGCATGGAGCTTCGGGCTGACACGGGCCTGCATCCGGTAGCTCCAGGCGCCCTCGATCAGCGCGCGTCGGGCGAGACCGCTGCCCGCCTTGGTGATCCCACCCCGACGGGCGCTGGTGCCGCCGGAATGCTCAGATGGCGTGGGTCCGAGATGGGCCATCAGCTGCCGCGGATTGTCAAAACGATGGAAATCTCCGACCTCGGCCACCACCGTTACCGCGACGATGAATGCGACCCCGCGCATCGCCTGAACCGCCTCGGCCACCGGCGCCAGAGACCAGCCTGGGAAAAGGTCTGCGATCTGCCCCGTCAGACGCTCGACCCGCACCTCGGCATCCGCGACGGCATCAAGATGGTCCTGAAGGACGATCTGTTGCGCCGGATGCGTGAACCGCACCATCGCCAGCCAGCGCCGGTAGGGCCCGATCCAGTCCTTCTTGCCGGGATAGATCCGGCCATGCCGCAGCAGAAAACCCTGCAAGTGGTGGCGGGCCTTGCCTAGCACCCGTAGCGCGGTCGCACGCGCCCGAACCAAGTCGCGCATCGCCTCATGCGCCGCGTCCGGCACCCAGACCGCAGTCAGTTCGCCGGCACGGTGCAGCTTTGCCAGCATCACCGCGTCGCGGCGGTCCGTTTTCACCCGATCGCCCGACTTCACCGAGATCTGTATCGACCCAGTGGAATTCTGCTCATGCTACAGGGAGTAAAAACGTATCGATGAGTGGAGTATTGGAAGACGTCGTCAAACGATGGGCGGCCAAGCGCAAGTCGGCGCTGGTCATCGAGACCGTTCAGGGCAAGACCACGGTGGCGGAAGCCAGCCGCGGCTATGACCTCTCCCCCTCCGAGATCGAGGGTTGGATCGATGATGCCCGTCGGGGCATGGAGAATGCGCTGCGGGCAAACCCGCTCGATGTTCGGCAGGAATACATTAAGCAGCTCCGGGATCTGCAGGAGGCCTATGGCGAGGCCATGCTGGAGCTGCGCGCGCTAAAAAAGTTGGCGGCCCTCATGGTGAGCCTTCCTGTTCTGATTTCTGAAAGGCCCATGCCTTTCGGAAAGCAGAGCGGGGAGGGCGCAGCCTTGCCCGTGGCCCCGGCCGAGACTGTCACGGGGTCGGGAAGGCAGGGTGGTCCGGCCCGCAGCCCGGATCGGGGGAGGACACGGCCCGCCTGGACGAGACGCCCAATGGGCGGCGCCTGCCCCTTGACCGGCTCGGGCGGGATGCGTGGCGGACAGGAAAACAAAAAGGCTGCGGACGGGGGTGAGCGGGCGACAGCCCGTCGATCCCTTGGAACGACACATGGATCATCCCGGCCCGCGCCGCGCGCGGGCCTCTCCCGTGTCTTCTTCCTGCCGCAGCGGTCAGACGGGAAGGCAGCTATCTCTGGGCATCACCGGCAGTCTGCAACTGCCCGCCCGGTTGACCACAGGCTGACGCTCGATCCCTGTGGTCTCGCTTACAGCCCGGCTCGCGCCTTGCGCCTCCACTCCCAAAGTCGTTCCAGCACAAGGCTGGACAACCGGGCTACCCGCAAGCGATCGTCACCCAAAGGGCCGAGACTGGACCGCGGGACCGACTATTGCGGCCCCGCTCAGGCTGGCTCGGGACGAGATGGGCGGCGCGGGAAAAGCCACAAAGGAGGGGCAGGGGTCCAGGCTCGGGTGCAAGCCGGTGCAGCCGGCCGGAGCCTGGAGTATCCGTTGTTCGTCAAGCACCAGAAACAGTCTTTCTCGGCGAAAGCGGCCGTTCGTGCGTGGCGCCGCGAATGACCGTATCGAGCTCATCAGCAACATTCGAGTAAACTGCAGCGACTGCAGGTGCAGCGGAATGTACCAACGCTGCGGCCTTGACGCTCGAGGGGCAGATGAGCATCTTGCCCTGCAAGGCGATCCCGCGGATAAGGCGCCATGGGCTGCCTGATCCCCTTCCGCATCCTGTGCCTGACCTTGCTCACGATGGTCAGCCTGGCTTTTGCTTCGGCAACGGTCGTGCAGGGTGTGCCGACCCTCAGCGACGTGCGGCTTGAAGCTTATGTGCTCGCGGCGGGGTCTGTGGCTGACCTGTGCCTGCACGATGAGCCGCAGCACTCGCACCCCTCCCGTTGCTCCCTTTGCCATCTGATTGCCGGCTGCGACCTGCCCCCGGCGGACTTGCGCCTCATCGCGATCGAGCAACGGGTCGCTGCGGCCATCATCCGGCCGCAGATCGAACGCGCGACCCTGTGTCCACGAGATCCGGCAACGCCCCTGCGCGGCCCCCCTGTCCAGAACAGCTGATCCTCACGATTGGGCTTTTAAGCGCCGTCGCGGCGCCTTTTGACAGGTGATCTTCCATGCCATCCTCTCACCAGCCGTCCGGTCGGGCGGCACCCAATGCCTTGCGCCCGTTTCTGGTGCGGCTCCACTTCTACATCGGCCTCTTTGTCGGCCCCTTCCTGTTCATCGCGGCGCTCAGCGGGATGCTCTACGTCCTGACGCCCCAGATCGAGCAACGGCTTTATGCCGACGCGCTGTTCACAGACCAGACTGGTGCGGCGCAGCCCCTGACCGCTCAGGCCGAGGCCGCCCGCTCGTATTTGGATCACGCGCTGAACGTGTCTGCCGTTCGCCCCGCGCCCGCCGCAGGCCAGACGACCCGTGTACTTTTCTCCGACGCCACTCTCGGCCCGTCCGAGAACCGGACGATCTTTGTCGATCCCGTCACCCTGACCATCCGGGGTGACATGACGACCTATGGTACCAGCGGCATCCTGCCCTTCCGCACCACGCTGGATTACCTGCACCGCAACCTGATGCTGGGGGACTGGGGCCGCTACTACAGCGAAGTGGCAGCCTCCTGGCTGTGGGTGGTGGTTTTGGGTGGCGTGGCCCTGTGGGCGACGGGGCCGCGTCGGCGGCGCGCGGTTGCGGCAATGCCGCCCGCGCAGCGCCGCCGCTGGATCCACTCGTCCCTGGGCGTCACGGCGGGGGCCGGCCTGCTGTTCTTGTCCGTGACCGGTCTGACCTGGTCCCAGGCTGCCGGTGCCCGTATCGACAGCCTGCGCGGGGCTCTCGGCCTCGTCACGCCCTCCGTCAGCTTGGCTCTCGATGCGCCCGACACTGCGGTGACGCACGACCACCATCATCACCGGGCGCCGGACCTGACGGCGCGTGAGGATCGGCTGGCCGATCTTGATGCTGTCGCCGAGGCCGCACGTGCGGCGGGCATCGACTCGCCCTTTATGGAGATCCGGCTGCCAAAGCCCGATCAGGCGTGGTCGGTGCGGGAGTACGACCGCAGCTGGCCCACCCAGGTGGACGCAATCGCGCTGCACCCTAATACTCTGGACGTGACCAGCCGCGCCGACTTCGACAGCTTCGCGATCGTGTCGAAACTGATCCGATGGGGGATTGACCTGCACATGGGCGTCCTGTTCGGGCTGCCGAACCAGATCCTCATGGCGCTCATTGCCGCTGCGCTGATGGTCGCCATTGTCTATGGCTATGTTCTGTGGTGGCAACGCAGGCCCGCTGCGGGCGAGCCGCTTTCCACGGCGTGGTCACGGCTGCCGATCAAGGCGCGGATCACCTGGATTCTGGTGGCCTGCGCTGTCAGTTGGGCGCTGCCGGTGCTGGGCGTCAGTCTGGGCCTCTTTCTGGTGGTCGATCTGCTGCGCTGCCTGGCCGCCCATCAAGCGGCGAGACGTGTGTCCTGAGCAACTGCCTGACGTTTCAGGAGTGGCGACGTCTGCGTTGACGCCGCCGCCATTTCCGATCATCTCTTGGCGCGATGGTTCCCGTGTCGGCTAAGGTTCTGACCGGGTGAAAAGGGAATGCGGTGAGGAGTAGCCATCAGGCGCCAAATCCGCGACTGCCCCCGCAACTGTAAGCAGTAGCCAACCCCAGGATGCCACTGGCGCACAGCGTGTGCCGGAAAGGCGGGGAAGGCGCTGATCCGCAAGTCAGGAGACCTGCCATCATGACCGAGGCCAACCCGGGCGGGGTGCTTCGGAGAAAGACAGCATGTGCCGAAGCCCGGCAACCATCCAGCGTGACCGCCGGATGCAGCGGAGCCGGGGGTTAGCCTCGCCTTTGTTGATGCGCCTTCTTCAGCCCCGTCCTTCGTATCATGAAGGACGACACGATGACACGATTTTCCCTGATCGCGCTGCTGGTCCTAACGGCGGCACCCGCCGCCATGGCCGCGCCGGCAGACTATCCCCTGACTATCGACAATTGCGGGCATGAACTGACGTTCACCGCACGACCCGAAAACGTGGTGTCCATTGGGCAGGCCACGACCGAGATCCTCTACGCCTCGGGTCAGGCCGATCGCATGGCAGGCACCGCGCTGTGGTTCAACGCCGTCCTGCCGGAGTTTGCGGATGAAAATGATTAGGTCGAGCGGATCAGCGACAACATGCCCAGCTTCGAGGCAGTGGTGAACAAGCGCCCGAGCTTCGTGCCTGTGAACCGGCATGCAAAATTGGCTCTGGCGTGTATTTAGTGCAGACAAATCTTCGCGTCGCTACATTTCGGCAATCTTCACGGGAGGTTGCCCATGGCATCTGGAACGGATCGACAGGCACGAAGTACTTTTTCGTATCCGTGAAGCGAACTCCCAGCTCCCGCGGCGACAGGTCCGGCTCGCTGAGCGCCAGTTCCACGATCCGATCACGCACAGCATCGGGGATGCGGTTCCAGACCCGAGACGGCCGTGAGGGGCGGTCTTCCAAGCCTTCCGGGCCGTGTTCGACATATCGATCATACCACCGGTAAAAGGTCGTGGGCGGCACCCCGATCTGTGCCAAAGTCCGGCGCACCGGCAGGTGGGATTGCTCGACGATGCGGATGATCTCAAGCTTCTCGGAGGCAGGGTATCTCATGCGTGCTCGCCCCCAACCCCGGTAGTGTTTTTTTTGAGGATCCGGTTCTCAAGGGTGAGGTCGGCCACAACCTCCTTGAGCGCCAGTGCCTCAGCGCGCAGGTCCTTGACCTCGCCACTGGTCGCCTGGCGCGCCGTGTCACCGGCGAGGCGCTTCTTTCCAGCTTCGAGGAATTCTTTTGACCAGCTATAATACAGGCTCTGGGCGATCCCTTCGCGACGGCATAGCTCGGCAATGCTGTCATCGCCGCGCAGGCCAGCCAAGACAATCCTGATCTTCTCTTCGGCGTTGTGGATCTTGCGCGTCGCCCGGCGGATGTCTTTGACAGACCTGTCAGCCTCGGCTTTCGTCGTCACGGGTTTCTTGCTCATCTTCGCTCCATGAAGGCTACGATGAGCCAGAAACCCTCCGTCACGCAAACGGCCTAATCTGTTCCATGGGCGCTGACGCTAGACAGAGCTGTCTGCCATAGCCCTGGCCTTGGTATGCCTGCCAAACAGCCACATTGCTGACCAGCAGATGATCTGGCTCGGGCCTCAGGACGATGAGGCCGGCAAGGCTATCACCCACCGTAAGCACCCATACGCTGCCTGAGGCGACAAGCGCGGTATAGTCATCGGTCATTGGGGCAGGCTTGCAGCCAATTCTTTCGATGTAGTGCAAATAGGCTCCATCGACGATCTTCTCGATACTCCCCACGTCGTGATCCGTGGCCGACCGGATTATCGCCCGTTGCATTTTTCGTAGGTCCTCCAATGTGATTTTCAGCCTGGTATCAGCTCGACCGGCTGGAAAGGGACTCGAAGTTGCTCAACGCCATCGCCGCTCGCGATATCGAGCAGGCCTGTGAGTCTATGAAGTTGGCGCTAATCGAGGACCAGAAGCTGCTTTTGCAAGAGGGGTGGGGGCGGACAACGACCCCATGGCAGTG